>JBCCNJ010000053.1:0-26584 GCA_039025905.1 Pseudomonadota bacterium | reverse complement strand
GAGGATTCAGAGTCTCAACAAGTCATGGTGAGTTCTGCGCATCTTCAGCATAATGCTACCCGCAGTGTAAACACTCAAGGGTCTACAGATTGATTATTCATGCATATATTCTCAGCTATAACGAACAAGAGATCATTGCGAAAACGCTTGATCACTACTGCCGTTTCTGTAGTCGAGTCTTTCTCATGGACAATATGTCCAATGACAGAACATTGGAAATTGCTCGTCAATTCGCCCAGGTGACAGTAATACCGTGGGTCGACGAGACCCGGGACATTCGGCTGCTCACTAGAATGAAAGCCAGAACCTATTACGACTACAGTCGGGCTGGTGGACGCCACACCAGTGAAGTCGCTGACTGGATCATCGCCTGTGATGCCGACGAACTGCTCTACCACCCTGATGTTGCCGCAGTGCTGAGTAGGTATCAGATGCAGGGTGTCACCGTACCCCAGGTGACAGGCTTCGACATGATCGACCGCGCAGAAATTGATCCAAATCAGTCCCTCGTTGACCAGTATCGTTGCGGTATAAGAGCTCCTCACATGGACAAACGAATCGTTTTTGCCTGCGACTTCGATATGCGTTTTTCTCGTGGGGCGCACCCTCGGGGGCCGGGCTTTGAATTGATGTTGGAGGAGTACAACTACAAAACCAGTGAGGATGCAGAGTTCGCTTTACTGCATTTTAAATTCGTGGGTAATCGTGCCTATAACGTTGCTCGAAACAATATTGAAAAAGCACCCGTGAAGGAATCGGGCTATGCTGGCACAACCCAACACTATAAAGCGACTTTAGACGGTAATTACGACCCCAGAGAGAACTTCCCCAACCCACCGCGAGTAATCAAGGATAACGGGTGTGTGGCCTTCACTGACTTCGACCCATCGACAGGAGATTTGGGAGACCAGGTTAGTATGCGAGCTGTCCGGGGAAGATACACCGATATTCTTAAGAGAGTCACCGATTCTCTGGCGAATAGGGACCTGGAGGGAAACATCAATGAGTGTATCCAACTTATGTCCATGGCTCGCGATTTTCGCCCTAAGGGCGAGCACATCAAGCGCAAACTGAAAGAATACAAAAGTGTTAGGACGGAGATAGGGGGCCGTCGCGGCAACGGATGGTTAAGGCGTGCTTCGAGACGTGCCAGAAAGCTTCTGTATTCCTGATCTCAACTGATTAACTGCAAGCATAGCAACCGTTCTGCCCGGTCGAAGTCCTTTTATTCTATGCTCTACCTGGGCTCGCCTTTCCCCTGTTGAGGACGGTTTGTCATTTTACTCAACCTTCCGTTCCATCGTGTAAGCGTTTGACATCCTCCTGCTAAAGCCAGGCTGCAACGATAAGTCTTCCATAATGCTGGTTCTCAAGGGGTGCCTCGTCTTAGGCTGAATTTGAAGAACCTTCTCGCGCAATAGCGAACCTGGATATAGCGCTAGTCTTGCTTCTCGATGCTTGTTTTCAGGTCAGCCGCTTGTGTATGAAATTTGCCTTCACTCCATCCAGTGATCGATGTCCACTTTGTAGAAACGGTATGTCATTCCTCCCATATCAGTGGCGAGGACTCGTTTATTGTCCGGACCGTACTCGGTAAAAGCGCCACCCGACCCCCAGCTAATCAGCAGGTTTTCTTCTCCATCGCTGCGCGGCACGAACATGAGATAGCCAGCAGTACGCACCAGTTGTTCCGGGTAGATCCACTCTCGCTGATAGGTTGCGGTCATAGCCTCTGTATCAATTTTGTACTCAACGACGCGGGTATAGTCATGTCGGGTTTCAACGGGTGCATCGTAGATAATAGAGCCCTCACGATATTCCGGCGTGACGTAATGTCCGTTGTCGAAAACGAGCAGCGAGTCGTCGCGCATGATTGCGGCGTGAATAGTACTGATTCCACCTAGTGGGTCGCCAATGTAAGTGAACTGGTTCAACGGTGTAGCGGGGTCAGCCAGTACCCAGTTCACCTCACCAGAGGGGTAGTCTACGTTGACCACGGATCGCATGTGTCGCGCGCTGACCAGAATCTGTTCGTTACCCGGCGCGAACCTTATGCCGTTAGTATGAAAATAGTCCCACTCGGCGTAACGGTCTTTGGGTAGGTAAGTGATGGACTGATCCGGTGGAAAGTGATCTATCGAATCCCATTCAAAAACGACATTGCCCTGCCTATCAAGCTCCACGAAATAAGTGCTCGTCACGTCCTTGTCTAACTTTCTGCCATTGCTGAGTTCGGTACCGGCCGGATGAATTCGATAGAACAGGTTTTGGACGGTTTCCCATGGTGTGACGTCGATATGGTGGCCGTCGTCGAACTGATCAAGGTGGCGGGGAATCTCCGATGCGATTGATTCGCCTTTTTCTTGAATAAAACTGCGAGTAATGGCTTCGGCGAAATTGTCGGCAGAGTCCTGCACGATTTCCTTGTAGATGAAACCCTGCTCTGGCAGCAAACCTTCATCTTTAGACGTAGTAAAGGGTAGGTAAATCGTACGAGGCGCAAAATTGTTGTATTTCAGAGGCGTGCCGTACTTGTCCAGCACAAAGTTGACCCACGGCAGATACTCGCGGTGCTCCAGATCCAGGCTTTGTCCCAGGTCTACGGCCAGGAAATCGTCGAAGGTTTGCATTCTGGCTTTTTTGAGTAACTCACGGGTGTCTGCTACGCCATTGGTGTAAAGCAATAAGTGCAGCATGCGGGGAACGGAGAATGTTGGATTGTTGGGCGCTGCCTGCATCCCCGTAATGATGCCGGGTGCCACGTCCTCTGCCGATGAGATTTGTGTCTTCAGCGGAGGAAAGGTGTGGGGCATGATTAGAATGACGTACTCAGCAGTTCGAGAGCCATCTTGCGTCTCGGCTGTGATTCGCATCTCTTGCCCGTGATTTTTTCCATAAAGCTGAAACGGTGTGTTTGACGAAAGGGACTGTCCGTCCACGGTTATAGAGGCGACCTCGGTGCTCCAAGAGGGCGTTACGGTCAACTGGTCGGAGTCGCGATAGGGGTACCAGGCGTAGCGCCTGACCTCTGGCAAAAAATTGGGATACACGTGGATATCCAGCTCGGAATTATTCGATAGGTCTCCGCCAAGAGCTTGAACGAAGTCAAGGTCGAGCAGCAAACCGGTGTCACCAGGGTGAGTCTGTGCCGCAGTGGTTCTGTAGAAATCAGTTGACTGAAAGTCATGCAGGTCTGGGGGCCGGATCACCTGGCTTGCCACGATCACGCCCACAAGCAAAAGCACAATGACTAAAACACCGTAACCAATAATGCGACCGACCATCGACTCTTCTCCTTAGTTTACCGCACGAATATCCGTAAAGGCTTACCTGGGCATGGTCTATACTATAGACATTGGCATAACATATGCCAATATAATTTTGGCTGGTTTCGCGTAGCGCTGCGGTAGTCGCGAATTACGTGTCGTCGGCTTTGTTGATGTGGCTCAGATGTGAAAGCAATTTCCACCAAAGACGGCAGGTCGACGTCAGATCGTTATCGGAGATTTTTATCTGACGCGATGGTCTGCCGTTAGTTTGTCACTTCAATATTTCAGTTAATGGCACCCATCTCTAGAGTCCGCTGGGAAGCGTGAGCGGTTACGTATACTGTTGTGCGCTGTGTATTGTGCGGTACTAGTCTCCGGTAAATCTACATAATAGAGTCACCAAAATTTGGTTCAGTCTAGCTTGCGAAACTCAACGATGTACTTGGGTCCCTGAGAGAACTGATTGTTCAGCATCATCACAATGATCTGCTCGGTAACACGCGAGTTTTCTATGCCGCCGATGTCGACTGTCGGAATGCCCATTGCATTCGACCATTCGACAACGCGAGCTTTGGCGCTGGCGTCGTTACCGGCTAGCGGCATTACAATTGGCGGATCACCTGGATCAATCATGCGCTTCCAGGGAATGGCATTGAAGGCTTTAACGACGAATGCCTCCGGCTGTAGCGCTTGTACGATCTGACCATTTGACGTGTCCACGCCATAACTGACAACAGGCGGGCTGCCTTCGAAGATCAGTGGGTTTGTCGCATCGATAATCAGTTTGCCGGAGAGGTCGCCAAGATCTTTCACCACGGCTGGCGTAACCATTCCGGGCACGGCGAGAACAATAACGTCGGCCTCTGCTGCCGCTTCAGCGGGTAGTGCAGCGCTGGCACTGTCGCCGGTTTTCGCAACGAGCTCAGCCGTCTTTTCAGACGACGGACTGCGCGAGCCATAAATCACCGTGTGTCCAAGCCCGGCCATTTCGGTGCCGATCGCCATGCCGACGTTGCCTGTGCCGATAACGGCGACTTTCTCCGCGTGGGCGACACCAACGCCAAGTAAGAAAACCAGTGACAGTAGGTAGCTAAATCTAAGCATCGTGTAAATCCTTAATTTTGGTGCATGATGGGGACAAGAATAGAGTAGGATGCTAGCCGTGTCATCGCTGTCTGGGCGTTGCCCTCGCAATACAGTTTAGACTGCAAAGGCGGAAGACTTCCGAGGTGGTTGATGAGGAGCGTGGACTATTACTTCGAACACATCATCGGGCGTGCGCGAGAGCGTGGTAACCCGTTTGTTGCCATTCTCGTGGATCGCTATTCGGGAGAGATCTTGAGCGAAGGCCGCGATCGCCATCCGGAGAATCCGATCCTGCACTCTGAAACCGATGCAATTCACCACGTTGTCGGTCTTCGTACGCGAGGAAAAGACATATCACTCTCCGATGCTGTTATGTTTACCACGGCTGAACCTTGCCCTATGTGTCAGGCGGCCATTATTTGGAGTGGCATTCCTGAAGTCTACTACGGCGCGACCCGACCGTATCTGGTGAGCCTGGGCATCAATGCGTTTACGATGCGCGCAGAAACCTTGCTGGCTGATGCAAGGAACTACTACGAGGGAAAGCTCATCCCAAGTCATACGGATGAATGCCATGCGCTGTTTGATGATTTGGTTCAGCGTTAGCGTTTTGCTTGGCGGGCACCTTTCAAGTGAGTCCTGTATAACTCGGTATTAGACTGACACGCGCAAAACACTATTGCTTACATAGGAAGGGCCGACTGTGCACATGAATGGAACACAGGCAACGCGATTCCGTTGGTCGATCATCCTGCTCCTGTTCCTGGTCAATGTCGTCAACTACATCGATCGCTCCGCGATATCGTATGCGGCACATGCTATTCAGAGCGAATTTGGTCTTTCCGCTTCGCAATTGGGTTTAGTACTGGGCGCCTTTGGCATTGGCTATCTGTTGACCACGCTTCCTGGTGGCTATTTCGCCGATCGTTTTGGGCCTCGAGTGACCTTTGCGGTCGCTGTTCTGCTCTGGTCACTAGCGATTGGCTCGACGGCCGTCGTAGCGGGCTTTACCATGCTCTACTGTGCTCGCATGGTGTTGGGTTTGGCGGAGGGGCCCTCTTTCCCTGCGCACTCGCGAATCGTGGAGAGCTGGCTGCCTCCCCATGAGCGCTCTACGGCGATGGGAACCGCCCTTATTGCAATCCCACTCGCGCTGGCGATCGGCGCACCGCTGACGACGTACGCTATTGTCGAGTTTGGCTGGAGGATTATGTTCTTCGGCCTTGCCGCGGCGGGACTGCTTTGGCTACCTATCTGGCTTTGGTTCTGTAGCGATATACCAGCGAGCTCTCGCTTCGTGAATGCGGCTGAACTCAAGCATATCAATAAGGGTCGTGACAACGCGAAGAGCGGAACGGCAAACCGGCTGTCGCGCTCCGATATCCGCATCCTCCTCACAACCCCCAGCCTGCTGGCGAGCTACTGGTCGTATTTTGTTTTTGGCTTTCTGCTGTTCTTTGTGATGACATGGCTTCCGGAGTTCTTGCGTACGACCTATCATCTGGATATTAAGCAGATTGGTTGGGCTGCTGCTATTCCTTGGGCCACCGCTGCGGTAGCGCTCTATGCAGTTGGGCGTATATCGGATGGAGTGTTATTGAGAACAGGCCGACTACGATTGGCACGCACCTATCCGATGGCCATCTTGCATGCAGTCGTAGCGCTTGCCGTGCTGCCGCTTGCCTTTGTTGACAGTCTCGTACTCGCACTGACTTGCATCGCCATCGCGGTAGCGGCTGGTCTCGGCGCGAACCCGGTCTTTTACGCAGTGATCGCCGATATCGTACCGCGGCGGGCAGGAACCTGTATGGGAGTGATGAACAGCGGCCTCGCACTGGCCGGTTTTCTGGCTCCCGTTGTCACCGGCTTCGCGCTGGACATCACGGGCGATTTCTCAGTGGTGTTTGGCCTAATTGTAGTTCTTGCCGCGTCGTCCGTGCTTGGGCTGCTGATCTGGCACCATCCGGATCGGGATGTCAGCCGGCTGGATGCGTCTTTGGCGATATAAGAGTGAGGGCTTTCATCTGATTCCGGTGATTTTTGTCATTCAGATCCTGTAAAGGGGGCTGCCAGTGACGGGAATCTTCATCTACCTGAAACCGCTGTCGAAGTTGATTGCTTGCCGTGACTTCAGGTCGCGACTAACGGGCGAAGTTCGCGTTGCAAAATAGCGTTGGATAATTGGGACGAACTGCACCGAGTGCACTGTGTTTAGTCGAATAGAGATCAATCTGATTGTTTCATGCAATAGGCAAGATCTATACTTTGTCGATGAGTTAGGGCGCTTGTTTTGAGGCCAGGGCGCGATGTTCCAAAATACGCTGATTGTTTTCCAAGTTCTGCTTTTCGTTCTCGTAAGTGAAGCATTACCCACCTCGACGGCCTTGATGGTAACGTATATCTCGCTGGGGCTAATCCTGATCTTGGGTGAGTGGTTTTTTCCTCAATACGAAATAGAGGGGGGCAAAACAGCAGGATTCACCTGGGACATTCTCTTTCTCGCTGCGAATCGACTGGTTATCAGCCCGCTGGCCGCTACCGCAACACAGGCAGTACTTCTGCCTTGGGTTATTGCTTGGTTGGGTGCCAGTCTAGTGGGCAATATGTGGCCTTCTGTACTGCCTTTATTTGTTCAGGTCATTCTCGCCATTTTGGCGTTAACGTTTCTACCGTACTGGGTGCATAGAGCCATGCACCACAACGCTTTTCTGTGGCGAATCCACAGAATCCACCATCTTCCCTCCCAACTCACCTGGATGAAAACCGCTTGGGGACATCCTCTGGACTTTCTTTTACTCTATGTGTCGTCTGGCATTACCTTGCTGCTATTAGGAATTCCTATAGAAGTCGCTCAATATGTGTTCGTTATTATGACCGTGGTAACAACGGTGAATCATTGCAATATTAGGTTCGCTTACCGGAGTCGACATTGGTTTTTCCCAGGGATTCGTGAGCATAGACATCACCACGATATCGATTTCCAGTCGGCCCGGTGTAACTATGGGACTACCTGTCTTATCTGGGACCATATCTTTAAAACCTATAACGGCAGCCCTGCTATCAATCCCTCTATTGGCGTTCGCGGCACGGTGCTGGGCAAAGAGGGCAGCGTCGGCAGAATGCTGTTCCGTAACCTATTGCTGAAGAACTAGATCGTGGAGGCAAGGCAGCTGGCGCGGCCTATGCGTTTTTCCGAGTGTGACGCATAGAGCGCCTGATAGGCTATAGCATGCGTGCGTGAACGATAGATCTATCCTAAAGGTGTCCACGAAACCATGATGGGACACTTTCGCTACCGAGAAATAAGTGGCTACCAATGACGCCGGTGGCTTTTATGAACACTGTCACGATTGGACGGCTTTATGTTAATGCGATAAATACGAGTTCCATTACGTGATCTTTTCATGCTACGTTGTTGGCGCGACTAGCGATTAGGAGAACTGCGATGGCAAACCTTAGAGTTAAATTGATCACCTTTTGCATACTGGCGCTACCCCTGCTATCTGCTTGTGAGGAAGGAGCCGCTTAGTAGCATCTCAGATCAAAAAGCGGCTCTATGTCAGCAATGTGGATAAAGGAGCTGCTAGAGCCAGTCTACAGTAGGCCGTTCTGCAAGGGTGCCCTGAATATGGGGAGGTGGACTCTGCCATCGCTGCGCGCGAGAGCATTCATCTCTGGTTGTCTAGTACTCAAGTGCACCCTGAACAACCTGGCCTTCGACCACAACGGCCGTCGGCTGAAGCTGCCAGATGTCATGAGGGTCAATGCTGAACAAGTCTTTGTCTAGCACGGCAAAGTCTGCCAGCTTACCCGTCTCAATCGAGCCGAGCTCATCCTCCAAGCGCAGCTGGTACGCGCCGCTTTGTGTATAGCCGAGCAGTAACTGTTCTAGGCCGAGCCGCTCATCCACCGGCGTTCGGATGCCATCGTCCTCGCTCTCCCACCACTCTTTTGGATACTGCCTTGTAAGACCCGTTTGCATGCCCAGATACGGGCTGATATAGGTGGCTAGCATCTCGCCCCCCCACCATTCATCGCTGGAAAACGTCATGGTAGCGCCAGTGTCGACGACTGACTTAGCACGGTACATTTGCGTGTAACGCTCCTTCCCCAGGAGATCTTCCACAACACTATTGTGTTCAACACCAAACCACCAGGGCGAGAAATTGGCGATCACACCTAACTCCGCAATCCTGGGTATGTCCGCCGGATCAATGTAGGCCAGGTGCGCTATGGTCACTCTAGGATAAAACTCACCCTCTACCTGATCATGCGCAAGTTCCACTGCGTCCAGTACGGTCCTGGTCGATTGATCCCCTATGCTGTGCACCATCAGGTCCAGTTCCTCTTCGTGCAACTGCAGCAGCAACTTACTCAAGGCATCGCTTGACAACAGGGGTTCGGTTTTTACACCGCTACCAAAGTAAGGCTGTATATAGGCTGCGGATTGGTTGGCACTGATGCCATCCATAAAGATTTTCACGGAGTTGAACTGCAGAAGCTCGCTGCCATATTTCTGGCGGTAGAGTTTGATCTCAGATATTGCCGTGTCTGCTCGTTCGGGAGTGAAGATTTGATAGGTGCCGAAATACCTCAGCGGTAGCCTACCTTCTTCTTCAAGCTGGGCTACCACAGCGTAGACGTAATCCCCGTAGCCTTTGTTTCCCGCATCGAAGATGGCTGTCACGCCCTGCTGGCTCAGGGTTTGCAGTGTACTGGCAACACTTTCCTTATGCAGTTGTTTATGCGCGTCTTCCGTAAGCGCAAAGTGCTCGGCAAAGTGCTGCACCCCGGCGCCTTCCTTAACCCAGCCTGTGGGTTCACCATTCTCATCTCGGGCGTACATCGCCAGGCCGGGTTTGGGGTCGGGGGTGTTTGCGTCGATGCCCAGCTCTTGCAGTGCCTTGGAGTTTAGCCAGAAATCGTGGGCGGTTTCGCTCTCAAACCACACCAGTCGATCGGGCAGAATGGCGTCCAATAACTCCTTCCGTGGTCCGTCGCTCCCCCGGACGAACATGCTGGTGGGCCAGCAACAGAGGCGGAGCCACCCCTTATTAGGATGCTTCTCTGCGTAGTCTTTGACGGAGGCTAGTAGCGCTTGTGGAGAGTCGCCCGTCACTTCGCCAAAGCTCTCCACGTTGACATAGCCAGGGTGAGCATGACCGTCGATCATTCCGGGTATCAGTAGCTGTCCCTCAAGATTAACGTGAGTTGTACCCCGGAACGCTGAAACACCACTATCGTCACCCACGTAGATGAACCTGCCGTCCTTCACCGCGAGGGCGCTTGCCCAGGGCTGCTGCGCATTGGAGGTGTAGATTCTGGCGTTCTGAATAACTAGATCGGCGACCGTCTTTTTGGGACTGGTTACCGCAATTGAAGCGCTTTCATGCTCATGCTGACACGCGGCGGTCGAGACAAGCATTAACGCTGCCACGCAGCAAGCTCTGATACCCACTTTGCTAAGAAGTGCTAGGGCCCAGGCGAGCCTGGGTCGGCCTCTATCGAGATAAGGTGTTCTTCCATGACTTCGTAAAGAGGAAAGTCCACCCAGGTGTCGGGAAGATAATTCAGTTCCGGCACCTCCTCCTTGGGGTCTTTTATCAGGTTATACACCGAGGCATAGGCGAGATCGCGTATGGCGTAGCTGTCCTCATCCATGTCTTTCAGCAACAGCTTCCAGTCCCGCCATTTCACGCCAAAGAAGTGTTCCTCCACGTAAATCGGCACCCACTCCCGCGGAGACTTGTCCACCTCGCCGGTAAAGAATGGCACCATATTCAGGCCGTCCATGACACGGTCGCCAGGAATCTCGCCGCCCGATATCTCGGCCAAGGTGGGGAACAAATCCACCAGATGCACAATGTCGTTAGACACGCGGCCCCCTGGGATTTGACCGGGCCAACGCGCCAGAAACGAGACTCGAAGCGAGCCCTCCCATGGAGAGAACATGCCGGCGCGCCAGGGCCCGGTAAAGCCAAATGATCCCGGGATACCTTCTCGGCCGTTGTCAGCGGTGAAAATAAAAAGCGTATCGTCGGCGATACCTAACCTGTCGATGGTAGCTAGCAGTTCCCCCACGTAGGCGTCGGATTGCGCCAATACATCCGCGTACCCACCATGCCCGGTTATCCCGTGGAAATCTGCATGCGGTTCCACCGGCTCATGGGTTTGTGTGTAGGAAATCCAGGTAAAAAACGGTGTCTTCTCCTTGACCTGCCGTTCTATAAACGCAGTCGCACGCGTTGTGATTTCCCGGTCGATATTTTTGCGCATCTCCAGGTTGTAGACCGGGCCCTTCACCGGTGCTTCGCCCTTTTTGCCGGTCATCACGTGCGCAAATTCGACACCCGTGTCCGCTTCGAAGCTCGTGCTGTCCGGCCAGAATGAGCGGTCCGAAGAGCGTGGAATGCCATACCATTCGTCAAACCCCTGGTCGCCGGGCCAGCGGCCCTCTTCGTTACCGAGGTGCCACTTACCAAATAGCGCCGTGGTGTAGCCAACCTCCGACAGCATCTCGGCGATGGTGATTTCATAAGGATCGATGCCATACCAAACCGATCGGGGTGGCTCGTCGCCGGGTCGCTGCCTTGTCCGGACGGCAAAGCGGCCGGTCATGAGTGAGGCGCGCGAAGGCGTGCACTCAGCTTCTACGTTGAAGTTGAGAAGCTTCAGGCCCTGATCTGCGATGCTATCCATACTTGGGGTAGCAGCACCTCGAATGATCCCGCCGCCGTACGTGCCCGGTTCACCCCAGCCGAAGTTGTCCATAACGACCAGCACGATGTTAGGGCGCGGTGCTTCAGCCGTTTGGGCGGCCAGAGGGAACAGAAGAATCAACAGTGATGTCAGTATGTTTTTCAATTTCAGGCGCTCCTGAATCTTGCGTTGCTGCTTCTACAACATCCGTCTAAGAACCGATCTGGGTTTATTACGGTGATGGTCCGACCGATTTCGGTCCTGGTGCTGATTTGAAAAGCGTGTTTCCGCATCAAACGTCAGACCAAGATGCCTGTATATAAACTGAGGCTCAATCAAGGCGCTCTCGAGCGCGACATTTGACTCGGGAGCCCACAGGATCGCATTCGTGTTTTGGTCGTTTCTATAGAATTTTTCAGATGCATGATCGCCGTTATCGGGTCGCAAAAGAGCAGAAGGTTAGCACGGGTCGTATGGCTTCGTTTTTCAGCCTTCCCGCCCGGACTGCCAGTTTGCTGGCGTATGAGATGTGGCTGAGAACTTCCGGCTCGCGGGGATATCTTGTATCAGCTTCTCGGATTTTGACTCGGGTTTCTTCAACTCGGAACTAAACGAGTTCCATGTCGCTGAGAAGACTCCCTTCACTCCCAACGCTTTACCTTTGTGAACGGTGGACCCGTGGTTCCGAGATAGACCGTTAGCCATTCGGCGGGTACAGAACCTAAGTGGCAACATCCGAGACCTCGGTTAGATCCGTTTTTTGCATCACTCGCAGTGTCAGTATGTGTAAGCGCCTAACCCCTTCGGTAAGAAACGGCCGTAACACTTCTTCTGTTTTCCCCAAAGGGGGTAGCTCAGAGGCGTCGACATAATAAGCTGTGACTAGATTTTGAAACGGTCAGGATTAGTCTTAGCTGACTAATTCGGCTGTGCAGGACCGTATGGCAGGAATCCCGTCTGCGTGTATCCGTTCAGGCGCTGATCCGGACACGCTTAGCTATGACAGTTTGCGGGCGAGGCTGGTTCTGTTGCGAACCTTTGCCTTTGCATAGATTGTGCGTAGGTGGTTCTGCACCGTTCTCACACTTAGGCATAATTTTTCAGCGATCTCGGGGTTTGTTAATCCAAGGCTGACCAGCTTTGCGATATCGGTTTGACGCCGGGTGAGTCCAAACTGCTGGAGCTTACTGTTGCTGAGCTGAGCTGCCTCTCGTGGGTTGATGTGAAGCAGGTAACGCGTCTTTCCAGGCGAGGGTTCTACAATGTTGATGTCAACCTCCAACTGTTGCTCACCGCCTAGATGCAAGCTGACGCGCCCTGTGTCCAGTTGATCGCCCCTCGACTGGCTTGATTGCATTGCGTTACAACGTTCCACGACGGGTGTTAAAACGTCGGGAAACACTTGATTCGACCAAGCCCCATCGTTCAGCCCCAGTTCGCTGCGGGCACGGGGGTCGATAAACTGTGGGACGAAACGCTGATCGAGCACGATTATGCCTTGACCGGGTATTTGCCTAGCGAACTCACTGACGATCCACTGTCTCTGTTTGGCTAGCTCAGTCACCTCCACCTTCTGCATCGCCGCTGACAGAAAGGGCGCGAGTAATGCAGCTTTTGCCGCGTCAGTAGAGTCGAACGGGTCCGAGTTCGGCGGGTTATGAAATCCGAAAACTCCAATAGGTTGGCCTTCACATACAAGGCCGATAAGCAACACGTGGTACACAGACTGTGGTTCCAGAAAATCGCGGTAAAACCGGCTTCGTACATAATCGCGATGTCGCACTAGCTGGCTTGATACTACGACTTGAGAATCCCCTGTTGGGTCACGTAGGAACTGGGCAACAAAAGGGTCGGCGCTCTGGTAGCTCTTACACCACAGGGCCGGGCCTTCTTCGGTGGTGCCGAGTGATAGGCCGTTCTCAAATTGCCAGTTCTTAGGAGCGCCGGTGATCGACAGGTAGAGGCCGCTGGCCGCGCCTAATGAACGCTGTAAAGTGGCGATTGCGTACTCTTCCAACTCGGGTCTTGTGGTGCACTCCAGCGCGGTTTTGCTGATGCAGAGAGTATTTTCCATATCTCTTTGTGTGAGCATTGTCATTGTCCTCCCGTGATACCCTGATTATTTTTGGTGGGTGAAGGGGTTAGGGCCTGTTAACAGGTCCTACAACAGTGAGTCCGCATGCGACTAAAAATTGAGCCATTTACGCTATAGCTTTGGAGAGGGCCCGAGAGTAGTCTGAGATTCTTTCATCATCCTACACAAAAATAATCATGTGGAGAAGTGGAACGATATGCGCGGAACTCAGGTAATAGTCGAATCCATGTCCCAGAATGACCGCGACTGCCGCCGTTTTGGGGTCACACCAACAAGTCTTGCGATTCTGCTCACCAGTGTGGTGAGTTCCGCTGTGGGGCAGCCCGTAGATGATCCTTCGGCCGCCCAAGGAAGGCAGATTGAAGAGGTGGTTGTAACGGCAAGAAAGCGCGAGGAATCACTGCAGGAGACCCCTATTTCAGTATCGGTATTCTCGTCCGAGGATATGCGTCAGCGCAATATGACCAATTTGATGGAGATCGCCGAATTTGCCCCCAATGTCGTTATGAGTACGGCGTCCTCTGGTAGCGGCGGCAGCAATAATGCCCAGATCTATATTCGCGGCGTCGGTCAAACGGACTTTCTGTTTACCACTGATCCAGGTGTAGGAATTTATATGGACGGTGTATATCTCCCCCGTACGCTGGGGGGTGTGCTCGATTTACTTGATCTGGAAAGGGTGGAAATCCTGCGTGGTCCCCAGGGGATTCTGTTTGGCAAGAACACCATTGGGGGTGCGGTCAATGTGATCTCCAATAAGCCCACTCAGGAGTTCGGCGGCTACGCAGAGCTCACCGCGGGTAGCGATGACCGCTTTGATCAGCGATTGGATCTTAACGTTCCCATTACCGATACGCTCGCGAGTCGTATAGCGCTTTCGCATAAAAAACGCGATGGATATGCAGAAAGGGTGGATTTTGAAACCGGGCAAACGCTTGACCGTCAGGGCAGCGAGGATGCATTCAATGGCCGAGCTTCTTTGCGCTGGACCCCCTCCGAGAACACTACAGTCGATGCTATTTTTGATTATACCGATGAAAGCCAGGAATCCGCGCCTACCACCTTGGTGCAGTTTGAGCCGGACAATGGTCTCGCCCCGCTGTGGAACGGGGTCGTGGGCGGACCGGCAGGATCACCGATGACCGTGGACTTCATCAGTGATGATGAACTGCAGACCTTCGGGACCGGCCCAAATAAAAACAAATTGGAAGTAAAGGGCGGCAATCTCACTGTAGCGCATGACTTTCAGGACATGACGCTGAAATCGATTACCGCCTACCGTGAAATGGATGGTGAGTTTGGCCGCGATGGCGACGGATCGCCCAACCAATACGTTCATACTGACAATACGCAAACACAGGAGCAGTTTAGTCAGGAGTTTCAGCTGGTGGGCAATGCGTTCAACGACAAGCTTGACTGGCTTGCAGGCGCTTTCTACATGGATGAGAAAGGAACCGACAGGAACGATGTGCGACTTGCTTCTGGGCTCTATGACGCCTTGGAAGGCCTACCTCAGCAAGTGAGTGGAGACCCCTGTGGCGAACCCTGGGTGGCGCCTGGATGTGCCGGCAACCCTATCAATATTGGCCTGGACCTCGATTTTGACATCTACAACAAGATTAAAATTGAAAGCCTGGCCTTCTACTCGCATTTTGATTATCAGGTGGCGCAGCGCTGGAGTCTTATAGCGGGTATCCGCTATACCGACGAATCAAAGGACTATACCTTGGAACACCTGCGTGTGAATGCCGGTGTGCCCATTATCCCACTGACCACAGTTGATGAGAGCTGGACCGAGTGGACTCCCACCGTGGGCGTGGACTTTCAGTACGATGAAAACATTATGGCCTATGCATCCATCTCACGGGGTTTTAAGAGCGGTGGATTTAATGGTCGCCCCACGACCGATGCCGAGGTTGAGCCCTTTGATCCTGAATATGTCACTACCTACGAAATTGGCATAAAAACTGAATCCCAGGACCGTCGATTTCGATTTAACGCGGCCACGTTCTACATGGATTACGAAGATATGCAGGTGGGAAGCGTTTCGGCGGATGCAACCGGTAACCTCGTGCTGGTCATCGATAATGTCGGTGAGGCAGAGGTCATGGGCTTTGAAACCGACTTTATTTTTCTACCGGGTGAAAACTGGATGCTGTCCGGTGGCTTGGGCTACCTTGATGCAGAGTACAAGAATGTCGGTACTGCCACGGAAATTACAGTGGATTCCGACTTTGTGAAAACACCGAAGTGGACGGCTAACGCCTCTTTAGAGTACTCGCTCCCCATCGAGAGCTATGGCGATCTTACCTTCCGTGGCGATTGGAGCTACCAGAGTAAGGTCTATAACGATCCGCAGAATACGCAATCGATCTCCCAGTCCAGCTACGACCTGCTGAGCGCTAGAGTCACGCTACACAACGCGGCTTATGATTTTGATGTGGTGGTTTCAGGCACGAATCTGACTGATGAAACCTACATACTGAACGGGTTGCAGGCTTTGGACTCCTTCGGTACTGCAGAAGCCGTGTTCGGGCCGGGGCGAGAGTGGGCTGTCACGCTAAGCAAACGATTCTGAAGTCGCGCTTTCGCTATTCACTCAGCATCCGGAGATCAGTGTGCGTTTAGATCGAGACACCGAGCAGTTCCTAAACTCCCTATCCGAAGAGTCCGCGCCGGCCTTGCATGAGCTACCCATCGGCCAGGCGCGCGAAAAATTGAAGGAACTGACTGCAGTATTGGATGTGCCTTCTTCGAAAGTCGATCGTGTTGAAGATCGCACCATTCCCACCGATTGGGGCGGCATTGATATTCGTATCTACTGGCCTTCTGGTGGTGATAGCACCACATCGCTGGGGATTTTTGTGATGTATCACGGCGGCGGTTTTGTGATGGGCGACGTCGACACACACGATAATGTAAGTCGCTTTTACTGCGCGCATGGCCGTGTGATCGTGATATCTGTGGACTACCGTCTCGCACCAGAACATCCGTTTCCTGCAGCTGTCGATGATAGTTACGCAGCACTGTGTTGGGTCTACGAGAACGCGTCTTCGCTGGGTGGTGCAAGAGATTTGGTTGCCGTCGGCGGCGATAGCGCGGGTGGAAATCTCTCTGCGGTTGTCTGCCAAATAGCCCGAGATCGAAAGGGGCCGCCTATAGCGCTTCAGGTGCTGATCTATCCCGTTGTTTCCGCCACTGTTGATTCAGTTTATCCGTCGCGGTCTCAATTCGCGGGCGGAGAGTACTTTTTGTCCACCCAAGATTTTTTGTGGTTCAACCAGATGTATCTCCCCAACTCGGAGCAAGAGCGGGATGTTCTTGTGTCTCCTATCCTTGCGGACTCCATGCACGGCTTGCCACCGGCTCTGGTCATTACCGCTGGCTTCGACCCCTTACGAGATGAAGGTCGCCACTATTATGAGCGACTGAAAGAGGGTGGTGTCGATGCCAGTTACAGGTGCTTCGAGTCAACGATTCACGGGTTTATGTCCTTCGCGGGTCAAATTTCTGTGGGTTTGGAAGGTTTACACACAGTGGCTTCAGCGTTGAGCACCGCTCTGAGTCCGCAAGGGCTGGATGCTTAACGCGCATGTTGAAGGAATCGATATGAATAGACTGGAGGGTAAAGTTGCCTTGGTCACCGGCGCCGCCTCGGGTATCGGAAGGGAGTGTTGTAAGGTTTTTGCGAGTCAGGCGGCGCGCGTGATCGCAGCAGATGTAAATGAAACGGGTGGGACTGCAACTCGCGCCGAGATCGGCGAGGACTGCGTATTTCGGGCATTGGATGTGACGGACGAGAGTCAGTGGCAGTCCGCGATCGCATTGGCTTATGAACGCTTCGGTACGTTAGATATATTGGTCAACAGCGCAGGTATCGGTTTCAGTGGCAATTTTGAGGACACCGCCCTGGAAGACTGGGAACGCATGTTGAGTGTCAACCTGACGGGCGTGTTCTTGGGTTGCAAGACCTTCATCAAGGCATTGCCTGAAGCACCGGCAAATGCCTCGATAATCAATCTTTCCTCGATAGCAGGCTTGGTAGGTGGCGAGGACATTGCTGCCTATAGCGCATCCAAGGGTGGTGTCACCCTGCTTAGCAAATCCATCGCACTGTCTTGTGCATCCCGCAAACTTGGTGTCCGTTGCAATAGCTTGCACCCAACCTATGTTGATACCGAAATGTTAGACCCGGTAGCTGATCTTTTTCCCTCGCGGGCAGAGATGGTGCAGGGGATGGCGAACGAAGTGCCACTAGGGCGCTTAGCTACGCCGCGGGATATTGCCCAGGCCGCGCTTTTTCTTGCGTCCGATGAGTCTGCAATGATGACTGGTTCCGCGATGGTAGTAGATGGTGGTACCACCGCAGGATTACCGGCCCGGCACTCCGTGAAATGAGCGGCGGGCGTCGCCTTGTTTGCGACCTGAGACTGATGTTCTTGCGAGGTACTGCATGGCTTGGTTGAGTATTGCGTGGCGTGAAAGAAAGGAGAAAGTATGAGCCAGCCTGTCGGGGCGGTGATGCAATTCGCCTATGTGGTGAATGATATAGAGGCGGCTATCAATAGTTGGTTGCGGTCTCTCAAAGCAGGTCCCTTTTTTCTCTTGCGAGAGATTGAGATTCTCGACCCTATATACCGGCAGCAGAGTATTGACCCGAGTATAGATATTGCTCTTGGTTATTCCGGCAATGTTTGTATCGAACTGATTATGCCCCGAGACGACACGCCTTCGGTTTATCGTGAGCTTCTCAATCGAAAGCCCGAGGGCGGTTTTCACCACTGGGGAGTATTCAGCGAACGCTTCGAGGCAGATATCGCAGACTATAACGAGCGTGGCTATGAATCGGCCTTTAGTGGTCGAGTAGCCGTGGGAGATGCATTTTGTTACGTCGATACCAGCAAACATCTCGGGGGCATGGTAGAGCTGATTAAACTCACACCGGCGGTGAAAACCCTGTTTGCAGAGATGGAATTGGCAGCTGTGAATTGGGATGGTGCAGAGCCAATTCGTTAGCCTTGCTCGCTGCAATAGAAATTTCCATACGACGCTGAAAGGATTAGAGCACTTTAGGGAAGCAAATTATGTCTGATGCCCCAGTTCAACACACACCATCGATCACCGTTACCAAACACACAAAACCGATCTTTCTTGACCCGGAAAGTCTGCCCTGGACTGAGTGGGTGATGCCAGGGACCTGGTTCAAGCTCCTCAATTTAGATGATATTCATGGCTCTTTTACCATGCTCCTAAAAGTCGATCCCGACCAGGATACGCCCATACACAAGCACACAGGCGCGGTGGAGGCCTATGTTTTGGACGGGGAGTTTGGCTACGGCGATCAGCGCGGTGCCAAAGGCGCTTATACCTATGAAGCGGCAGGCTCTATTCATCAACCCGACTCGCCGGGTGGATCGCTGATGTTTGCGATCGTACACGGACCAATCATTGGTTATACCCAAGACGGACAGGTAGAAGGCGTGGTCGATAACGATCTAATGTACGAATTGGCGGCGGCTAACGGAGCAGCCGACCATATCATGCGCACGCCTCTGTGACTGAGCGCTGGCTCGGTCCTTCCTAGGACGGTGAACAACTGCTCTTACTACTAAGGAGACGAGACGGTTTACCTATTATTGAACGCTCAAAAGGACGATTGAGGGTCATGCTAATGAAACGATTTATGTGTGCGTTGCTGAAGCTCGCTCTATTGAACGTCTGCCAACTATCATTTGCTGAGGATACTGTCCTCTATCTGTACCTTGATACCAGCGAAGACCTTATCTCGCTTTCCCATGGAGGTGGCGCACCACTGCCATTGTATCCGGCGGGAATAGCCTCATTGGCGGATACGGAGGCCAGTGACATGTTGGCCTTGACCTGCTTCGTTCGGGATGAGCAGGGTAAGGTAGTTGGTATCGCCAGCGAGTTGGAAACGTTTAATAGCGATGGCGGTTTTGCCGGTAGCGCCTGGAAGACTGACTGGACGATCATGCTGGCGGAGCGAGGCAGCCTCTATGTGCATCAGTGGGAGCAGGTGGCTGATGTTCACCAAGTGGCATTTGAGTCTGCGGCATCAGGCGTAGCGTGGACTGGAAACATCCGGGCAGAGACAACGGTCGGTCCACTGCCGAATGGCCGAGGCGTTATCGTGGGAGGTACTGGCGAGTTTGCAGGTGCCGTAGGTGAATTCATCGAAACCGCGGAGCTGAGAAGTATATCGGGTGACGGGGTTATGGACGCCCGTATCGAACTGAAGTTTCTCCTGGGCGCTCAAGCCAAATAGAAATGCGTTAACTGAAAATACCTTCCTTCAGAGTGTTCCTCCAGCCAGATGCGCCAGAGTATTCTACTCCGGAGCGCACTGTTAGGATCAACCGACCCTAGCGAGTATGCCTATTGCGCTGACGCACTAAATTCATTTCGGGCTTTGCAGGCCACGATGTTGGTGAGATCCTGATATTCGCCGCCAAAAAACGACGGAAAACTAAGGAGTGACGCTATGACATTCAGACACGAAACCACCCCTCGGGAAGATGGTTATCGCATGCCCGGAGAGTTCGAGCAACACAGGGGCTGCTGGATGTGCTGGCCTGAGCGTCCTGACAATTGGAGGCTCGGCGCTAAGCCAGCCCAGAGTGCATTCACCGCAGTCGCGGAAGCGATTAACGAGTCTGAGCCAGTGACCGTAGCGGTTTCATCCACACAGTTTAACAATGCACGGGGCAGGCTTTCTGGCTCTATTCGCGTTGTAGAAATGAGCTATGACGATAGCTGGATGAGGGATGTGGGTCCGAGTTTCGTCGTTAATGATGCGGGCGATATGCGGGCGGTGGACTGGGACTTCAATGGCTGGGGCGGGCACTACAACGGCCTCTATTACCCCTGGGATAAGGATGATGATGTAGCGATGAAGGTTGCGGAAATCGAGGGCGCAGATCGCTATCGTTCACACTTCGTTCTCGAGGGCGGCTCTATCCATGTGGATGGCGAAGGGACCCTGATAACGACAGAGGAGTGTCTCCTTAGTCCCGGTAGGAACCCTGATAAAACCAAGGAGGAAATCGAGGCGGGTTTAAAGAAGTTCTTAAACCTCGAGAAGGTTCTGTGGGTCCCTCGAGGTGTTCATCTGGACGAAACCACCGGACACGTGGACAACCTGCTCCACTATTGCGCACCGGGCGTCGTAGCCCTGACCTGGACAGACGATACCTCGGACCCACAGTACGAGAGAAGTATGGAGGCATACGATTACCTGTGTAGTGTTAGCGATGCCAAAGGGCGTGGTTTGACCATCCACAAGATCCATCAGCCTGGTCCTTTGTTCCTAACAGCCGAAGAGGCGGAGGGCATTGACCTCACTGAGAGCGGTATGGACAGGGCAGAAGGCGATCGGCTGGCCGGATCGTACTGTAACTTCTACATTGGCAATGACAGGATTGTATTCCCACTGTTGGATGAGAGTCGGGATGAGTCTGCAAAGGAAAAACTACAGGAGATATTTCCCGGCAGAAAGATCATGGGTATACCCGGCAGGGAGATTCTGCTTGGAGGTGGCAACATACACTGCATTACCCAGCAAGTACCAAAATGAACGAGTTACTTGAGTCGATAGCTCACGCGATCGACTATTTTGCAATTGCGGTACTCGTTTTGGGTTTTGTTATCGTTTTGATTAGTTCGGGGCCAAAGTTAGTTATCGCTATCGGCAAACAATCGAAAGACGATTTCATCAGAGCGTTTAGAGCAATGCGCCTGGAGTTAGGCCAGACATTGCTACTGGCCCTTGAAATCCTGATTGTTGCCGATGTGATATACAGCATTGTTCACCGCACCATGGAGGATATCGCGATCCTTGGTGTTACCGTCATTATTCGAATTGCCTTGTCGTATTTTCTCAACCTGGAACTCGATCACCTTCGCAAGGAAAGTAACGAATCTGGATAGAATACTTCCGTAACGAGTTTTTCCCCGTACCGTTGTTGACGGATTGCCCATAAAGTTGGACGCTCTATTCGATAGAGATCCAACAGAAAGAAGAAGGTGTTGGACAAGAAGGGCAAAGCAGGCGTCCCCGATGCGAGCGCATCGAGCACAGCGCCATCCAGCTTTACTGTTTGTTTGGGATAGCCTTACGAGGCCCGTCACGAGCGAAGGGAAATGGTAAGCCCAGAAGGATTCGACGGACCGGCCATCCGGATTCGACTTGCCGATTATGAGGAGCTTTTGCAAACAAGGCCTTCAATCGTAAGCCAACGAAATTGAAATTACTTTGTCATTACCAGCTGCGGGTAAGAGGAGCCCGAGTTTATTCAAAAGACAAAAATAAAAAACCGCGAGATCCTTTGCTCTATCTATCGGGAAGTAACGTTTTTCCTTGCCGAATTCCCAACTGGTTTTCAGCTAGATTACTTATTGTGAACTCGAGCTTTTTCAATTTTCGTAAGTGTTTGCCTCTCTTAATTCTAGCTTTGCGAAAGCCGCTGACTTAAAGCTACGGACGTTACCCTCGTAAAAGAATACGCTTGTGTTTCTTCAATGACTCTTTCGAGATAGGGGTATAAATTCCACGCTTCATCGAAAAACTGCTGCGCAAGAAGTGCTGTTGCGGGGTTGTCTTTCAACATCGCCCACTTGGTGTAAAGTGCGCAGGCGAGGGTGAAGCGGCCCATTCCATAATCCATGAGTTGAATAGCTTTCCTGCCTGTTTCAATCGCACGATCAACATCCTTGTAACCGAACAGCAAGAATCTAGAGTAGTTCCCCCAGGTCCATGCATGGTCGGGATCGTACTCTAGTTCTCGCAGGTAGGCTGTATTAGCCTTATCGTATTCTTTCGTAAAAATATATATGGTTGTGATGCCATTTAACGCACTTCCATAAGCCTTCTTGTTCGGGGTGCCTTTATTGATTACTGATTGGTATCGCTCCATTGCCGAAGAATACTCGCCGCGCTTTTTCAAAAGTTCACCCCAATTTAATTGTAGCCAAGGCGTTTCAGTTCCAATCTCTTCTGCTTTCACCAAAACTAGTTCGGCGTCGTCATATCGTTTCATATTCGTGTAGAGATGACCCAGAAGCACGTAGGAATCAGCGTATTCGGGTTCTATTTCTATGGACTTCAAGATCGATGCTTCCGCAGGGCCTAGGCTACCATCTTTAAAATTATTGGAATTTATATGCCCGGCCATGATAAATAGCCTCCCGTATTCTCGATATGCTGGCGCAAAAGTAACGTCTTCCTCCAAAATACTCCGGAGTATGCGATCCGCCTCTTGTAGCTTTTCCTGCTGTCCAGCCCAAGAGTCGAGTAAATCCCGAGCCTGATCAAATTTGAAAAAAAGCGCCGAATTTTTAGACTGGTACTTTTTGTCGATGGGCGAAAGCCACTCGTTTGAAGCACTAGTGCCAGTAGCGGACAGAATTAATATAGAAAGTAGCATCAGGCATTTACGCATAAGATTCTCCACTCGTGCTTTTGGTGCTCAATTTGGCAGCCTACTCGGGAATACCTGTCCTCGAAATCGAACCATTATTGAGAAGCCTTCGTTTCAATGCCCAAGTCCGGAAATTTCGTCGCAAGCGTTTCAACAGGCTCAAGAGTGCTGTTGCGTCATTGATTGCTCGGTAGATAGGCATTTCCCTCGTATATTCACAGCTCATCCTCCTCAGAGAAAAATCGCTTTGTCCTAGGTATCTTGCCAACAGCGTCCTCCTCGATAAATCAATCTGAGATGAAAGCCGAACGTGTCACGCATTAGATGAGAGTTCACAGCGTAACCGTATGGATAAAGGACTGCGCATAACTGACTATACAGGCCGGTTGGCTCTACATTTCGGAAATTCGGCAACCCTAAAACTCTCTGCCAGCGTTTGCCCCTTTCTTAGCGATACACTTCACCATTGGGCTGCCATATTTTGCGCAGATTGGTTACTCGCTCTTCGCTGCCAGGTGTTGAACATGTGCTCTGTCGGTAGCTATGCCCGGCCTCAAGCGTCAACTTTACAATGCCGATGGTGGGTTTTCTACATCGGATTCTGAAAGGATGCGCCCCCTCACGGTCCTGATATAGAACGCTCCACCAGCCCTGCAGCTGACGTTGGCTGGCTCTACCATCGCTTCAGTCTTAGTCGCCGCCGGTGTGCCGGACCATTCATCTAGGATGTTCCGACCGAAAGAGGCATCATCGTCACGGTGTCGCCACCGGATAATCCGTATACCCTTCTGCTCCGCCTTGATAAAGGGTAGAAGGATCTAGCGGGCTCAAAGGCATTCCGTCTCGGAAACGTTCTACAAGATCCGGGTTAGAGATGTAGTGGCGGCCATAGGAGATCAGGTCTGCATGCCCGGCCTGTATCGCATCGGTGCCAGAACGAAAGTCATAATTTTGGTTCAGCATGTAGGTGCCTGTATATATTTTTCGCATGTTCAGTGCAGTCCGGTCTGGCCCACGATCGGCATTGTCTTCATCCAGCACATGGAGATAGGCCAACCCATACTTGTTCAGCTCGGCTGCTGCAGCCGTAAAGGTAGCGTCCGGGTTGCTGTCACTCATATCGTTAAAGGCGTTAGTAGGTGAAAGTCTGACGCCGACCCGTTCTGCTGACCAGGCTCCCACAACGGCGTCTGTCACCTCCAACAGGAATCGCAATCGATTTTCGGTGCTTCCACCATAGGCATCCGTTCGTTGATTGGAGCCATCTCGAATGAACTGATCAATCAGGTACCCATTGGCTGCGTGAATTTCGACACCGTCAAAGCCTGCCTCTTTTGCCAGTTCGGTAGCCCTTGCATATTCCTCGACCGTGGCGTCAATATCCTGCTGGGTCATAGCCCTGGGCGTAACATAGGGCTCTTTGCCCGATGGTGTATAGGCGTCTCCATTTGCGGCAATTGCAGAGGGCCCGATAGGTGTTTCTCCGTTCTGAAAATACGGATGTGAGACGCGGCCGGTATGCCATAGCTGCAGGAAAATTCGCCCACCCTTACGGTGCGCGGCGTCCGTAATCTGTTTCCAACCCTCGACATGGGCTTGTGTGTAAATACCGGGAGACCCTCCCCAGCCATAGGCTTGCTCAGAAATCGCCGTGCCCTCAGTGATGATCAGTCCGGCGCTGGAACGCTGAGCATAGTACTCCGCCATCAGAGGATTAGGCGTTCTGGATTCCCCTGCGCGCCCTCGCGTCAATGGCGCCATTACAATCCGGTTGGCCAACATCAGGTCCCCCAAGGGAGCAGCGTCAAACAAAGTCAACTCCGACTGCTCACCAAGTCTGGCATACGCCGTCGGCATGGCCAGGGCACCTAGCATGCTCACCAACAGTGCTCTTCTTTGTAAGTCGGGATGTTCGTTAGAACTCATTGTGAAATCTCCAGGAATTCAAAGGGTGTTCACCCCTATGCTAAAACATAGGGTTGGTAATTCGTCGTGCCCGTTAACGGAAAACTCAGCCGCCACTTGCAAACTGCTCAAAATCTTCAATGACTTCCTTCGCAGCCAGCTCAGCCAGCAGCTTGCCATCTTCGGGGGTGGCGAGCTTGGGATTGGAACCTATCCGACCATCAGGGAACCGGCGCCGGTAATCCTTCGCGTCTGTAAAGCTGCCATGGGGCGCAATCTCCGGTGACAATTCAGCCAGCT
This sequence comes from Pseudomonadota bacterium, assembly GCA_039025905.1. Lineage (GTDB taxonomy): Bacteria > Pseudomonadota > Gammaproteobacteria > Pseudomonadales > Halieaceae > JARRPM01. The sequence continues at coordinate 1,793 of JBCCNJ010000053.1, read as the reverse complement.
TTATGTGATCGGGGTATGCATACTGGGTCACCGCCACTTCAGATGGCGTGGCATGCGCGCCGTGAGCTTTCCCGTACAAGGACTCGCACTTTGCATAGGTCTCTTTCCCCGACCACCAGTTGCGGAGTCGGCACCGCACAGCGGGCTTGCCGTTGCCGGTATCCAGCGATCGGCTCGCGTAGATCTCCGCGAAGCCTGCGTTGATCGTCGAGATGTTTCCGCCATGCCCATTGAGCCAGTAGAAATGCGAGAAGCCGTGCTTCGCCAATGAATCCACCCAGTCAACCATGGTGGCAATGAACGTCGATGGCCGAAGCGTCATCGACCCCGGAAATTCCATATGGTGCTGGGCCACGCCGACATTGAACGTGGGTGCCATCAGCAAGCCACTCTGGTCAGCGGCCAGTCCACCAATAATCTCCGGGCACAGCGCGTCTGTACCGATGAGGCCAGTCGGGCCGTGCTGTTCAGTGGAACCGATAGGTATCAGAATGGCCTTGCTGTGACCAAGATAGGTTTCCACTTCCTGCCAGGTGGAGAGTTGTAGTCGCATGGGTTGGCCTTTGGTGAATTGTAGAGCTGCACACTATCTGACTTGAGCGCGCAGGAGAAGTGCCTGATGAATTAAGTGGATTGCTGTGACTATACCTTCAGCCAGAACGCTGGGCGGCGCGCGGGATGAATGCCGTCTCCAGGTAGTGGAGTATGCGCCAGCATGTACCCGATGGTCTCACTTCCACCTTTGCCAGCAGCCACAAGCGGCACGTGTCGCTCGAAGACATGCTGACGCGAGAGGTAGTGCTGGGTTACCGCGTGGTGAAAACGGTAGAGAAATACCTGGTGACGCCCAGTGCGTGAGTGACCACACTGCGTTGCCGCATTGGCCCGTGCGGACGAGGCCAATCGCATCGCGGGGAGATTGCTCCGCAGAGTATTCCTTACTCGTACAGCGGCGGAAACTCCGCTAGGCAGCTTGTGTCGACTGTTGCCATGGGATCATCGAGAAATTGTGCCAGGATCCGCTGACCGCAGGATGTGCCGTCTACGTTAAAGTCCTGGCCCAGTACGACGTGCCCGAAGCCGGGGAAGACCACCAGCTGAGAATTAGATAAGTTCTCTGCGGCCTTCTCCGAATAACTGAGCGGAATCGCGACGTCGTAATCTCCATGCAGAATAAGTGCCGGGATATCGCTGAGTACGGCCTCGCCCGCAATGGATGGCCGCTCCTGGACGTCCCAGAATTCGCACTGGCCCACATCCACACCATGGCTCACCGGGTCCAGCGCGGCAGAGATCAGCGGGTTCACATTGGCATTGCTTTGCATGCGCTGGGCCTCGCTCCAGAAGGGGTTGTTCTCCGCACAATCGACGGAGGCAAAATGACCCCAGGAAATCGATTCGAATGCCGTTAAAAGGTCAGGCGCGACTGCCTGGACGATGGCTAGATCACCTGCCGCCACATTGTCGATGGCAATGGGTATCAGCGGCAGCAGCGAGTTGCTATTGAAGGCGTTTTGCAGGCCCAGAACGAATCGGTCTCCCGAGACAAAGACGGTCTCCGTGCTGCCCTCGAATTGAATGTCGACAGCGGCCGGATCCATATTCAGATTGTCTACCGCTGTGTAGAACTTGGTCTCGAGATCAGGGTACAGATCGCTGCATATGGGTGCCGCCGCACATTCCTCAACCAATCGATTTAACGATAGCTGGAAATTTGATGCCTCTGTTGTTCGAATCTCTGGCATAGCTGGCGCGTCGAGGATGACGCTGCGAGTCATTTCGGGGTAATCACG
>JBCCNJ010000052.1:0-27162 GCA_039025905.1 Pseudomonadota bacterium | reverse complement strand
CGTGAGCGCGAGGAAAAGCTGCATATACTGGTCAATAATGCGGGAGCTTCCTGGGGAGCGCCACTGGCAGAGTTTCCTGAAAACGGTTGGGATAAAGTGATGGATCTGAACGTGAAGTCCCTGTTTTTTCTGACCAAGGAACTGTGCCCTAGCATGCAAAATGCGGGCACCGCCGAAGATCCAGCCCGCGTTATTAATATTGGCTCCATTAACGGCATTACACATCCGCATATGGAGAATTACTCGTACTCAGCTAGCAAGGCCGCAGTACATCATTTGACCCGACATCTAGGCGCAGACCTGGCGCCAAAACACATTAACGTAAATGCGATAGCGCCCGGCTACTTTCCCAGCAAGATGACGGCGCATCTCGCCGAGTTTGAGGAGGACATTGGCAATAGCTTTCCTATACACCGAGTCGGTAGTCCCCAAGACGCTGCCGGCACGGCAATCTATTTGAGTTCGCGGGCCTCAGCCTGGGTCACGGGCAATATAATCAACCTCGACGGCGGTGCTATCGCAGCCGCCTAGTGTGCGCTGCGGGATTGCTGTTTGCTTTTATCTGACTGACTGAAGCATCAATATCAGTGAAAACTCACCGTCTGCCTCTACCATCCGGGCGGCGGAGAAGGCAGCCACGCGACCGTCAGTAGGCTATCGCCATTCCCACGGTCTACATTTTGAAACAAGACCTGCTCCTCAGGCGTGGGCTGGAAGGACAGTTTTGGGAAACCAACAGGCCGCCCTGAGCCCTTGACGATGCCAGTCGTTGGATCGGCGCTCACTTGGAAGGCGTCGGCCGCTGCCAATAGCATTTCTTGATGCCATTGTGTAAGACGAATACCAGCGCGAGGGACACAGCTTGGAGACAGCTTCGCAATTGTGCGATAGGAAATTGCATGTGCCATTCTTCCGCAAAAGAGGTAAGGGCGATCGGGTGAAATGAGGTCACCTTGGGTTAGTAAATGAAACGCCATTTGCGAAAAGAGGCCGCGTTGGCGCACGCTGGGATCGACACAGCTTATCCCCGCCAAAGCGACAGTCTCTGTCTCGCTCAGTCGCGGCAATGGCATGATTCGCGTTTCGCCAAAGCCAAAGCCGACCAGGTGATCCGACAGCGAAGCAAATGCGACAAACTTTAAGGTTTTAATACTCTTGCTGATATAACTCGGATCCGCTTGCTCATAGTTGCTTTCGAACAGTGCAAGAATGCGGTCTTTCTCTTGAGAAGTGATCGACCCCGATTCCCGTACGGTGATTACAATTTCATCATCAGCCATGGTGAGTTCTCGTCAGCTTATTTCCGTAATAACCTGAGTTTGCGCCATTGCCGCGTCGATGCCAATTTATCGCAATAGGCGGATCGGCCAGTTGCCCACGCAGACTGGTTTCGAGCTGTGTAGAGTTAATATTGGCTGTTCATGGGCCTACCACAGTGAATTCGGAAGTTGTGTTTGTAACGTTATGTACTCCTTCGATACAGCGCTACGATGTTAACCTCATCGGGTCTGCGGCGAACAGGTTTCGTTCACAGCGGGCGTTTGGTGCAAGACGCTGTCTCGTCAAACAAGATGAACGATCCTGGACGTGATACTTTCGATGTAATGCGGGTTGGTGCCGCAGTATCCCCCAAGGACCCGGATGTTTGGAAACTGATTGCACAGCTTCTCGTAGCGCTGCGCTAAGTCAAATCTCTCCCCCCGATTAAGATTCGTTGTCTTGTTGAGTTCAGCGTACCTACTACAGGAGGTACCAACACAAATGCCGCCGATGCGATTGGCCCAGGCACGGGACGCATCCAGCACATCCCAAAGTTGCGAGGGATGGGCGCAACTAATCATATACCACGCGGGCGGACGATCGACTGCGTGATCCGTCTCCGCAATCGCCGCTCCTAGGCCTTGGCCAGTTGGGAGGCAGCCGTTAGTATTAACGGTGAAGGAGACGACGACTGGAAGATCAACAGCCTGGACTGCGCGGGCCAGACCAATGACCTCAGCTGTGTTGGTCATGTTAATCCCTGTGATGAGATCTGCGCCAGCTGCGGCCAGAACGGAGACCTGATCTCGATGGTAGGCCTCAGCGACCGCAGCTGTCGTCAATTGGCCCGGATCGTATCCGTTCCTACTTGGACCAACACAGCCAGACACCAGCACCGGCGTTTTGCTCGCGCCAAATTCTTGATTTAGTTCGATCATGAGGGCGACAGCGTCTGCGTTCACCTCTGCTAAATCAGACCGCGTGTATTTCAGCCGGCCTCCCCAGTCAGCGTTAGCCCGCCAAGTCGGGGTTTCAAATATGAAACCCGCCTCTTGAGCAATTGCTCTTTGCAAATATTGGCGGAAGTAACTGGAAAGTGCGGTCACGCCCGTCTGGGAGTTCAGCAGTGTAAAGGCGGCAAACTCAGGCAATTTCCTTCCCTCGTCCAGGTTGAGATTAGCTTCTAAGCCGCCATCAGTAAGAAAAAATTTTGGCTCTGGCGGCAGTAAGGACGTTTCCATATTCAACTCTCCGTTTCGCGTTTAGACGATCTTGCGGCCAATTAACATCGACCAGACGCGATTGGAGCCACCCTCATAAAATCCGGCTTCGCCATTCCATTCTTTTGGATTCTTCCAGGTGCCGAAGATCTGATCCCAGATTACCAGTTCACCGTAGTTATCGGCATGACGTCCTCGCTGATGGTGAACACCGTGACCCTCGGGGCGTTCAATGAACCAGCCAATCCAGCGCGGTGTTTTCAAGTTGCTGTGAGTGAAGAAAACAACCCCCGCGCCGAAGACACCCACGATCGCAGCTGCGTCAGCGCTGATACCAACCAGCATGGTCAGTGCAAAAGAGGCAACAAACGTAAAACCGATCACATCCAGCGGATGGTGATAGAGACTTCCCCAAGCATCCATCCGCTCAACCGAGTGATGCATCTGGTGAAATATCCGCCATAAAGTATCGGATTTGTGCATCGCGCGATGCCACCAATACACCATGAACTGTATCGCGGCGTAGCCGACTAGTGTTTGTACCCACAGTGGCCAAGAACTGACATCAAATAGAACCGGGCCAGTCATCCAGCTCGTCCACAAATAGGGCGAATATGTCGCCAGCGCAATATAGAGAATGGCCGATAGTACACCCCTAATTTTCCATAGCCTGGCTTGTGGGAATTTTCGCGCCGGCAGGCAGGTATCGAGGATGATGAAGATGGCGAATAGTCCGCCGATCATTAGATTGATTGGATCTAACATTTTTGACTCCTTTGGTTTTTGGTGTGCAGGTACTATGACGGCAGTCCGTTGTAGTGAGCGTTGTAATGGGCGTTGAAATTTCTCGTGATGAGCGTTGAAATAGCATTTTGGGCGTAACAAAGGCGGATTGATCATGGCTTTGGCCTTATCATTATTTGGTGATTTCGCTCTGCAGCGCGACGGGGAGGATTTGGAGCTTCCAGCGTCCAAAAAAACACGGGCTCTGCTGGCTTATCTCGCGCTCAACCCGCGTCCGCACCGTCGCGAACGTCTCTGCGATCTGTTCTGGGAGCGAACGGATGACCCGCGAGCCGCACTCCGTTGGTCCCTAACCAAGCTGCGTCCGCTGATCAATGACAAGGAATTAGAGCGCCTTAGCGCGGATCGTGAACGCGTGCTTGTTCACGAGGATGCGTTTTTCACGGCCAGTGATGAGGTGGATGATGAGCCGCTTGCGGATCTTGATCTGCCCGATTGCCATGCTTATCAAGCCTGGCTAGTGGCAGAGCGTGATCGCCTGTTGCGCATCACTCGTGGCGCGGCGAGCAAGGATGTCCCGATCAGCCACATCCACGTAGAAGCAAGGCAAGACATTCGATTCTGTCGAACCGCTGACGAGACTATGCTCGCCTACGGGCTGTCTGGGGAGGGACCGCCGCTAGTTAAAGTTGCCAACTGGCTTACTCATCTCGAGTTCGACTGGACTTCACCACTTGACCGACAACAAATCATCGGTCTGAGCGCTCGACATACGTTGCTCAGATACGATGGGCGTGGTAACGGCCTGTCGGATTGGGAGACGAAAGAGATATCATTTGATTTGATGGTAGAGGATCTTGAAACCGTGATTGATTCAGCCGGTTTTTTGAAGTTTCCGCTGATGGGTCTGTCACAGGGTGCGGCGGTAGCGATCGAATACGCGGCGCGTCACCCTGATCGCGTTAGTCATTTGGTTGTGCACGGTGGTTTCGCGGCGGGCTGGAAAATTACTGGGTCCGAGTCGGTTCGCGAAGAGCGAGACGCAGTGAAAATGCTGCTCTCGACTCAGTGGGGTTCCGACAACCCAAGCTTTCGCAATCTGATTTCGACAAATTTCATCCCAGACTGTACTGTTGAAGAGGTGGATTGGTTTAGTGATTTTCAGCGCAAGACCACCTCTGCGAGAAATGTGGCTCGTTTCATGGATGCGTTCAGCACCATTGATGTAAGAGCTCGACTGCCAGAGATCGCAGTGCCAACCTTGGTTATGCATTCGAGAGGTGATCAGATCGTGGATATTGACTCCGCTCGCGAACTGGCCGCCAATATCCCCGGTGCGCGATTTCAAACTCTGGAAAGCGACAATCACAGTCTGATAGATCGAGAGCCAGCCAGCAAAGTTTTCTTAGAGCGTGTTTCGGACTTTATCGCAAACTAAGTGAGGAGTGACGTGCCTGCAACAGCCGAATCTCTGACCTGTGCTGATGGCAGCAAACTGGCCTATGAGCACCTACCGGGTGCTGAACCCGGCGTGCTGTTCTGCCCGGGCTTTCACTCTAACATGCAGGGATTGAAAGCGCTTGAGCTGCGTCAGTGGGCCGTCGCGCGAGGCAGGCAGTTCACGCGCTTTGATTACTACGGCCATGGTGAGTCCAGCGGGGTGTTCGAGCAGGGCAGCATCGGCCGCTGGCTGACGGATACCGTCGAGGTTTTAGATCGAGCGACCCAGGGCAGACAGGTGGTAGTCGGATCCTCTATGGGTGGATGGATCATGCTACTGCTGGCTATGCTGCGACCTGAGCGCATCGCTGGCCTGCTGGGAATCGCAGCGGCCCCCGATTTCACTGAGCGCTTACGGCGTCGCCTCAGCGCCGAACAGCAACTTGAACTTGCAGAGAGTGGCTATGTTGATTTACCCACTCAGTACGATGATGGTACGCCCTACCGAATCACCGGGCACCTGTTGGCAGAGGCGGCGGAGCATCTGCTGCTCGATACGGCAATGGCCATCGATGCTCCTCTGCGACTGATTCACGGGCAGTGCGATGAGAGCGTTCCCTGGGAAGTTTCAATGCAGATTGCTGCGGGTGTACGCAGCGAAAATGTGGAACTGCTGTTGGTCAAGCACGGCGACCACCGCCTGTCCGAACCCAATGACCTGCAGCGTATGCTGTTGACTCTGGAGCGATTGCTGGCGGAAGTGTGACTCGACTGTCGCCGGCTTCATGCAGTCGACTCGCTAAGTGGTAATGACCAGCCTTAGGGCCTGCAATTGCAGGTTGGCGTGTGAGATATGAACCGCGCACTCGGAAACACGATGGCGTAAATGCGAGATCTCTTCCTCACGGATAGACGGGTTAATCGCACGCAGCGCCTCCAAGCGTGCAAGCTCGGCGCCCAACTCTGCTCGCATTTGCTGTTCAGCACCGTGTAGTAGGGTTTGCAGTCGCTTCTCCGCCTGCACCTTCGCCTGCACCATCTTGGACTCTACCTCGTCATGGACTTGCTTGATAATAGCCAACGCGGTGGGTTTCTTAATGGGCTGTATCAGTTCATTTAGTCGATCGTGGGGTACCAGCTCGGACAGATCCTTGCCGCGGGCATCGACTAGAAAGCGCATCGGTGACAGGGAGAGAAACCGTTCCACCTGCAGAGCGCGCGGCGCAACGCAGTTAATCGTAAACAGCGCTTCGAGCAGCATAGTGCCGGGCGCAACGCCCTTGAGTTTAATGGTGCCTATTGCAGCATTTCCAAGTTCCGTTGAATGCACCATGTCCATGGCTTCGAGGACCATCGGGTGCTCCCAGCTGGCAAACTCCATGTCTTCTCTTGCCAGCGCCTTTTCCCGGTCGAAGGTGACTGTGGTTCCCTCTTCGCGCAGGTAAGGAAAATGCCCAGTCAGCATATGTTCCGTTGGTCTTAGAATAATTGTCTTTTCCGAATGGAAATCTTGATCGACCCCGAATGCTTCGCACAGGCTCTCAAGGTAGTGTTCTAGCGCGTCACCGGACTCATGCACGCGAATCTCATCGATCAGTGCTGCCGCGACCTCAGGGTCACAGGAATTCCGCTCCAACAGCCGATCTCTACCTTCTCGCAATTCACGCCGAGTTTGCGCTGTGAATAAGGCGGTGTCCTCTATCAGATCGGAAATTGCGTCCGTTCGGCTCAACAGCTGTGCTTCCAAGGGCTCGCGAAACCGCTCAAAGATCATATAGCCTGCAGAGCAGCTTTCCGTGAAGAGACCCATACCATTCTCGTACCAGTCCACCAGGGTTTCCTGAGCGGTCGCCTGCAGGTAAGGGACATGAATTTCCACGTCGGACTGCTGACCTATTCGGTCCAGTCGACCGATACGCTGCTCTAACAGGTCGGGGTTCAGCGGTAGATCAAACAAAATGAGGTGATGGGCAAACTGAAAGTTGCGTCCCTCACTACCAATCTCAGAGCAGACCAGCGTCTGTGCGCCATTGGTCTCATCGGCAAAATAGGCGGCTGCCCGATCTCGCTCGATGATGGAGAGCCCTTCATAGAATGCCGCCGAGCGAATCCCGGCCCGCATGTGTAAATAGTGCTCCAGAGCCAGCGCCGTCTCTGCGCGAGAGCAAATAACCAGCACCTTGGCTGGCCGCAGCTCCTTGAGCTTGGACTCCAGCCAGTTGACTCTCGGGTCGAATGATAGCCAGCTGTCGTCGGACAGGGAACGCTCTGGATGCAGCTTGCTGTGGACGTTGGCATTAGTCAGGTCGTATTCCGGCGGAGAGGAAAGTGGATATCGGTGCAGATGCCGGCTGGGAAATCCTGCGACTGCGGCGCGGGTGTTGCGAAACAGTATTCGACCCGTACCGTGGCGATCCAGCAGCTGCTTTATGAGAGTAGCTGCCGGTGTTTGTGGCGATAAATCGTCTGGCAGATCAGTAACCGCTTCGCCCGCTTCAATGCGCTCGACCATGTCGCTGAGGGCCCTGTAGCGGGACTCCTCGTCCCGAAAGCGCTCGAGATCGTGAAACCTGGCTGGATCCAGCAAGCGCAGCCTGGCGAAGTGGCTGTCCTGGCCAATCTGTTCGGGTGTCGCGGTAATGAGTAGCAGACCCAAGCTTGCTTTTGCTAGGGTTTCGACAAACACATAGTCGTCGCCTGCAGCGGTCGGCGTCCAGTGCAGATGGTGAGCCTCATCGACAGCAACCAAATCCCAGCCCGCGGCAACCACCTGCTCCTGCAGCTCGGGACGCGCCGTAAATAGCGCGAGACTGCAGAGCACGAGCTGCTCGGTTTCAAAGGGATTGCCCTCTTCCAGTTCTGCGAGTCTGTCTTCGTCAAATAGCGAGAAATGCAGATTGAATCGGCGCAACATCTCCACAAGCCACTGGTGCAAGAGACTGGGGGGAACGAGAACGAGTACGCGCGAAGCCCGGCCGGTTAACAGCTGTTGATGAATAATCATGCCCGCTTCGATGGTTTTACCCAGGCCTACCTCATCCGCGAGCAGCACGCGTGGTGCGTAGCGTCTTCCAACCTCGTTGGCTATGTAAACCTGATGGGCCAACAAATTGGTGCGAGATCCCATCAGCCCTCGCGCGGGGGAGCGTTGTAGCTCGTCTGCATGGGTGAACGTGGCTATGCGCAGGCTAAAGTCGCTATTTTTGTCGAAATGGCCGTTGAGCAAACGCTGTTGCGGCGTTGTCAGTTGAACGAAGGCATCCAGCTCCAACTCGGATATGGTTGTGGTTTCATCGTGATGGTCGGTACCCGTGTACACCAGCAGTCCCTGCTGCTCTGCTACGTCGGTGACCAGCAGTTCAACATTGTCCACGGTGGAGATTCTGTCGCCGATTTTAAAGCGCAGACGGCTCAGGGGAGCATTTTCGGTTGCGTAGGTGCGCTCTTCACCGACTGCGGGGAATGCCAGTGTCACACGCCGGCCCTCCAGGTCGACCACAACACCCAGACCCAGTTGCGCATCTGCGTGGCTCACCCAGCGCTGTCCAATGATGTATTCCATTATTTGCTTCCGAAAAACTGTAGCACGCTGTTGTGGTGAACCTGCTCAAGTAATGGCTCTATATCCATGTCTTTGAGTTCGGCAATTTTCTCCGCCACTAGTGGCAGATAAAAAGGGGCATTGGGTTTTCCACGGTAAGGCACGGGCGTGAGATAGGGGGAATCCGTTTCCAATAAAATGCGTTCGACGGGTGTCGCGCGAACCACTTCACGCACGTTTTCAGCCTTATTGAAAGTCACAATGCCGTTAAATCCAAGAGTGAAGCCTTCCGCGAGGCAGTACTCTGCCAGAGCGAGTCCGGAAGTAAAGCTGTGAATCACACCCTTGCGTTTCAACAGTGGAGCGAAATTGCGCAGGATATCCCGGGTATCGTCATCGGCCTCGCGCGTATGGATCACCACAGGCATGTCCAAATCGGCGGCAACCTGCAGCTGGCGCTCGAACACCGACTGCTGGATCTGTCGGTCTGCGTGATCGTAGTAGTAATCCAAACCAATCTCGCCAATAGCGAGAATGCGTGAATCTTGCGCCTGCTCGCGTACTTTGTGTTCCACGGCGGGTGAGTAAGTTTCCGCTTCATGTGGATGCACGCCCTGGGTACCCCAGACTTGCGAATGGGTGCGAGTAAGCTTCAGCACCAGCTCTAGATTTGACGGTGAGACAGCGATTGTGATGATGCGTTCTACCCCTGCAGCTTCTGCTTTTTCAAGGGTCTCGGACAATGCATCGCTATCCAGGTAGTCGAGATGACAGTGTGTTTCGATAATAGGCGTGAGGAAGCGTGGGACTTCTCGCCGCTTGCGTTTACTCATAGTGACGCTGTCATCTGCAGGTGTTGGGCCTCATGGTACGACGGAAACCTTAAAGTGGGTTGGCGCGCCCAGCTGCGACCCGTTTGCGTATTTTGCGGGACTGCGGTGTTCGCAAGTCGCGGATGGTACCGTTGATCTGCTCCCACAACCAGTTGTGAGGAGCAGAATGTGCGGTGCGCTGATGTGCGACAAGCGCGTATTGCGTGCTGTGTGGGCTGGTGGCCAAAATAGGCAGCGCGCTGATGCCTCTCGCGGCCTCCTCATTTTGTAGGATATAAGCGGGGGCTGGCATGATGTGATCGGTGCAGCGCAGTACCTCCAGCGCGGTCAGAAGGTGTGAGATTTCGAGGGAACCGCGCCCGCTCTCAGCTAATTGGACCATGATGTCGGATTTGCCCTGTATCTCCACCTGCTCCAGGTCCGGCACGTAAAGTCGGATGTAGGGGTATTCCGAGAGCTGTTCCGGCGCGATATCACCCCGCGACAAGGGGTGGTCAGTGCGCGCCAACAGAGCGGTTGCGCCCGCGCCGAGGTTCTCAATGCGATACTCCGGCGAGTACTGACGTTGTTGCGCATGAATAACAAAGTCTAACTGCCCCGAAGCCAGCTGCTCCAATTGCTTCTCCGCCCGGCTAATCACCCTGACGCTGAGTCCGGGTGCGCGTGTTGAAAGCCGGGTAATAAGCGCGGGCAGTAACGACAGACCTATATATTCCGACAGCGCGAAATTCATTTCCCCGCGGAAGGTGGTGGGGTCAAACTCACGACCGGACACCAGCTCCTGAATACGTGCCAGCACGCCGTTAAGTTCCAGTGCCAGTTCCTGGGTTCGAGGTGTGGGCCTCATGCCGTGGCTACTGCGGGTAAATAACGGGTCGTTAAAGAGCTGACGAAGCCGGGAAAGGGTTTTACTCATTGCGGGTTGAGTGATATGCAACCGTTCAGCGGCCTTGGAAACACTCTGCTCCTGGATTAAAACCTGTAGTGAAATCAATAGATTAAGATCGTTTTTGGCGAGATCGATGGCGTTCATGGCGTACGATATTACTTGAATTCATATATAGTATAATACAAATACATTAGATATATATCAGCTGCTTGCGTAGCGTTGATTCATGGCCAAGGTGCGAGTAGAGGTCGAGCAGTGAGGTATGGCCACCTCCAAGGCACCCTTCCATCCAGGTCCACATCTTTATATTCGAACCCGCGGCAAGCGGGTTCTTTTTGTCCACAATCAATTGCTTGCTATGGCTGAACACCCGTTGGCGGCGAGCTCACTTTGGCGATTTCGCCCCTGCTTTGCGTTTTGGCTTGCGAGAAGATGTCGCTTTCTTGGCGGAGCGCTTCGCAGGGCGGCGAGTCTGGCCCTTAGAATAACGATTCCCTCTGGTCTTGTCGGCCGACTTGCGCGCAGGCGACGCTGCAGCTTCCGGATTGCCACCACGTTTTGGAGAAAGGGTCTGATCTGACGCAGCAGGGTTGTTCATATCCGGCTCTTGACCCACCACGCTGCGATAAATATGGCGATAGGATTCCACTAGCAAGTCATGGTAGCGCTCCGGATCGGGCAGGATATCCCTGTCCGCGAGAATCGATAGGCTGATGGTGCCGCTATAGCTAAATACGAGGTGAAACAGTCCCATCCCCGGCGTAAGTACCCCCAAGCCGTAATAGTCCACCATTTTTGAACCCGCGCAGTAAAGCGGGAAACTGGGTCCAGGGACATTGGAAATACAGGTTGTCACATTCATAGGGATGAAGCGCGAGAGCTCGTTGCGCGCCCAAAAGCTCGCAACAGCCTTTGTAACAAAAGGAGAAAACACGCCAGCCAGTTTTAGCGTATCCACCATTGGGCTGTTCTCACCGCTGCTTTTAGCTTGTTCGGTCGACTGCTTGATCGCTTCTAATCGTGCCAGCGGATCATCAATGTCGGTTGCCAGCGTTGCGAAAACGGAACCCACCTGATTGTTGTCGTCGCTCATTTCGCGGCGCGTACGCATGTTCAGCGGCATGGCCGCGGCGAGGGAGCCGTCGCCAGGTGCCTCGCCTTTTTCCTGCAGATATCCCTGCAATGCGCCGCCAATCACTCCCAGGGCAACATCGTTCAATGTCACCCCTGCGGCCCTGCGAATCGCTTTGAAGCCCGCCAGTGGAAACTCGGCTGCATCAAACACGCGGTGTGGCCCTACCGCTTTGTTGAAGCGTGTCTTCGGCGCAGAAAGGTCTGGTGCTGGAATTTTATTGCGGCCAATATCGAGCGCATACTTACCGATCGCCACGCCACTCTTGGCACTCCCGGTCGCCAGCTGCATGGCGTTCTTTACCGTGTTGAGAGACGCTCTTGAAAGTAACTCTGTTACGCTCGGGGTGCTGTCAACCAGATGCGGTCCTTCCTCAGCAGGTTCAGTCTGACTCGGTACTGGCTCCAGGTCGTGCAGTGCGGCGATAAATGTCGATCCGCCTGCCCCGTCCACCAGGGAATGATGCATTTTCGTATACACCGCGAAGCATCCGGGCGGCAGATTGGGGATCTTGTCCAAGCCTTCAATGATGTAGGCCTCCCACAGTGGTCTAGCCATATCCAGAGGGCGTGAGTGAAGTCGTGCAACTAGAATGCAGAGTTGACGCCAATCTCCAGGTTCGGGTAAAGCGATGTGGCGCAGGTGAAATTCTACGTCGAAATGCGCATCTTTTATCCAGTACGGTCGATCGATGCCTCCAGGAACTTCGACGAGACGCGTGCGAAACAGGGGCAAGCGACTGAGTCTGCGCTCGAAGTTGGCAATCACATCCTTAAAGCGGACAAACCCGCCTGGCGCGGTCGATGGATCGTAAATGCCCAGGCCCCCGATGTGTTGCGGGGTGTTTGTCTGTTCGAGATTGATAAACGCGGAATCGAGTATTCCCAGCTGCTTCATAGTGTTTTCTATTTCCATATGCCGCCGTCACTATTTTACCGGTTGACGGGCTTGGGATCATCCCGGTGCCAGTAGAGCACCAGATTAGTACCGAAACGATGCCAAACCTGTAATAGTGTATCGGCCAACGCACTTGCGGGAAGAACCACTGCATGGCATGTTTCGACATCGCGAGTGCAGTAGGCGATGCTGCTTGTGCATTTTGGCGTTCTTAGTTTGCCGATGGAATAACATGGGTTTTGAGTTAGCTGGATTCACCCTCTCCCCACCGCAACGTGGTCGGTGGGCTGCGCTTGTGTTGTTTCTCTTGCCATTATCGCTCTCTGTACATGCCACCAAGCCCGAGCCCTATGGCGAACACTTTGTGCTGGCGGGCGAGCAGTGGTCTGACGCGAAGGTTGGTGTTGCTGACGAGCCGACTGTACAGGCCCGGGTGCCAGCCGGAGACGAAAAGGTTTTCTTGAGCTATTTGTATGATCTGGAGGGGGAGGGCGGCCCGTATTCCGATGCCCTAGCCGAGCCGCTCAACGATCTAGGGCGACACCATCGGCAGAAAGGTGATCTGGCCTCTGCGCGCAAGGCCTATCAGCGAGCCCTGCATGTGGTGAGGGTGAACGATGGGCTATATAGCGAGCGACAAGTCCCCATTCTGCAGGAGTTGTTTGACCTCTACCGTGTATCGGGGGATATGGACACTCTGGATGCGCGCTATGACTACTTCTTTCGTCTGTACGGAAGTGGCGAGCCACCATTTAATCGTGTGCGACTGGGCGCAGCGCTTGAGTATATACGCTGGCAGCGCGAAGCCATCAGACTGAGATTAAGCGATTCCAAGACCAGGCGCGTGCTGGCGTTGTACACGCTCAACAGAGACATTTTGGAAGCGGTAGAGGCAGACGCGGATGTAGAGCCAGACCTCTATCGCGAGTTGGTGCTAAGTCAGCTGCGAAATTTCTATCTTATACAGCGGCTGTTTGAAACCAAGGAGGAGCTCCAGCAGACCGGGCCAACGATTCGCATGAACGCGGCATGGGGAGAGCCCGAGGACGTCAACCAGCATCGTATGGAGGTGATACAGCGTCGTTCCCTCAGGCGCGGGCGCGAACTATTGCAACAGTTGATCGCCTCCACGCCCGCTGAGGACACTCAGTCTGTGGCCAGCGCATACCTGGAACTGGGAGACTGGAATCAGTGGAATGATCAGACTGAGGAAGCGCTAGCCGCCTATGTGGAAGCGGAGCGACTGCTGCGCGAGGCGGACAGTGACGCCTTACTGCAAGAGTGGCTTGGCGAGCCACAGGAGCTGCCCGCGAATGGCGCGTTCTGGCAACCGATACCCCGAGTGCCGGGAGAACAGCCGGTTGTTGTTGTTGCGAATTTTGATGTGCTAGCCAAGGGACGAGCTGAAAATATAGAGACGACACCGGCGACGGCAGAGGAGGAGAGAGAAGCCAGTAAAGTGAGGCGCTACTTGCGCAATACGCGTTTCAGACCGAGGATCGTCGATGGTGAAGCACGAAGCACTGCACAGCTAGCGAGGCGATATGAGGTATTGGACTAGAATGCGCCGCTCAAGCGTTATGAATAACAAGCAACGCACCGCGCGCTTTGATAGGAGAGCGCGTCTCCCATTCGACGAGCTCCGCACCGTGTTTTTTAACCGATTTCGCCGCCATCTCGTGAAATGTAGGGCGCTCAGGATCAGCGATAACAATTTGTTTAACACCCGCCTTGACGGCACGATCGACCATGCGAAAGACCGGGTCAACCAGTTCATCCCAGAAACAGATATCTGCTGCGATAAGCAAGTCGTAGTGCGCGAGCTGGCGTTTTTTTAATTTCTCGAAGCGCGTCACCAGGGGCTTGGTCTCGACCTTGTTGAGCGCAGCTGCGACATTGAGAAACGGGAACACGTCCGGATCCGCATCCATTGACGTCACCTTGGAACCCAAGTGCTTTGCACACCAGATTCCTGAAGCTCCCCATCCGCAACCCACATCGATTACGGTATCGGCGTGATCCGGTGGATTTTTTTTCAGATAGTCAATCACCAGGCAGCTCGATTTCCACAGTTTGTTACCGTGTATCGAAGGGTAGTTACCTTTACGTTTAACCTTTCGAATATCTGGGTGGGAGCTCGTAGGCATGATTGTGCCACGAAACCGTCTCTGGGTTTTGTCTTTGCGTTTAGTCAATCTGAATTCCTTAACAAAAAGCGCTGCTAGCTGGCCCGTTCTACGTCTTCGGCCTGTGGCCCCTTCTCACTTTGTACTACGACAAAGGAGACCCTTTGGCCATCTTTCAGCCCGCGGCGACCGCCACCTTTGATAGAGCGAAAGTGCACAAAAATTTCTTCTCCATCGTCCTTGGTAATAAAGCCGTAGCCCTTGGAAACGTTGAACCACTTCACACTACCCACTTCACGCTGCTCGTGCTCCGCGCTCTTTGGTGGTCGAGATGCTTTCGCATTGGGCTGCTCGCTACTGCTCGATGCATTGCTCCTTTGATTGCCACTGCTCAACCATGAGCCTTGCATCAAATAGATCAGCAGCGCAGTGCATAGGGTAGCTCCGGCGTACGCGAAAAATAGCGGCATGCTGTC
The DNA here is from genome assembly GCA_039025905.1 of Pseudomonadota bacterium. Lineage (GTDB taxonomy): Bacteria > Pseudomonadota > Gammaproteobacteria > Pseudomonadales > Halieaceae > JARRPM01. The sequence goes on along the minus strand of JBCCNJ010000052.1, from coordinate 12,604 downwards.
CTGCGAATTGAACTCTAGCCATTGGGTCAACACTGTCGCTAAACCTGCGACGATAACGCCGACTAATAGGTTAATAAGCAGGTACATCGAATTCCTCTTCCGAACGCGCGCCAGCGTGTAGCCCCGCCGGTACTTTCAAGCGGGAAAAGTGTAGCACCATTCGAGTCCCGACGGTGCCGGGAAGATTGAAATAGCTGCGACTACGCGCACTCCTGTGGTGTGCGCTTGACGGCCTCGGTTTTGCTCTGGCGGTGTCAGAGCAAGTTTTAGGGCCTGCTAGAGCTTCATGACATCCTCGGCCTGTAGGCCTTTGGGGCCTTCAACCAACTTGAATTCGACCGCTTGTCCCTCATTGAGGGTGCGATAGCCTTCACCTTGGATTGATCGAAAGTGGACGAATACATCATCGTCACTTTCCTGGCGAGTAATGAAGCCAAATCCTTTGGCGTTGTTAAACCACTTTACTGTGCCGCTTACGCGATCTGTCATACCACTTTCCTCGGACTCTCATATTGCTTTTATTGCGCTTTACCGTCCAAAAGGGACGATGAAGACTCGAAATCCGTGTTACCGAGGTTCCTACATCATTTTTATACTCTGTTCCTGTGCCTGCAGTGTCGCTAGCGCCGCTTGAGCTTCTTCTAGTTTTTCTCGCTCTTTTGCCACCAATACTGCCGGGGCTTTTTCGACGAAGGATGTGTTATTAAGTTTTCCTTCGATGATTGTGATGTCCTTTTCCAGCTTCTGGCATTTTTTTGCGAGGCGATTCAACTCTGCTTGCGGATCAATCAGCCCTGCCATGGGAACAAGTATTTCCATATCCCCTACCAGTGCGGTTGCTGCAAAGGGGCTGTCTTCTCCTGACGCTAGCCACCTTATATCACTCAGTTTAGCCAGTTTTACCAAAAAGGGTGCATTTTCTTTTAGCCGTTGTCGGTCTCTCTCATTACCGTTTCGCAATAGCACCGTGAGTGCTTTGCCCGGTGGAATATTCATCTCACCGCGAATTGTTCGAATTCCGACGATCACACCTTTTAGCCATTCTATATCCGCGTTTACAGCGCTGTCCACGCCTTTATCATGACCCTTCGGGTAGGGCTGAAGCATTATCGTACTCCCTGTTTTACCCGCGAGCGGCGCGATGGTTTGCCAGATTTCTTCGGTTATGAACGGCATAAAGGGATGTAAAAGACGCAGTAACTCCTCGAGCACCAGCACCAGGGTTTGTCGGGTACCGCGCTTGGCGGCCGCGCTGGCGTTCTCATCCTTCAATACCGGTTTCGATAATTCTAGATACCAGTCGCAATACTCGTTCCATATGAACTCGTATACAGCTTGCGAGCCTTTGTCGAAACGATAATTGCCCAAGGCATCAGCGATATCGATTGCAGACTGCTGCAGCTGGCCTTTGATCCAACGATCAGCAAGACTCAATTCGATAGCCTCGCCACTGCCGATACCGCAATCCTCTCCTTCGCAATTCAACAACACGTAGCGCGCGGCGTTCCAGATTTTATTGCAAAAGTTGCGATAGCCCTCTATGCGACCGATATCAAACTTGATGTCACGACCAGTGGAAGCCAGTGAATAATAGGTGAAACGTAGCGCATCAGTCCCGTAGGCCTGAAGACCGTCGGGAAACTGTTTGCGGGTGGCTTTTTCGATTTTTGCTGCTAGTTTGGGCTGCATCATACCGGCAGTTCGCTTGTCAATTAGGCTCTCAAGATCAATGCCGTCGATTAGGTCAATCGGGTCAATCACGTTCCCTTTTGACTTAGACATTTTTTGACCTTCGCCATCTCTTACCAGCCCGTGAACGTAGACGGTATGAAAAGGCACCTCTTTGCGAAAGTGCAGGGTCATCATGATCATGCGCGCGACCCAGAAGAAAATAATATCGAAACCGGTAACCAGCACGGTGCTGGGATGAAAGGTGCGCAGCTCGGGCGTATCTTCCGGCCAGCCTAAAGTAGAAAACGTCCAAAGAGCCGATGAGAACCAGGTGTCCAGTACGTCCTCATCCTGCTTGAGATGAACATCATCAGCCAGCCCGTTTAGCTGTCGCACCTGGGCTTCACTGTGTCCCACGTAGACCGCGCCGGACTCGTCGTACCAGGCCGGTATGCGGTGCCCCCACCAGAGTTGGCGACTGATGCACCAATCCTGGATATCTCTCATCCAGGCGAAATAGGTGTTTTCCCACTGTTTAGGGACGAATTGAATGTCACCTTTCTCAACTGCGGCGATGGCAGGTTTGGCAAGTTCTCGTGCGTCAACGTACCACTGATCCGTGAGGTAAGGCTCTATCACCACACCGGATCTATCGCCGCGCGGCACTCGCAAAGTATGGTCTTCAACCTGTGCCAGCAAGCCCAGCTGCTGCATATCCTCCACGATTTGTTTGCGCGCGTCGAAGCGATCCATGCCGCGATAAGCCGCTGGCCCTTGATCGCTGATGGCAGCGTTATCGTCGAAGATGTTTATCATTTCAAGGCCGTGGCGCTGGCTCATAGCATAGTCATTGAAATCGTGTGCCGGTGTGATTTTCACGATACCGGTCCCAAACTCACGGTCCACATATTCATCGGCGATAATGGGAATCTGTCGCCCCGTGAGCGGCAGTTCCACGCTGCGCCCAATTAAGTGGGCATAGCGCTCATCGTCTGGATGAACCGCAACCGCGGTATCGCCCAACATAGTCTCTGGCCGGGTGGTCGCGACGGTGACGTGCCCCTGCGCACCTGCCATTGGGTAATTGAAATGCCACAGCTGTCCCTGCTCCTCCTCAGAGACGACCTCTAGATCGGAAATCGCGGTGTGCAGCGCCGGGTCCCAATTCACAAGGCGCTTGCCGCGGTAAATGAGTCCCTCCTCGTAAAGACGAACAAATACTTCCTGAACGGCACGGCTGAGACCCGGGTCCATCGTGAAGCGCTCGCGCGACCAGTCCAACGACGAACCTAGCCGACGCAGCTGGCGCGTGATGGTGCCACCGGATTGCTCTTTCCACTCCCAGACCTTCTCAACAAACTGATCGCGGCCCAGCTCTGCGCGTGAACTCCCTGCCGCCTCCAATTGGCGCTCAACTACCATTTGCGTTGCGATGCCAGCATGGTCGGTGCCGACCTGCCAGAGTGTGTTGAAGCCGCGCATACGGTGATATCGGATCAGTGCATCCATGATGGCTTCCTGAAACCCGTGCCCCATGTGCAGACTGCCTGTCACATTGGGTGGCGGTATCATGATGCAATAGGCGTCAGTACCGCCCTGCGGTGAAAAGTAGCCACGCGCTTCCCACTCTTCATACCAACGAGTTTCTATATCAGCGGGGTGGAAGGTTGATTCCATCTTTCAGATGATCCGTCGCAAGGCTGGCCAGGAAAGGGGCGGGATTATACGCTAAATATCGTGCTTTTCGAGTTGGTAGCCGCGCTCTTTGTAAAAGCGCCATGAGCGCCGCTGCGCCTCTAGACTTTTGCTATCCTGCGTGACCACTTCCGCGACGCGCTGAAATCGGCTGAAAAATGGCGGAACTGACAGCTGCAAGTTAATTAGTAGATCGTTGTGATTGCTGGGTTCCTGACCCCAGCCAATGGCGATCTGTTCCGGGTGTTCAGCATCTGGCAGGGAGTGGGGTAAGAAACTACTTGGTCTATAGGTCCATAGCAGCGTATCCAATGCCCGGGCCTGCTGCTCATCGACAGCATTGATATAAATCTTGTGTCCGCGCTGGAACGCCTTATCTGCCAGCCGAACTGCGACACTGAGTCGTCTCTCGGCCTCTGTGCTTTGAATCACATAAAACCCGACTCGGGTCATGTTGCTTTGGGCCCGTCCGTGTATGCGCTGATCAACATCAGCTAAGGCGGTCGAGCAGGTATTGTGTTAGCAAGCCGACCGGGCGACCCGTCGCGCCTTTTGGCGCACCTGTCCAGGCAACGCCGGCAATATCCATATGCGCCCAGTGATAGTCCTCTGCGAAGCGCGCAAGGAAGCAGGCGGCAGTGACGCTGCCACCGCCGGGACCGCCGATGTTGGCCATGTCGGCAAAATTAGAATTTAACTGTCTTTGGTAGTCATCCCAGAGCGGCATTTGCCACGCCCTATCGTGACTTTCGATGCCCGCGTCCAATAGCTCTTTGGCCAGTTTTTCCTGATTGGAATAGAGTCCGGTGGCGTGTGCACCCAGCGCAACGACGCAGGCACCGGTGAGCGTGGCGATATCGATCACGGTCTCTGGCTTGAATCGTGCTGCGTAGGTAAGGGCATCACACAGTACCAAGCGGCCTTCGGCATCAGTATTGAGAATCTCTATCGTTTTGCCCGACATACTCGTCACAACATCGCCAGGCTTGGTGGCGTCCCCTGCAGGCATATTCTCCGCTGCAGCGACGATACCAACCACATTTAGTGGCAACTGCATCTCCGCAACGGCACTGAGCGTACCGAACACGCTGGCTGCTCCACCCATGTCGTATTTCATCTCATCCATTTTTGCGCCGGGCTTGAGTGATATGCCGCCGCTATCAAAAGTGATGCCTTTGCCGACGAGCACATAGGGTTTGTCGGCAGCTTTTGCGCCTTTGTAGTTGAGAACGATGAGTTTGGCAGGTTGGCGAGTACCGGCGGTGACAGACAAGAATGAGCCCATGCCCATCTCGCGCATCGCCTTTTCCTCGACGACGGTCGCCTTGATTGCGTCACGCGAGCGCGCCAGTTTGCGCGCTTGTTGAGCCAGGTAGCTAGGCGTGCAGATGTTGCCCGGTAGGTCTGCCAAACGGCGCGCTTCGTTGATGCCTCTGCCAATCGCGGCGCCCTGGTTGACCGCTTTCCTTGCCGTTTTCAGTGAGCGTGTATCTGTTATGACCACCATGCGCTTTAACGCCATTGGCGGTTTTGGTTTGGAAACCGTCTCTGTATAGCGGTAGGCCGCGTACGTGAGCTGCTTAGCCAGGTGATTAATAAGCCAGTGTGTCGTCGCGTCGTTTACCTTAAGACCGCTCGCATCTATGACCGCATCGGTAGCACTGCTTGCCCCCAGCGCGGTAGACATGGTTTGAACGAGCTGCCTGGCGGCGACGCGATCAAACTTTGCGGGGTCTCCGCTACCTAGTAGCAGAATGCGTTTCGCAGAGCCCGTTCCAGGCAACATACAGCTTTGGCCGCTTTTGCCGGTGAAATCGCCCAGTTTCAAAGTCGAAGAGATCGCGCCAGCACTTGCTCTATCCAGTTGTTTAGCCCCTCTTCCCAAGGCCTTTCCTGTCGCTACCGGTACCACGATACACTGTGTTGATACCTTCGCTAGATCATCGACTTTTTTAGCGCTGAACTTGATTGCTGACATAGTGTTTTCCTTGCTTTTGATCTTTCTAGTGTAGGCGCATCAGCCTTTAAACTGAACCCGTATCGACCTTTCTATCCGGGCGATCAGTTATGCTCGCTGACTTCGACTTCGACTTCGACTTCGACTTCGACTTCGACTTCGGAATTGCGTTCTGTTGAGTCTGTTTCTTGGGGTGCTTCGATTTTTCCTTTTTAGGTAACAACTGTAATTCGGTTTTTGAGAGATAGTCGTGCCAATAGCGATGGTTGCGATCTACCAGACACCATAAGTAGCCAAGGCCTAAACAAACAGCGGAAACTGTCGCGCCAATGCAGCGCAGCGCGAGGCGCGGTACGGTCAGCTCACATCCTTCAAAAGGGACTAGCTTGATTCGCCAGGCCTGCATACCCAGGGTCTGGCCGTTCTTAAGCCAGAACCAAACAAAAAACCCCATCGTGGTTAGCAGTGCGACGAATCTAACCACATTAGGACCTAGCTGAATGCTACCGTCGGGGTCGGCGCTTAGACCTAGCAACTGGTGTACGCCAAGAGCCAGTGCGACCGCCAGCATGATCAATGGCAATACGAGAAAAAGATCATACGTCATCGCTGCGAGCCGACGCGCCAGAGACGGAGACAATATGGTGATGAAACTATTCCTTCAAGCTGAGGTGATCGGTATCGGGGGCGGGAACATCGCGGCTAGTACGGTACTTTTCCTCCACCACGTCACTGCCGGCAGGTGCAAGATCAAAGCCAGACAGATCTAGATTGGGTGGCGGTGCCTCTGGTCTTGCGCAGTCGCTCAGATCGGTACCGTCCGGGCTTAAGTCGATTGCGCTAATATCGAGTTCCACAGGCAACTCCGCAGAAGGTAGATTCGGGATAATATCCCCCACAGCGCCCTCGCTGAGGTGACTGGTATCGGGCGGGGGCGGGGCGGGCGGTGGCACTGCTGACAGCCGCTCACCGCTCGCTGCTACCTCTAGTGCAGGCGTATCGACGCTGCTCACCTCGGGTGCCTTGCGCTCCTCTGGCCGCAGCACCTCGGTTCCTGGTGGGGCTAGAAGTGGGTCTGCAGCAGGTTGTGAGCCTCCCTCCGAGATGTTCGATGTCTGTTGAGGTTCTGACTCTGCGGCGCTTCCACCAAGGTCTGGCGCTGCCGCCAAGGCTGCGATTTTCTCGGCCGCCGTCTGCTGCCTGGACTCTGTGTTTGGGCGCTCGCTGGTCTCCTGCACTTGTGCAGGCTGTGAACCTTGCGTTTCGGCGGACTGAATGATGGGGGTCGCACCCGCCTTTTCAATCGCCTGTTTGTATTTGAGGGCCGTGGCTCTATCGCAGTCTCGCTTCAGTAATTGCGGCCGGCCACTAAACAGTTTACCCAGGGTAGCCTCATCCGCGTTGAAGAGCTTGGCGATATTGGCGCGCACGGTTTGCAACTGCTGGCCTGCCTGCAGTTGGCCCGAAAAATAGACGTTGTAGCGCTGCTCCATAGCGTCAGCCCCTGGCGAATGCGGCCACAATTATACGAAAAATTCAAATTAGGGTCTCGCCAACAGTGGAGATTGGCGCAGTTAGCGGTCTCTTGCAGCCAGTCGTTCTGCTAACATTGCGCCGCGAGCTGACCGGGAGTGACCAGCAGGAATAACCGCGATGAGCGACACCTTACCCACCGCTTATTTGAAAACGTTGCTGCGCATTGCCCGCGATGAGGGCGGCGACGTGGATCATATATTGGCGCGGGCAGGCCTGGACTTTAACCCACTCGATGAAAGTTCGTCGGGTTATCGAGATAGGGTGAGTGCCATGCAATATACGCAAGTCTACCGCCAGCTGATCGAGCTCGGCCAAAATGAAATCCTCGGCCTTGCGGTGGACAAATCCATGACGCCGGGCACGTTTCGAATGATGTGTTACTGCGTCATCTCTTCGAACCGACTGGGTCAGGCTATTGAACGCGTGATTGAGTTCCATCAGACTTTTTTCGACCGCCAACAGCGGCTGCACTTTTCGCTGGAGGCGGAGCAGGTCGCTCTGGGATATCGCTTTACAAAAGAGTTAAAACAGGGCATCAACAATGAAGGTCTGGCGTTACGTTACGCCTATGGCCTGTCGTTCTGGCATCGCTTTTTTGGGTGGCTATCCGGCAGCCCGATTCCGCTATCGGGAGTGCATTTGGTGGGTAGTGCGCCCGGACGTCAAGATCGATACGAGCGATTATTCGGCGCTCCGGTGCAGTTTTGCCAAGCTAACGACTTTGTTTATTTCGGTGCGGCAGTGCTGGATAGACCCGTCATGCACACCGAACACACGCTCAATGAATTCTTGCGCAGCGCACCGTATCCACTACTGATAATGAACCCAAGATCGGCCGACAGCGACTTTTCCGCTCGGGTTAAGGCGCTTATTGGACAAGACTTCAGTCACGGCTTTCCCAGCTTTGGCGTCATTAGTTCTGCCCTTGGTGTCTCTGCACCGACTCTACGGCGTAGGTTGAAGCGCGAGGGGACAACATTTCAACAATTAAAGGACCAGGCCAGATGTGAACTCTCGGCGGTATGGCTCGATCGACCGGATATGTCGATAACGGAGGTGGCCAGTCAGCTGGGCTTCACTGATCCGAGTGTTTTCCATCGCTCTTTCAAAAAGTGGACGGGTAAAACACCCGGTCAATTTCGCGCAGAAAGACAGCTTCGTCGGTGACTGTCGGGCCTCGATTCCAACATCCGTTAGCGGTACTGCTTGCGCACTGGCTGGGTTTGGATAGAGAGCACGAGCTCAGGTATACTCCCCGGCCTTTTCGAAGGATGGCTTCGAACGGCGAGTTTGAAGTAAAACCTCCAGATCTAGGGCCTGGCTTTAGAGCTGCGCGTCTAATGTGCTGGCAATAGCGAGGGCAATCGCGATCGCAATAAAGAGGGCAAGTCGCATCCATCAGTCAGCGTCCTTCGGCACATAAGCATGCGGTGCGGCTATGGCATGGGGCTTACCGACCATGGCCCGGTCGTGAATGATACAACCGTAAGAGGGTACTCATGAGAGTCCAGCAGGATATAGAGCAGCAGTTGACCCAGGCATTCAGCCCTGAGCATCTGGAAGTGGTGAATGAAAGTCATCAACACAGTGTGCCTGTCAATTCAGAAACCCACTTTAAAGTGGTTTTAGTCAGCACCCTGTTTGAAGGGCAGCGGAAAGTTGCGCGGCACCAGCAGGTGTATAAAGAACTCGCCAGTCAATTGGCTGGGCCGGTACACGCACTCGCTCTCCATACCTATACCGAGCAGGAGTGGCAAGAAAGGCAAGGCAGTGCCCCAGCGTCTCCGGATTGTCTGGGCGGTAGCAAAGCCGGCTAAATCGCCAGAGCAGCCGCATCAGATTGTGCTCAAGCGCACAGCGCCGGCTGTGAAGCGGTAGTGTTTAGCGAACGCGATCTCACCTTGAACTCAACGCGCCTAGCGAGTCTATTGCGAGCTCTGTCAAAGGTACAATAGTGGACTTGGCAAATGGATACCGAACAGTTGGAACAGTGATATGTCGGCCTACATCGTCGCAGCTCTCTACAAGTTTGTAGATCTAGAAGACTATCGCGAAATACGTGAGCCTTTGCTGGATGTCTGCACTAAATCTGGTGTCAAGGGTACGCTGCTGCTCGCTGCTGAGGGCATCAACGGGACCATCGCAGGTAGCCGCACCGGCATGGATACGACACTTGCTTATCTTCGATCCGACCCCAGGCTGGCAGATTTAGAACACAAAGAGTCTGTTGACGATCATCTCCCATTTCACCGCATGAAGGTGAAGCTAAAAAAAGAGATCGTAACGATGGGAGTGCCGGGCATCAATCCAAATCGACTGGTTGGGACCTATGTTGCGCCCAAAGACTGGAATGCGCTGGTGAATGATCCAGAGGTGTTGTTGATAGATACACGCAATGAGTATGAACACGGGATTGGCAGCTTCCGTGGTGCAATCGATCCACAGACCACCAACTTTAGAGACTTTCCCGAGTATGTGCGCGAGCACCTCGACCCCAGCGTTCACAAGAAAGTCGCGATGTTTTGCACTGGCGGCATTCGCTGCGAGAAGGCGTCTGCCTTTATGCTGCAGGAAGGGTTTTCAGAGGTCTACCACCTGCAGGGTGGCATTCTCAAGTACCTTGAGGAGGTGCCTGAGCAGGAAAGCACATGGGAAGGTGAGTGTTTCGTTTTTGACAATCGTGTCGCAGTGGACCACCAGTTGGAAAAAGGGCAATACGACCAGTGCTACGGCTGTCGTCACCCCATTACTGAGCAAGATAAGCGATCGCCACACTACCAGCAGGGTGTGTCATGCCCTCGCTGCTATGACTCGCTAACGGAGTCTCAGCTGTCCAGCTTCCGCGAGCGTCAGAAACAAATGGAGTTGGCCAAATTAAGAGGTGAGACGCATCTCGGAGCGCCCGCACCGGAGCGCCAGAGCCGTAAAGCCTAGCGTGTCAGCACTGCCCTAGTGGCGGAGTGCGGTGCGGAAACGCTCCACTGGTACGAAACGACTGATACCGCGACCGTCCCCTTCAGATATCACGCCGACAAACCAGAGCGTACCGTTGCCCGATCTCTGCACCACGGCGCCGCCCGAGGCGCCTTTTTGAGCGAGACAGTCGCTCTCGATCACATCATGGCCGCGCAGTTTGATCGAGCACAGGGGATCGAAGGTGAGTCGATTACCAAAATCACCCAGCGCGGTCTTGCGCGAGTAACCCGCCATGGCGATGCTAATCCCGGATTCCGCGCCCGCTGGATGAATAGGTAGCACAGTTGCTTGGTCAGAACTTATCGGCGCGAGCAGACGTAGAACAGCCCAGTCAGCGTACATGCCACCGCCGTCTGCAAATCGGTATGCCTCGCGGTGAATTGGTGGGTCTTGTCCAGCAGTCAGAGTGAACTGAATAGGTCTGCTTAAATCGGAATAGTTTTCCAAGCAGTGCCAGGCGGTAACGATGGTATCCGCGCGGGCTGAACCGTTTGCACTGACCAGTGTCGCGCTGCAATCTTCCCACTGATAGACACGTTTGCCGTTTTCGTAGGTACTACCTGGGACCCTTAATTTTCCAACCGCTCTAAGCCAGTTTGGAGAGCCTTGATGGTATTCTTCCCTGGGATCAGCAGGACTAGATTGTGACGTTTCTGATGCCGTATCGGCATGCGCTAGCTGCATATGCAAAAATATGCAAACACACGTTGAAATTGCCACCAGGGCGCGTTCCATGCGGATGACATCGATCACGTTCAGGATCGTCATCGCGCCCATGTTCCGACTAGTGAACGACCCCAAAACCGGCAGGCGAGCTTGTCTGAAATAATGCAAGGCGCTAACAAGCCACGCGTAAAGCTCTGACCGTATAGTCGGACGCATCGACGCGAACAGTGGAAGCGGTATAAACAGGCCACCGGTGATCCACTCCAATTGCCAGGATCTGTCGAGGCCCGTTTTGCATAGAGAAAGCAGCTTAGAGATCGGAAATAACCCAAATGGATGATGCGCCTTGTGTCTGACTGGGGTCATATTGAGGACGAAGAACAGCAACCGGAGAATAACATGACGATCCGCGAAAACCTTCCCGACATAAACGAGTACGGTTTAGACAGCGCGCGCGCTCAAAAGCTGATCGCAGCGGCCCGTGATATGGGGCCCGCACTGCGTGAGCGGGCGGCCCAAGCCAAAGCCCAGCGCCGGATTTCTGACCAGACCATGGCTGATTTCCACGGGGCCGGCTTTTTCAAAATTCTGCAGCCTGAGCAGTGGGGCGGATTTGCGATGGATCCGCAGGTATTTTATGCGGTCGGGTTGGAGGTCGCTAAGCATTGTCCTTCCAGCGCTTGGGTGTTGGGCGTCATCGGGGTTCATAACTGGCAGCTAGCGCTTTTCGATGACAAGGCTGCACAGGATGTCTGGGCTGACGACAACACCGTCTTAATCTCGTCTTCATACGCACCCGTTGGCAAAGTCAAAGTGGTAGATGGAGGCTTTCGCCTGAGTGGGCGCTGGAGTTTCTCTAGCGGCTCTGAGCACTGTAAGTGGGCTTTCCTGGGAGCCGTCGTCCCCACTCCAGAAGCACCCTTTGATATGGCGAATTACCGAACGTTTTTGATCCCGATTGGCGACTATTCAATCGAAGATAACTGGGATGTGGTGGGCTTACAGGGCACCGGTAGCCACGACGTGATTGTGGACGACGTATTTGTCCCGGAATATCGTACCCATAAATCGATGGATGGGTTTCTTTGTGAGAACCCTGGGAACGCGGTAAATGCAGCGCCTCTCTATCGAATGCCGTTTATGCAGGTTTTTGTACGTGCTGTTTGTACAGCCACCCTGGGCGCTTGTGAGGGTGCGCTCGAGGCCTTTGTGGACGTGGCGAAAACCCGTCAGGCCGGCCCGATGAAAATGAAGGACGACCCTTTCGCGAGGCAGCTTGCGACCGAGGTGAAAGCCGGTATTGAAGAAATGAAGGTAACGATGGTGCGCAATTTTGATGCCATGATGGACAGCGTGCGTGCACAAGAGCCTATCACGGTGGAGGACCGGGTGCGCTATCGCTACGACTCCGCGATAGTCGCAGATCGCTGTCTTGCGCTATCCAGTCGCATGTTGAAGGCGGCGGGCAGCGGCGGCATTAGAATGGACAGCGACCTGCTTGCGTACCATCTGGATATCCTGGCCAGTCAGGCGCATGTGGCGAATCACTCGACCCCGTTTGCAGTGAACATGGGTGGCATGCTGTTTGGCGAGCAAAATGCCGATTATGCGATCTGACTTTGAGTGCTAACTAAGCCCTCACCGGGAGCCGCTCAAATGGCTATGAAAGGCCTGTTGCCTGAAGGGCACTACGCAGACTGTGCCAACGGGCACCGCATTCATTATCTGGACGAAGGTCCCAGTGATGCCGAGGTCATCGTGCTACTGCACGGCTCAGGTCCCGGTGCGAGCGGCTATAGCAATTTCAAGATTAACTACCCGGTTTTTACGGCTGCGGGATACCGCTGCATTGTTCCCGATCTGATCGGTTATGGCTTTTCGGACAAACCCACGGATGTCGACCATCCTCTGTCATTTTTCGCCGAATGCATCACGCAGACGCTGGACTGCGCCGGCGTCTCCAAATGCGCCCTATTGGGCAATTCACTTGGCGGTGCTATCGCTCTGGCACTGGCGCTGGACGATCCCCAACGAGTAAGCAGATTAATATTGATGGCGCCGGGAGGGTTGAGCGAGCTCAGCGAATATCAGGCGATGCCCGGT
>JBCCNJ010000051.1:0-27852 GCA_039025905.1 Pseudomonadota bacterium | reverse complement strand
CAAGTCCTCCAGCGGTGAGCCACTACCCCGCAGTCGCAGCGATTTTGATAGAGCAGGGACCGCAGGTCTTAGGTTGGAAAAAAGCCCGTGAGATTGAGTCAAAATCAAGTCTTAGACCTATGCAAACGGCCGTCGAGCGGGCCTGTGCGGCCGGTGAGATAGAGGTGCCTTCGGTAGAAGTTGCCGCTCTGCTCATCAATGCACTATTGGCTGAGACTGCCCTGATCGCACTGTACGGCAAGCCGAAGATTTCCACTACCGAGCAGGAAGCGTCGGTGCGCCGATTTATTACAGGGCTAAAGAGGTGAAGGGCAGAACGCGCCTTTAACTAGCTGAGCCGTTTCTGCGCATGGCAATACACTGAGTCCGCTAACCGCTAACCGCTAACCGCTAACCGCTAACCGCTAACCGCTAACCGCTAACCGCTAACTATCAACGCCTGGTAGCCATATAGTCTCAACTAGACAGCAGGCGAAAGCGGTTGCTGCTAGAGCCACTTCTTGCGTTTAAAGTAGAACAGCAGCGCCGTGGGAATCGTGATAAACACGCACCAGATCGCGGGATACGCCCAATGCCATTTCAGTTCTGGCATGTAGTCAAAGTTCATACCGTAGATACCGGTAAGAAACGTCATGGGTATGAAGATTGTGGCAAATACAGTCAGCACCTTCATGACTTCGTTCATGCGGTTGCTGACGCTTGAGATATAAATATCCAGCAACCCAGAGGTGATATAGCTATGGAGCTCGATGGATTCGATGATGCGGATCGCATGGTCCGACGCATCCCTCAGGTAGATATGGGTTTTTTCGTCGATCAAATTCGATTCGCTGCGCAGCATTTGGTTGATGAGTTCTCTTACCGGTGAAGCATAGCGTCGTGCCGTAACGATCTCTCGTTTCAATCTCTGGATTGCGTTCAGTGATTCACTTCCTGACTCGCCTTCGAGCAGTTCATCCTCGATTAGCGTTACAGCATCGTCCATGTCATCGATGAGAACGAAGTACTGGTCGATAATGGTGTCGAGTATCGAATAACCGAGAAAATCTGCTCCCAGCGTGCGGAACCGGCCTTTACTGGTTTCGATTCGCGCTTTGATGGGATCGAAGATGGTGTCACGTTTCTCTTTGAATGCAAAAACGATACGCTTGAACACCAGAAGACTAATCTGCTCATACTCAATAGAAAATGGCCTCGATTGGATAATCGGTCCCTTGAGTACAATAAAAAGATAATCATCAAACTCATCGAACTTTGGTCGCTGATGTGTGTTCAATATGTCTTCCAGCACCAATTGATGAATATCGAATTGCTGACCGATCTCCTCGATAAGCTTCACATTGGAGAGACCTTCAACGATCACCCAGCTTAGGGAATCACTGTCGCGGTGTTGAGCTAACTCTTCGACAGACTCAATGTTGACCTGCTGCATGTGCTCTTGGCCGTAATTGAGCAATGTGACTGTTGTATCGTTTGCTAGGGCATCGCCAACATGCACCAGTGAACCAGGTGGGAGCCCGGTTTTGTGGGACGGGAGATTTGGATTGCTCATTCATCGCTCCGATTTTTATATCAGCTACGCTACTCAATGCAGGCGCAAGTTAGGGTGATATTACACGTTCGTTGGGCGGCTAGCCCTTCGACTTCCCTGAAAATAGTCTACACTGCAGCTTTGTTCTTTCACGCAACAGGTTATTAGGAATCGTCATAGATGACAGATACAGAGATTACGGATAAAGATAGCTACGTTCCGCCAAAGGTGTGGACTTGGGATAAAGATAGCGGCGGAAAGTTTGCCAACATTAACCGGCCGGTGTCGGGTTCCACGCATGAAAAAGCCTTGCCGCGAGGGGAGCATGCTCTGCAACTCTACTCGCTCGCCACACCCAACGGCGTGAAGGTGACGGTGATGTTGGAAGAACTTGTGGAATTGGGTATCACAGAAGCTGAATATGATGCCTACCCCGTCAATATTGGTGAGGGCGATCAGTTTGGAAGCGGCTTCGTTGATATCAATCCCAACTCTAAAATTCCTGCTTTGTTGGACTACAGCACTAGCCCACCTATGCCTGTGTTCGAATCGGGGGCGATTCTGCTATATCTCGCCGAGAAGTTTGACGCCTTTTATCCTAAAGCGTTGCCTGAGCGCACCGCGTGCCAATCCTGGTTGATGTGGCAGATGGGCAGTGCGCCCTTTCTGGGCGGTGGTTTCGGCCACTTTTATGCTTACGCGCCCGCGAAATTCCAATACCCTATCGATCGCTACACCATGGAGGTTAAGCGCCAACTCGATGTATTGGACAAACGCTTGGCTGAAAATCGTTTCTTGGGGGGCGAAGACTACAGCATTGCGGATATGGCCACCTGCCCCTGGTACGGTGCGGTTGTTCTGCATGATATTTATGATGCCGCAGAGTTTCTTGATGTGAAGTCATATGAAAATGTGATCCGTTGGGCCCGAGAAATTGAAGAACGCCCAGGCTATCAACGCGGTCGGCGAGTCAATCGGGTCTGGGGTCCTGAGGAAAGCCAGCTTGCTGAACGACACAGCCCAAGCGACTTTGACTAGCAAGGCTTCCCCCTAGCTGATTTCAGCGAAGCTAAGGTTACAGCTCAAATCGATAGCGGCGCATGTAAACTGTGATGCATATGGCGAGCGCTGCAAATGCCAATCCGCCTGCTAGTGAAAGCAAGTTGATATGCTGCCATTCGCTACCGTTGACATAAATACCAACAGCATCCGCCGGGCCTCTGTAGTGAGGGAGATGTGCGTTTACCGCATCTGCGAAATGCTCGGTGCCAAAAAAAGCGTATTCCAGTACAAACAGCGCGATCACCGGTGTTACAGCAAGTAGAAAAGGTGAACGCTTGGCCGCTGCTGACGCCAGCAACAGCCAGGCATAAACTGGCGCAATCCACAGCGCGGTGACGCACCACCCTATTAGAGAATTCATCAGCAGGGGCAGTGCATCGACGCTGGCAAGCACTTCGGAGAAGGGGTCGATGTCCAGCCGCCATACCAGCAACATGCACATTAGCAGGGTCACACACTGAGCGAGGAGCGCGGCAATGATAAAAAGGAGTGGGGCGATGACCACAGCGACTGCGATTTTGGCTCGTACCTGATCCCAATCGGATACCGGCATGGACTTAAAAAATAAAATCGATCTATCCTTGCGGTCGTTAAACAAACATCCGAGTAAGTAGTTTGCGGTCACCACCATCAACACTAGCATCATGAGTGTGTTAAGCACGATCAGCAGCGGGGTGAGTCCTCCGGCAATGATGTCCGCTCCATTTTTTTGCAGCGCACTTGGTGGTGCAACTGCTGATCCACTGCTGGAGTTTGCAGCGTCCGTCACCGGTTTCGAGGGTGTTGTTGGTGGCTCGATGCGGTGTTCCTGAATGATGAGGTTGTTCTCGTCTTCGAGGTCGATAGTGAGTGTGACCTCCGAGCTCCCTTCAGTATTGACTGCTGCCTCTATGACGTCTTGCCCGACAAAGGCGATACGATCCGCGAGCAGCACGCTCATCAGCATGATCCCGCTCAAAGTGGCTGCGATGGCAAATGGCGTAATCACTAGCGAACTGCGGTACTCCTGCAGTTCTCGCCGTATCATTGCAGGTATTGATGGCGTCACTTTAGTCATGCGAGTCCTGACCTCCCACCATAGCGACAAACAGGTTGGTGATAGACGGTGTCTGCGTCTCGCCGAGTGATGCCAGGCGATGGCTGTTTTCACCGGTATAAATGAGAGCCTGGCCGCCCATGATATTGCGGCGGCCAATGTGGGGTATCGCACGCGCCTCTAGCGCCGCATCTCCAACTGCATGCAGTTCCACGTACTCCTGCTCAATATCGGTTAAAGGTTTGTTCAATATGATTCTGCCGTGGTCCATGAAGATCACGTGAGTGAGGATGTGCTCCACCTCCTCTACCTGATGAGTCGATATAATGATGCTGCGTTCACCAAAGAAATAGTCATTGATCAATTGCTCAAAAAAGCGCTTACGAAAAAGGATATCGAGCCCCAGGGTCGGCTCGTCTAGCACGAGCAGGCGGGCGTCAATCGCCATTACAATAGCCAGGTGCAATTGCACGGTCATGCCCTTGGATAGCGCTCTGATCTTTCTTTGGGGATCAACTTCGGTACTTGCGAGATAGCGCTCGGCGACCGTGCGGTCAAAGCTAGGGTGTACACCGGCGACATAGTCCAACAGCTGATGTCCGTACATCCAGCTGGGTAAGACAGCGGTGTCCGCTATGAAGCTGACATCTCGCATCAGAGCAGCACGCTGCTTGCGCGGATTGGTGCCCAGTACCTGTAAATCCCCGCTGAACTCTGAGAGGCCCAGCAAGGTACGCAACAGGGTTGTCTTACCTGCGCCATTGGGTCCGATAAGGCCAACGATGGCGCTGGTTGGAATGTCTAGATCAACGTTGTTGATCGCATCTATTTTACCGAATCGGCGGTGTAGTCCACGGGTTCGTGCGACAGGCTGGTTCATCGATTGTTTTCCTCTTGTTGCAATAACTCGACTAGGTCGGAAAGGCTGAGCCCGAGTATTTGCGCGCGCCTGGCGAACGCGGGCAGCTCTTGATTTTGAAAGTGTTGTCGTTCCTTTTGCAGTAGTGCCGTGCGAGCACCTTTGGATACATACATACCGAGACCTCTGCGTTTGGCTAGCAGGCCGAGTTCAACCAATTCCTGGTACGCCTTGCTTACGGTTATATGATTAACCTGATAATCAGTTGCGACCTGGCGGACAGAGGGAACGGGCTCACCTTCTTTGAAACTGCCGTCCATGATTCTCGCCACGACGAGCTCTCGCAGCTGCCGGTAGATGGGCTGATTGTCTTTCCACTGGTAACTCACCCTTAGTGCATTCCGCGTGCCGTGCTGCCCTGGCATTATGGTGTTATATAATACTATAACACTAAAATTTAAAATGGGAATACTTGTATAGCGCGCAGTGCGATACATTGCACATGGCCCCCAGGTTGATTCAATGAGGGCCTACCGTACAGCGAAACAGTTGGGAGGAGCGCGTGACTTATTGCGTCGGAATAAAAGTCAATCAGGGCATTGTGATGGTATCGGATTCTCGGACCAGCGCTGGCGTAGATAACATCAGCGCCTACAGTAAGATGTGGCGCTATGGTGTGCCAGGTGAACGCCAGTTTGTATTATGCAGCGCGGGCAACCTGGCTACCACGCAGTCAGCCGTGGCAATGATGGAGCGTGATCTCAGAGAGCGGGCCGAAGTCAACCTGCTTACCGTACCAGATCTGAATTCGGCGGCTGAATACATAGGTAAAATCAATGTGGAAAGTCAGCAGCAGACCACAGGGGGAGGCGTTTTGTTCGAAACCACTTTCCTGTTTGCTGGTGAGATAAACGGTGCGCCCAGCAATCTATACATGATCTACTCCCAGGGAAACTTCATCAAATGCTCGGCTCAGGTGCCTTTTCTACAGATCGGTGAGACGAAATACGGCAAGCCCATACTCGACAGGGTGATCGAGCCCGAAACTGATCTTGAACGCGCGGCGCTGTGCGCGTTAGTGTCTATGGATGCAACTATCCGCAGCAATCTGACAGTGGGGCCACCTGTAGAAATCTGTTTGCTCGACAGTGGTAGCCTGCAACCTGGGAGATATTTACGTTTCGATGAGGAAGACAGTTATCTGAGTGAACTTCGACACTCTTGGAATGCCTTGATGCAGGAGTCGTTCGAGAAGCTTCAACCGCTTAATTTTCCATCGTAGTGGGAGGGGCGTGTCAGCGGTATCAGTTGTGTCAGGGCGATGAACGTGATGACAAAGGTGGTCGCTTGCCCACCGCGTCTAAGGTGTTTGCGACAGTAGTTTTAATTGGGGACAGCAAATGAAAGTGGTTGATTTAAACAGCAAAAAAATGAGTCAGCGCTTGAGCGATGCGCGCTTCAATGCAATTGATATTCCCGAGTTGATCGGTTTGTGCAAGGGTGTATTAGCCGATGGCACCATCAACCTGGCAGAAGCAGAGTTTATTCAGGACTGGCTTTCGCAACGGCCCAACGTGTTGGAGACTTGGCCTGCCGAGGAGCTGGGTAGCTTGCTCAATGTAGCGCTTGAGGACGGCAAACTCAGCGCTGAGGAGGAGGCCGAGTTGATCGATCTACTCGAGGAAATTACGGGTGAACCGGTTTCTGTACTTTTTTTTTGAGCACCCTGGTCAAGCCCCGTCTGAGTTCTCTATCCGATTAAGAATAGCTGGCCCAGCACCCTCGCTGGCCAGCTTATCGTCCTGGTTGTAGATGGGGCAGTTCTTCATTGAAAGACAACCGCAGCCGATACACCCCGTCATCAAGTCCCGCAGGCGTTCAAGGTAGGCAATGCGCGCGTTCAGTTCACCTTGCCAGCGGCTGGAAAGACCTTCCCAGTCTTTTGCATTCGGAGTGCGATTGTCAGGTAGTTGTGCGAAAGCGTCTTTGATTGCGGCCAGAGAGACGCCCATTTTCTGCGCCGCTTTGATGATAGAGACTCTGCGCAATACGTCCGCCTTGTAGCGCCGCTGGTTGCCGTTGTTGCGCCAACTGCGAATAAGGCCTTTCTCCTCGTAGAAGTGCAGGGTGCTTACCTTGACGCCGGTTCGTTTGGCCACTTTTCCAACTGACCAGTTTGCCTCTGTCATAGTCATTCTTCTCCTAATTTTGTAAGAGCCAAGGACATGATTCCTGCAGGGCGAAGAAATTCAAAAAGCTCTTTACCTCAACCTAACTTGAGGTTCTATCATACTCCTGAATTCAAATCTTGGAGAGGAAAATGATGAATTTTGAACACGTCAATTTAGTGGTGCGAGACCTGCCAGGGGCGGTAGGCTTTTTTACAGCGGCGTTCCCCCACTGGCGGGTGCGTGCTGAAGGCGAAGGCGACTGGAATGGCAAGGCGCGGCGTTGGCTGCACCTGGGCGATGACTATCAGTACATCACGCTGAACGACGATGGTGAAGGCGCTAACAGAGACCTGGACGGGCATCAAACGGGGCTGGCGCACTTCGGGTTTGTGATCGACAACATCGAAGCGCTTACTGATCGTCTGTTGGCGGCGGGCTTCTCCATAAGCAGTGAAGGTGCCCAATCCCCACACCGCCGGAACGTTTATTTTATGGATCCCAACGGGTTTGAAGTGGAGTTTGTTGAATATCTCAGCGACGTTCCCGAGCAGCGAAATGCAACTGCCTGATGGCGTTTTTAACCGGTCGATGAATTACAGGAGCAATGTCATGAAAATCTTAGCGTTTGCTGCAAGCAGTAGCAGCCGATCTATCAACCAACAGCTTGCCCGCTACACCGCTTCGCAGTTTCAGGAAGCAAAGGTAGAGGTGTTGGATATTAACGATTATGAAATACCGCTATTCAGTGAGGATCGCGAGAAAGAGATGGGTCAGCCAGAACTCGCCAGGCGCTTCTACGAGAAGATAGCTTGGGCCGATGCGCTAATCATTTCTTTTGCAGAACACAACGGTAGCTACACCGCCGCCTACAAGAATCTATTTGACTGGACCTCGAGAATTGATCGCAAGGTGTTCCAGTCGAAACCGGCGATCTACCTTTCAACCTCGCCCGGTGCGGGTGGGGCGGCCAATGTACTGTCTGCCGCCGTCGCATCCGCACCGCACTTTGGTGCCGACGTAATAGCGAGCGTTAGTGTGCCCCGTTTTTATGAGCGCTTTGATGCCGCGTCTGGTCAGGTCACTGATCCAGGCACACGGGAAGCGCTGGATCATGCCGTGCACGAGCTGCGTCGTGAGCTCGAAGGTAAAGTCAGGGCTGCTTCGCCACTCAGCGATGTAGCCTAAGCGGCGCCTGGATTAAGCAGTGCTGGGTTTAGGCTGCTCAACGTCGTCGCGGATGAGGTACTTGTTCACCACGAGATAAGCGCAGGGAACAACGAACAACGTGAGTATGGTGCCCAGTGACATGCCGCCGATGATCACCCACCCGATCTGATTGCGCGCGATTGAACCCGCACCGTCTGACAGTACTAGCGGCAGCGCACCGAAAATCATGGCGAAGGCCGTCATGAGAATGGGGCGTAGCCGCGTAGCGGCGCCGCGCACTATAGCAGCCTGCACGCTGCGACCCTCGGCTAGCAGCGCATTGGAAAAGTCGACAATTAAAATGCCGTTCTTACTGATCAAACCCACCAGCATGATCAATCCGATCTTGGTATAGATGTTCAAGGTTGTATCGGTCATATACATCGCAAACAGTGCACCGCCCAGGGCCAGGGGCACGCTGAGCATCACCACCAGCGGGTCTAGCAGGCTGTCAAAGTGAATTGCCAGCAGTAGATAGATCAAAACGAGAGCGATGGCAAAAGCGATGGCCAGGGTCGCACCCGCCTGCAGAAAATCGCGTGCTTCATCCATGAAGTCGCCGCTGTACTGGGGTGGCATTTCAGTGTCCACGTAGTTTTCTAACCAGGCAATGGCTTCGCTGAGGGTGTAACCGTTACCAATGCTCGCTGTTAGCGAGGCCGATCGCATTTGATCAAATTGATCCAGGCTTTGGGGTATCACCGTCTCATGAAGATCGACCACATTGTCTAAGGAAATCATCTGGCCCGACGCGTTTTTCACAAACATGGTGTTAATGTCGTCTGGATTCATCCGGTATTGATTCGGCACCTGGGGGATAACTTCATAACTGTAGCCGTCCTTCCCAAAAAACCCGACGACCGGCCTACCCATCATTGCATTCAGTGTAGTGGCAATATCATCCACCGCCACGCCCAAGGCGGCCGCTTTTTGTCGGTCGATGGTTACCTGCAGCTGCGGTTTATCGATACGAAAGGTGCTGTTGGGGTTGCTGATGCCCGGGTAGTCGGCCAGTGCTGCTAATAGTTTATTGAGTTCAAGACTCAGATCGTCGTAGTCACCCTGCGTCTTCAACACAAAGGTGAGGGGTTGCTGTGCACCACCGGGTACGGTATTCAACTTAAACGAAAAGGCCTGCAAGCCTGGCAGCTCGGATACTCTGCCCTGTAGTTCACCCAGTACCTCATCCTCGGAACGTTTACGCTCGTTCTGGGGTTTCAGCAATATCCAGCTGATGCTGTTGGTGGCGCCGAACTGTGCGTTGCCGTTGATCAATCCCCAGGACTGTGCCTCAGGGATACTTTTGTAGATTTCGATAATCGGCTCGCTGTATTTCTCCAGGTATTCGTAGTTAGAGTCGCTGGGCCCCAGCCCAAGCGTATTCAGTGCACCGGTATTTTCAATAGGCATGAGCTCGGAGGGAATGTCGTTGAATAATTTGATGGCGCCAGCAATTAAGCCGACGAACACCAGTAGCACTAGCCAACCAGTTTTTAAGACCGTATTGAGAATTCGACGGTAGCCCAAACGAATCTGCCGAAATTGCGCATCGACTATCTTGGTCAAGCGCCCTTGATGACCCGCAGGCTTGAGCAAATACGTGCACATAACAGGCGTGACAAACAGGGCGAGAAGGCCAGAAATCAACACCACGAATGACATGGTGAGCGCGAACTCTTTGAATAAGGCCCCGGAAAATCCTGGTACAAAGGCAATAGGGGCAAATACGATGGCGACGGCGAGCGTAATGGTAACGATCGCAAACTTGAGCTCTTTCACCCCGGTAAGAGATGCCTGAAAGCGAGTCATACCCTGTTCCATGTGTCGATGGATGTTTTCCAACACCACGATGGAATCATCCACCACCAGCCCGATAGCAAGCACCCAGGCGAGCAAGGTCAGCGCGTTCAAACTGTAACCCATGGTGTACATAATTGCCGCTGCACCCAGCATAGACAGTGGGATTGTTACCAGTGGAACGATGATGGAACGCAGAGAGCCAAGAAACGCAAAAATAACGATGAAAACAAAAATCCCAGACTCAACAAATGTTCGGTACACCTCGTCGATAGACTCTTTGCTGAACTTCGTTACATTCCAATTTGGGTAGATAGAAAACCCTTTTGGAGCGTCGGCATTGATCTCGTCCAGCTTGGCAATGATGGTATCGGCGGTCTGGATAGCATTTGCCGTATCCGTGGGGCTGACACCGAGGAAAACGGTTGGCTTGTCTTGCGCCACACCGCCGCTTTCGTAGTCCTGGGAGCCGAACTCGGCATAGCCGATATCTTTGATGCGTACCAGCCGATCGCCATCGCTGGCCACAACGACATTGTTGAAATCCTCGACGCTTGCCAATGAAGTGGACGTTTCAACCTGAATCTTTATCTCTTTGCCGTACAGGCTGCCCGTGGTGGAGCGCAGATTTTGTGCTTCCAGCGCGTTGTAGACATCGGTGGCGCTGACGCCGCGCGCGGCCATCTTGTGGGGTAGAAGCCAGATTCGCATGGCGTAGTGACGCCCGCCAAAGGTGTTGATTTCGTATACCCCAGGCACCGTTTCTAGTTTGGGTATCACGACGTTGGTCAGATACTCGGTGATTTGCAAGCGATTGAGTGTGTCGCTGTTGCTTTCTAGGTACAGGATGCCTGCAGTGGCGCTGGCGTTGGGGTCGATTTTCTGAACAACTGGACTGTTAGTGCCAATTGGTAGCTCCCACATCAAACCATCTACGCGGTTGCTGATCTGGGGTAATAGCGCGTCGACGTCAGAACCGATAAAAAATTTGAGTGTTATCACGCTCTGCTCATAGGTGTTGCTGGCCGTCATATAGTCCAGCCCATCCAGGCCGCTAAGAGCGCGCTGCATGGGGACGGTAATAAACTCTTCCATCACGCTGGGGCTGGCACCGGGATAGACTGTTGTGATGGTGACTTCTGAAGTGGGTAGAAGAGGGTAGTGCCTTACTGGCAGCTCGTTGAATGCCATGGACCCCATGACAACAATCAGCGTGCACAGGCTGATTGCCAGTACCGGTCTCTGCAGGAATTGATTAATTAGCATCGCTGGTATCTGTCTTGGTAGTGGCGTCGGAATCAGCTGCTTCAGAAGTACCGCTGGCCGTCTGTTTAGAGCCGTCAGCGCTTTGCGAAGAGCCGTCAGCGGGTTGAGAAGAGCCGTCAGCGGGTTGGGAAGAGGCCCCAGCGGTTGTCGAGGCGGCAGCCGCTGTCGTCCCGGTATCGCTAGTCGCAGTTGCCATGCCGCTAGCGGCAGCTGAGCCGGCGGCTGTGGTCTTGGCGGCCGCTGCCGCTTTTTGCGCGACGGAGTCTGACACTTCGGCTCCATCCATGACCTTGCGTAAGCCTGCGCTGACAACCTGGTCGCCAGATTTTATGTCTCCGCTCACCTCGATAGCGCCACCCCTGCGTGTTCCAGGTACCACATTTGTTTTCACCGCCTTGCCGTTGACCACCTTGTATATGGTGTCGCCATAGAGAGAATGCATCACAGCGGTTTGCGGAACGGTTAGAACCGGCTGGACATCATTTAACGTCAGGGTGACGTTGACATAGCTGCCAGGCAGAAAGCTATGGGGCGGCACCTCAGCACGCACCTCGACGGACCGAGTGTCGGAATCGATCAGGGGATTCACCGCGAAGATGGTTGCGTCAATCACGTCGTCAGCACTGGTGCTTGATGTGATGGTAACCGAGTCCTGTGGAGACACGAGCTGCGCGTACTTCTGTGGGACTGGAAATTCCACTCGCAGACGCTCTGAGGACTGCAGCGTGGCCAACTCTTGGTTCACGCCGACCTCATCGCCCACCTGCACCTCTGTGACACCCATCACTCCATCGAATGTGGCGTAGGTGGTGGCTAAAGCGAGTTGCTGCTGACTGCTCCTCACTCTCGCTTGATCTACATTGAACGCGCTTTGCGCCTGATTGAATGCTTGCTCGGAGACGGTGCGTTCGGCATAAAGCTCTTTCATGCGTTCGAACGTGAATTTGGAATTTTCTAGCGACGCCTGCGCTTCCTCTAGCTGCGCCTGAATCACCTTGGGGTTGATTTCAAAGAGCTTGTCGCCTTTTTTTACAGTGGACCCTGATTGAGCATGCACTGCAGTGACACGGCCGGCAATTTGCGCGCGCAAAGTGATACCCGAAAATGATTGGATAGTACCAACCTGATTGATTTGCGTACCCCACTCTTGGGACTGTACCGGAGCAAACTCCACCTGAATCGCAGTTTGAGGTGGCTTCGCATTGAGCTTTGCCTCAATGGATTCGCGCTTAAGAAAATAGGCAAGGAGAACCAATGCGGCCAAGACGGCCACTACGATAATGACCCACTTTCGTGCTCGATTCTTCATCTTAGGTGTTCCTGATAATTGGATGTGACTGTCCGGCCAAAGACAGCCGAGGCGACCAGCAGCTTGGGTGTCATGCTCAAATCCCTTTGTTTGCGTATCCCTGGCCTATTTTTATGTGCTCAAAGTACTGATCAATGCTGCGGATGTCCAGAGACCGATAGGCGATATAGCCATCTGGTCGAATCAGGTAGATGCAGGGCGACTGCGCCCCATAAGTGTCATGCAGCGCCCCGTGCTGGTCATGGATGATTGTATGACCAGCGCCTGGCTCTCTCACTGATTCAGCGCTCTGGCGCGCCACTATATACGGTTTCAGCCAGGATGCGAAAGGCATGGCAGTGTTGGCGGCTTCCTCAATGATTGCCATTGTCTCGCCCTCATCCATGCCTTGAAAGAAGAGCAGTCGGTACTGGTCGTCGGCAGGTATTAGATACAGAGATAGCTCTACACCATCTACTAATAGTTTTTCTGCATCGGGCGCTTGAGCGCCTGGTGCCGGCCCTCCTGAAAAGGCCTCGTTTGTGTCGAGCGTTAGACGACTTGCGCGATAGTCCAGATCGACCTCCTGCAAATGGCGCGCTGCATCGAGTCGTTCTGCTTCGGGTGTGAACAGGTGAGCGATGAGTTTTTCGCGCTCTTCATGGGACAGGCTCGCATACCCCTCCATGGTGTCAGTAATTTCCCGCGTCATGTTGACTACACCGTCTGCTACCTCCCGCCGTTCTGACTCATAGCTGTCCAACAGATCGACTGAGGCCTGCCCCTTGACTACCAGGGCTAACTTCCAAGCAAGATTGTAAGCATCCTGAATGCCGGTGTTCATACCCTGTCCCGCCAATAGGCTGTGTACATGCGCAGCGTCGCCGGCAAGTAACACACGGCCTTTGCGATAGTGAGGTGCCAGTCGATAGTTGATATGGAAGTAGGCCAGCCAATGGGGGTCAGAGATGCGGAGGTTGGATCTGCCTCGCTCGGCGACGATGGCTTGAAGTTCCTCTAAGGTGGCTTCGCCGTCTGTACTGGTTTCGGGATCCAGATTCGCAACGATGAACTGACGATTGTCGGGAAGGCGTGTGAATAGAAACAGCTCACCCGTATCGTGGAAGAAAACATGTCCTTTGGTTGGTTCCAGATCCTTACCACCGGCTACCATCACATCGCCCAAGATGTAAGGAAAGGGATCTGACTCCCCAGGGAAAGCGGTTCCGGTCAGATGTCTGACTTCGCTATGCGCGCCATCGCAGGCGACCAGCCAGTCGTACCTGGCATGCTCTTCGCGTCCATCTTGATGCACTAGTGCGACATTGATGCCGTTCTCATCCTGGTCTGCTCCGGTCAAAGCAACGCTGCGCTCTACGGATGTCCCCAGGCTGTTCAAATGAGCTTCCATTGTAGCCTCGACGTGTGCCTGAGACTGTGACATACCGAAGGGAAAGGGGGAGTCGATGGGCTGATGTGGACTCTCGCCAATCACTTGGCCACCGCGGTAGAAAACCAGCCCTTCTTCGGCGACCGACCCCTGTAAGACCTGTTCCGCGATGCCCAGGCTTTGAAATATCTCCAGCGTTCTGGAATGCAGCAGATTTGCGCGTACATGCGGATCGATGCCTACCGATTTGTCTATGCAGCGCACCTCAATCCCGCGTCGCGCCAGCTCCGCGGTCATCATCAAACCGGTTGCTCTGCCACCGACTATCAGCACTTTTTCCATTCTTTTCTCCCGAAGATGAGAACTGCAGCTCGAATTGTATACAGGTGGTAGTGAGTATAGAAACAATGGCAGGCAAGGTGCATGAATATTCACTGCAAAGAGCGCTTTGGGGTTTTGCGCATTCTGATGACTTGTAATGACGGCTAGAGCTTGCGTTTCTGCGGTTTCATGCAATAACCTAGTTGAGATAATTGATCTTGATTCCAAAACCTAAAGAGCGCCCAGAAATTCCCATGTCCTACCCGCTGTTACGACTGGCTGGAATAATCTGCTGAGGCCCACGCTCCTGAACTTAACGGCCGCGCAGTTTCCCATTCCTCGCTCTGTAGAAGAGCGGGTCAAGCAGCGCTTCTTGAGCGATATACCCGACTCAGGAGCGCTTGCAATGGATACCCACGAGCTATTCGGCTATCTGCGCAGTGTGGATTCAGATCGCCACTACCCGCTGGAGGGCGTGCTCGCTCAAACCGAAGCGATTGGCGATCCCGCGCTGCCGCCGGCGTCGCAGCAGGCGGCACTCATTTGGCTGGATAACGCACTGAAGCAGTGGGACTCCCAATTTGCGCCGGAGGAACCGCTAGCGGGCGAACTGCGGCGGCTACGCCCGCTGTTGGCTGCGCTGGCAGTTAAAGATCGTGATTTCTTTACCCCGGGCAAACATCCCCTACACCAGCTGATAGACGCAGCACAGGTTTACTCAGTGGGTTGGCACGCGGAACTGGGACGAGCGGGTCAGAGCGTCGAGAGCGATATCAAGCAGGCTGTTACCGCCGCGCTGAGATGGTTTGATGCGAGTTCGACAGATCTGCTCGCAATCAGCAAGCGAATGCAGGCGAGCGCCGGGAAAGCAGCCGCTCGAGTCGAGAAAATGACCCGTCGTCTGGTTGAAACCGAACGCGGACGCACCCGAGTCGCACAGTCAAAACGCCAGGCCGCGCAAATGATCAATGCCGCGATGGCACAAGATAAAATACCTGAGGGAGTGGGTGAATTTCTGAAAGGTCCCTGGTATGACAGTGCTCAGCTTGTGTTGTCGAAATACGGTGAGCAGTCAGATGAATGGCGGCAGTTGACGCTTACCACTAATCAACTTTTGCAATCCGTGCAGGCGGAAGCGGGCAGGGGCTCCAATAGCAGCGATGGAAGACCTGCGCTGGTTGACTTGGTGGCGGAACTTCCAAAACGCATTGTAAGGTGGTTGCTGAGCTTACAGCACGATGAAGGCGCGACGCGTGAAGCCTTGGACGCGATTGAACAGATTCATACGAATCTGTTGCGAGGGGAGCCGATACAGCGACAAGCGATAACACCAATACCAGTCGCCAGCCCACCAGAGACTGCACCTTCGGTAGCAAAATCACTGCTTGGCATTGAAGAAGGGCAGTGGCTAAGTATCCCCTTTGAAAAGGGTCACCCGGTACGGGTTATGCTGGCACTGCGCATGAACGAGCAGCAGCAGTTGTTGTTCACCAATCATGCTGGCCTGAAAGTTGCGCAGTTGAGCTTCGAAGAATTCGCCAAGTTGAGAGCTGCAGGCGATGCTGTTCAACTCGACAGTGGTGCGAGCTTAAGCCGCTGTCTCGCGAGCGCTGTGGGCCTGGTGACGCAGGATGATTTAGATGAGTTTACTGGTGTAGCCGCGCAGCGAGCTCGTGAACGACGATTGGCTGAGGAAAAGGCTGAGCGCGAGCGCCTGCTACAAGAACAGCAGCGCGTGGAGCGTGAAGCTGCTGAGCAAGAACGCGCGCTTCGGGAAGAGGAGGAGCGGCGGCAAGCGCAGGCAGAACGCGAAGAAGCCCAGCGTTTACAGAAGGCGAAAGAAGAAGCCGAGCAACGCCGGCGAGAAGAGACCGAGCTTGACAAAGCCCGACTTGAGCAGGAGCGTGAGGAAGCGATTGAGTACCAGCAGCGCTGGCTCACGCTCACCAACGGCTTCGTAAAGAGCAGCGAAGAGGCACCACCGCAGATCGATGACAATCTAGAGGAAGAACTGCAGGTGGATTATGAAAGCCCAGCAGCCATCATCCCCCGCTATGCATGGTTGGGATTTCGTGATGACGGCGAGGATGAGATTGTGCTGGCTCGTCTGGCTGTGCATTTACAGGAGAGTGACACCTACGTCTTTGTCGATCGCCTGGGAGAGCGGGTGCGGGAGTTGAGTGGCGATGAATTAGTTATCATTCTGACGCGAGGGCTTATCGATATTGTCGAGTCTCGCTCTCGCTTCCCTGAGGATTTGGCACGTTTTAAAAGTGGATAGGGCAGGCAAGCGTTAACTTGGTAATAGATGAATGGTTGGAGTAGCAGACGAAGAAGCGGGCTCTGTACGGCGTTATCTGCGATTTCCTGTGGAGGTCGCCGTCTTTATTGAGGTTGTTGCGGCCGAGTTTGGTAGCAACGACTCTGCAACGTTTGTGCGCTGCACCACGACAGAAGTGTCTAGGGATGGCTTACGTGTTGCGATTGACCGGGAACTCCCGGCGGGAGCCATTTTGCAGCTGGCACTAGAGGTAGCCGAGACGAAGGACGATTTGTTTCTGGTGGGAGAGGTGTCTTGGAGCGGCCCAGTGCCGGGAACGGTGGGCCATCCCGCCTGGACCGCTGGCATTAGCCTTTTTGACGAAGGGGATATGGGGGACTGGACAAGGCTAATCGCAGCGCTAGAGCAGTAAGCTGTTTAGCGCGAGCGGGCTGTGCGCATGGGCGCGCAGATTACGACGGTGCTGTAGCTGGACTTGCGGCATGCCCACGGTTGCGGCACTCTACCGGGTCTTTCAATAATAGGGCCGCGACACATGCCCAAAAACTATCGGTATCTCAACTGCATACGGTGCTGTTTTCTGTTCGTTGGCCTGTCCGTATTAGCGGCGTGTTCAGAGACTACCCCGCCACCACCGCCACCACCCCAAATCGACGTTGTCGAAGTGCTGCAACGCAGTACCGACATTACTCAGGATTATGTGGGTCAGACCTTGGGTTCAACGGATATCCCAATCAGGGCGCGAGTGGAAGGGTTCCTAGAATCCAGAAACTTCACGGAGGGCCGAGGAGTGACGAAGGGCCAGCTGCTGTACACCATTGACCCACGGCCTTACCGGGCCCAGGTTGTTGCAGCGGAAGGTCGCCTTGCCGAAGCGAAGACGCAGCTTTCAAAGGCAAGCTCTGATCTGGAGCGTATCAAACCCCTGGCAGAAATGAAGGCAGTCAGTCAGCAAGATCTAGACGGTGCCGTATCCCAGCGAGATGCGGCCGAGGGTGCGCTGCAGGCCGCAGAGGCCGATCTTGAGTTGGCTAATATAGAATTGGGATATACCAATATCTACTCCCCAATTGATGGCAACATTGGCATTTCTGAGGCTGAAGTGGGGGAGTTCGTCGGCGCATCGCCCAACCCGGTTGTGCTCAACTATGTGAGCCTTAATGATCCCATACGGGTGCGTTTTTCCATCAATGAGCGAGACTACTTGCGTTTTAGCCGTGCTATCGCAGAGCAGCGCCGGCAGGGCTATGACCCGACGCTGGACCCGGAACAAGGCTCCGGTGTGCAACTGATCTTGGCAGATGGCTCACTGCATGATCACACGGGCCACGTCGTGGCGTCTGATGCGGCAATCAATCCACAGACCGGCACGTTTACCTTAGAGGCTGATTTTCCCAATCCCGACGGCATTGTGATTGCTGGCCAGTTCGCGCGAGCGCGTGTGGTTGTTGATAATCGCCCAGAGGGCATACTGATACCGCAGCGTGCTGTATCAGAGCTGCAGGGCGGCTACCGGGTATTCGTGATTGGTGACGATGGCAAGGTGGAGATGCGTCCGGTAGAACTTGGCCCCCAGGTGGGGCGCATGGTGCTGGTGAATTCCGGTGTACAGGCTGGCGAGCGCATTGCGATAGAGGGCCTGCTTTCTCTCCGACCCGGCATGACGGTGCAGCCCTCACTCACTGAATTCGACAGCTCGGCTCCAGCCGAGAATCAAGCTCAGGGCTAATTCATGGCGGAGTTCTTCGTTCGGCGCCCCATTGTAGCGATGGTGATTGCCATCATTATCGTGATTCTTGGACTGGTGGCACTCGGTCGATTGCCCATTGCGCAATACCCCGAAATCACGCCGCCGGTGGTTCAGGTATCCGCTACCTACTCTGGTGCCAACGCCATCAGCGTAGAGCAATCAGTCGCCACACCCATTGAACAAAAAGTGAACGGTGTCGAGGACATGATTTACATGGACTCCACCAACTCCAGTGATGGCACCATGTCGCTTAGCGTGTCGTTTGAGGTGGGCACGGATCTAGACATGGCGAATGTGCTCACTCAAAACCGCGTGTCGGAAGCGCAGGCCTCACTACCGGAGGAAGTGAAGCGCCTCGGCGTCACGGTGAAAAAGAAGCTGTCATTTCCGTTGCTGCTGATTTCTCTGGTCTCGCCAAACGGCACCTACGATGAAACCTTCCTCACCAACTATGCCACCATCAATATGGTCGATGAGCTCGCGCGCATTCGCGGCGTTGGTTCGGCGGAGGTGCTTGGCGGCAGCGTGACTGAATACGCAATGCGCGTTTGGATTCGCCCTGATCAACTGGCCAAGTTAAATCTCACGGTACCTGATATTACCAACGCTATTCAGCAACAGAATGTGTTGGTACCTGCAGGAAAAATCGGCGGCGAACCGGCGCCGCCGGGCACAGAGTTTACCTACACGGTGAATACGGGTGGACGCTTCTCCACACCAGAAGAGTTTGGCGAGGTGGTGTTGCGAGCCGACCCGGATGGCTCCCAGGTGTTGCTAAAAGATGTCGCGCGAATCGAACTGGGAAGCCAAAACTATCTTTACAATGTTCGACTGGATGGAAAACCCTCAGCTTTGTTACAGGTGTTTCAGCTGCCCGACGCGAATGGACTGGATGTGGCGCAACAGGTGTTTGAAACGCTACAGCGAATATCACAAGACTTCCCTGACGACATTCAGTATGTCGTTTCGCTGGATACCACCAAACCCATTACCGCGGGGATACGTGAGATTGTCATTACCTTGTTTCAAGCAGTCGCACTGGTGATTCTGGTGGTCTACATTTTTCTGCAAAATGCTCGCACGACACTGATTCCCACCTTGACTGTGCCAGTGTCTTTGATCGGCGCGTTTGCGGTGTTCCCTTTGATGGGGTTTTCCATCAACACGCTGTCGCTGCTCGGCCTGGTCTTGGCCATCGGCATCGTGGTAGATGACGCCATTGTCGTCGTGGAGGCGGTCACCGCGAAAATGGAAAAGGGCATGAGCGCTAAGGACGCTACGGTAGAGGCCATGAAGGAGGTTTCCGGGCCTATCGTTGCCACCTCGCTGGCGCTGATTGCGGTGTTTGTTCCCGTTGCTGCTATGGGTGGCATCACCGGGCGGCTCTATCAACAGTTTGCGATTACCATCGCGATAGCGGTTGCTATTTCATCCATCAATGCGCTAACCCTGAGTCCGGCTCTTGCTGCATCATTACTTAAACCACCTGGGGAACAAAAAAGCGTTCTCGACAAATTTTTCCACTGGTTTAATCGCTGGTTTCAGGTTGCCACCGATAAATTCATGGTGCTGACGGCATTCTTTACGCACAAAATCGCGCGCGCGGTCATCCTGCTGGCCATCCTGGTAGTAGGCGTCATTCTCTTGTTCAGAATCGTTCCTGGAGGCTTTGTACCAGAGGAGGATCAAGCCTATATCATGGCCGGCCTGATCATGCCCGATAGCGCTTCTCTACAGCGTACGGATGCCGTGATGAGAGAAGTCGAGGCGATTATTGGCGGCTATGACGCGGTGCAGAATGCCACGGTGGTCGCCGGCTACAGTATTTTGTCGGGCACTCTGCAGCCCAATGCCGGCATGGTGTTCATACAGCTTAAAGATTGGGATGAGCGCACCGATGACTCCCAACACGCCACTGCCGTCGTGCGCCGCCTCAATATGGAGTTTGCCCACAAAATTAAAGAAGGTCAGGCCTTTGCCTTTGGGCCCCCGGCGATTCCCGGTCTGGGTACGGGCTCTGGCTTCACCGTGATGCTACAAGACCGTGGTGGTAACACGCCCGAGTATTTGTTCGAACAAGCGAGAACGTTTATTCAGGCTGCCAATGCACGACCTGAAATAAGTGGTGCACTGACGCTGTTTCGCCCCAACTCTCCACAGATCTTTTTGGACATCGATACGGCAAAAGCGCTAAAGCTCGGGATACCGCTCTCGGATGTCAATACGTCGGTGGGTGCGTTTCTGGGTGGGTCCTACGTAAATGATTTCAATCGCTTCGGGCGGCTGTACAAGGTATACGTGCAAGCCGAACCTGAATATCGCGCCTCGATCGATGGCATCAATATGTTCTATGTGCGCAATAGCGAGGGTGAAGCAGTGCCGCTGTCTACACTCGTAGAAACATCTCGCAGTGCCGGGCCGGAATTCACTGATCGGTTCAATCTATTCAGGGCGGCGAAAATCACTGGGCAGCCGGGCGATGGATACAGCTCCGCACAAGCGCTGGCCGCCTTGGAAGATGTCGCCAAGCAAACACTGCCGGCAGATATGAGCATCGCCTGGAGCGATATGTCCTATCAGGAGAAGGCGGCGGAGGGCAGCGGTGCAATCGTCTTCGTGATGGCGCTGATCTTCGTGTTTCTGGTGCTCGCGGCGCAGTATGAAAGCTGGTCGCTACCGCTTTCCGTTTTGGCCGGTACACCCATCGCCGTATTTGGTGCCATTGCGGGGCTGTGGATAGCCGGCCTGTTCAGCGAAAGCTATATCAACAATGTCTTTGCCCAGATTGGGCTGGTGATGTTGATAGGTCTGGCTGCGAAGAACGCCATTTTGATTGTCGAGTTCGCAAAGGTCGAATCCGAAAACGGCAAGAGTGCCGTGGAAGCGGCCATGGCCGCGGCGAAGTTGCGTTTTCGGCCGATACTGATGACGGCCTTTTCCTTCATTTTGGGCGTGCTGCCGCTACTGATCGCTACCGGTGCCGGTGCAGAGGCGCGCAAAGTAATGGGCATGACGGTGTTCAGCGGCATGCTGGTTGCCACGATGATTGGTGTGCTGGTCGTGCCTGCGTTGTATGTCCTGGTCGATCGCTTTGTTGCCAAACGCGGAAACGACGAGCAGCCCGCTGCGGATAAGATCGCCCGTGACAGCTCAGCCTCTGGAGAGACATGAGATGCGACGCCTTGCAGCTGCGCTTTTCGGACTCCCCCTGATCGTGTCATGCACGCTCACCCCTGACTATGAACGTCCAGAGCTTGATGTTCCACCGCAATACGTAGATCCGGGGCCCAGTGGTGAATCCATCGCAAACCTTGACTGGTGGCAGCTCTTTCAGGACGAGCAATTACAGTTATTGATTCGCACTGCCCTTGAAGAAAACAAAGATCTTTTGATCGCCCTGTCGCGCATTCGCGAAGCGCGCGAGGTGGTGACGACGGTGCGCGCCAATCAGTTTCCATTCCTCAATATTGACGGATTTTTTGGTCGCGAAAAGCAAAGTGGCGAGCTATTCCCGGGTGCCCAAAGCGACGATCGCTTCTCCATAAACGGCGACTTAACCTTTCAACTGGACCTTTGGGGAGAGCTGAGCCGTGCGACCGAAGCATCGCGCGCTGATCTGCTGGCTACGGAGTATGCCTACCGCAATGTAACGTTGACCCTGGTTGCCGAGGTGGCCAGCACCTACCTGCTGCTACGTGATCTGGATGAGCGGCTCACGGTTTCAGAGGACACGGTGCGCACCCGACAGGACAGCCTGAATATTATCAGCGCTCGCTTTGAAAAAGGTACGGTCCCGCAGCTGGACGTGTTCCAGGCGGAGATTGAACTTACAGTAGCAGAGGCCGCGGTGGCAGCCTTTGAACGACAGATCGCGCAAACACAAAATGCACTGCGTGTCTTGCTCGGGCGCAACCCCGGGCCGGTGACGCGCGGAGCCACACTGGACGCGCAGACATTTCCCCCTGCGGTCCCTGTAGGTTTACCGTCGGAATTGCTACAGCGACGGCCCGATCTGGTCGAGGCTGAGGCAAGATTGATATCGGCGACCGCGACAGTGGGCGTGGCCGAAGCGCTGCGCTACCCGTCTATTTCTCTGACCGGTCGTTACGGCGTAGAGAGCACCGACCTGTCAGACCTTAATTCCAACATGGCAGAGACCTGGAGTTTTGGCGCCAATGTGTTGGCGCCCCTATTTAACTCCGGCCAATTGAAGGCGCAGGCAGAGGCCGCTCGTGAACGCGCGCAACAGGCCCTGCTGTCTTACGAGGCTACTCTGCAGCGATCATTTCGAGAGGTCGAAGATGCGCTGGTGGCAGTGCGCACCTATCAGGTTGAGCACGCCGCTCAGATCAGACGGGCGCAGGCAGCGCAGAATGCTGCGAGGCTATCGAGAGCGCGCTACGATGGTGGCGTGACTGACTACCTCGAGGTGCTCGATTCTGAGCGCACACTGTTTAACGCACAGCTGGATGAATCAGAGACCTTGCGCCTATATTTTACGTCCATCGTGCAGCTGTATGCCGCGCTGGGTGGCGGCTGGTCGGTGGATAGCTGAGGCTGAGGCGTTCGCAGCGTTGTCGCCTTATGAGCAGAGGTTTAGCGCTGCCTGGCTTTACGCAGCCCAGCCCTAGGGAAGGCTGCTCAGCTGGATGCAGCGCGCTGCAGGCTAGGCCGCCAGACCGCTAGCAGTACATTGACCAGGGCAACCGCCAAGATCACCCACAGCGACCCCCATTCGCGCGTGACCAGCTCGTTTATTATTCCTGGATCGACCTGACCGGTGAGTGCCAGTGCACTTACTTCAGCTGCGCGCACCGCCGGCCCCTGAACGCCGATCAAGGTGCCCTCAAATACGACAATACCCAGTCCGAGCTTAAACCAAACCCAGCGCGCGTAGATGAAAGGCCGATGTGCGGCCATGGCCAGCAGACCTGAAATCAGCACAACACCCAGGGACGGGAGCAACAACCACTTGGCAATGGCGGCGATACCTGCGCGCATCAACGCATAATCAGCCAGGTCGTTAGGCGGCGGTGTCACCGTTAGCAGAATAATGTGTGCGGTTAAAGCGCCGATCATGCCGGCGGCACCCACCACGTGAAGTGATTTCAGGATACGTTTAAGCAAGTGCGGACCCGTAGTGACATAACTATGCATATTTTAATCCACGAATAACGCTTGCGCTAAAACACCAGGGACAGGAGCAATTCCAAGCAAATCCTCGGTTAGTTCAATCACAGCAACTAGTGCGCACAAGAAGCTATGTTCAATTTGTGTTTCGCGATTGAGTATGGTCTGGTTGCCCGTATGTGTTACCGTAGGACCTAGATTGCGGTTTGCCTTAACTCTATTAAGACCAACCATAAATGGGAGCATAGGTAAACCGAGATCTGAAGACAGACGTAAGTCAGAAGAAAAATAATATTTGATCTTTACTCGAAATAGTTAATAAGAAGGCGTTTTCATGGTTATAAATCTCTCTCGCGAGCGCGATTTGCGCGCGGCCTCTCGGCTTGTCTGCTCGATAATAATGGCTGTCGTAATCAGCGCGTGTTCCGGTGGTTCAAATAACTCGGGAGGCAACCCCGACCCCACGCCGACACCAGAGCCGACACCAACGCCGGCACCGACGCCCACACCGGAGCCGGAGTTACAGGACAGCGCTTACTACATATTACCGCCGGGTAATTTCGGTGGCTTTCCCACTACAGAAAACTCACTTGATCAACTGGCTTTGTATGATGATCTGACACCGTTGCGCGGCAACGTGACCGATGCCGATATAGATCGACTTTTTCTGCCTCAGGATTTTCAGCCGATCGGCGAGACGCGGTTGGAACCCACTGAACGCCCGGGCTTGGAAATCCTGTACGACGAATTCGGTATACCCCATATTACAGGCCAAACGCGCGCCGATCTGATGTTTGGTGCGGGTTGGGTGATGACGCGGGACAGGTCGGTACTGATCAGTTTTGGGCGCGGCCCGGCCCGAGCCGCAGTGGCGGATGTGCCTGGTATTAACGCCTTTGGCTTGGTCACCAGCGGTCAAAGCTTTGTGCCCAGTGCTGCCACGGAACAGCTGGTGAGCGATCAGGTCGCCCTATTAGTGGAGGAACTGGGCGAAAAAGGGCAGCAGATAATCGATGATCTTCAGAACTACGTTGATGGCGCTAATGCCTATGAGACAGCTGCGGGTATCGATAATCCTGCGCCCTATACGGTCAACGACGTGGTCGCGACCACAGCATTTATTGGTTCGATTTTCGGTGCCGGGGGTGGCAATGAAGCGCGCAATGCAGAATTTCTTGCAACACTTATCAACGGACTGGGCGAGGGTGTAGGACAGCTGGCCTGGGACGACACCATGCTGTTTGACGACCCAGAAGCCCAAACAAGCATTAGCGAGCGTTTTGACTATGGTGTGTTCACAGGTGGCCCGGTCACGGGATCTGCTGTGATCGATGCCGGGTCCATTGTGGCCCTGGACCCCAGAGATACTGAAATCGTAGCCGCGTCAGCAGAAGAAGCCGCGCAGCCCGGATTAGTGGACGCAGCCGCGGCGCCGCCTGGGCGCATGGCGTCCAACTTTCTCATTATTGACCAGCCCGCGTCGGCAAATAATACGACCTTGGGCGTGATGGGGCCGCAACTGGGATACTACTATCCGCCCATCGTGATGCAGATGCGCCTAACCGGCCCCGGTATAGATGCGCAAGGCATCGCGGTCACCGGTATTGGTCTTTATCTGCTGATCGGGCGCACAGAAGACTATGCCTGGACCCTGACTTCTGCGAATAACGATGTAAGAGATGTGTTTGCAGAGCGCCTTTGCAACCCCGATGGGTCAGAACCTACACGAGAATCACTGCACTATGAATTCGAGGGCGAATGCATTGAGTTCGAGATGTTTGACGCCGGACTGTTGAACGATGTACCGCTGCGCTATCCCGTATCAGTACATGGGCCGGTAATTGGGACAGCAACGTCAAACGGCGAACCCGTTGCCTTGACCCGGAAACGTTCTACGTTCGGCCGGGACATCTTTAACCTGGCTGCCTTAAAAGATATGACCGAAGGTGTGGCTACCACGCCGGAGGCGTTCTGGCAGACGGCGAATCAATTTGGTTTTACTTTCAATTGGGGCTATCAGTCGCGCGATAGCGTTGCGTTCTTCTCTTCCGGTCGTCTACCCGTTCGGGCGTCGGGGCTGGATCGACGGCTCCCGACCTGGGGTACCGGCGAGTATGAGTGGCAGGGCTTTTTGACTGAAGAGCAGCACCCACACTCGGCCTCTGCGCCCAACGATCGTCTGCTCAACTGGAATAACCAGGCCGCGCCAGGGTTTATGCACGGCGACGACACTCCTTATGGCTCATTGCATCGAGTGGAGGCCTTTGATCAGTTTCCTGACCAGGTTGATCTGGCCGGCGTGGTTGGCGTGATGAACCGCTCGGCAACCGAAGATGTGCGCTCTCCCGTCTGGCCTGTGATCAGCGAGGTTTTGCGTGGTGGCGAAGCACCCAGCGACTTGTCTGCTGCGGTCGTCACCCTGATGGACGAGTGGGTCGCGGATGATGCACCTACCTTGGATGCTGACGAAGATGGCTTTAATGATAGTGCCGGCCCAACCATCATGGCCGCGCTAATCGGACCTTTGGCCGAAGCGGTAATGCGACCCGTATTTGGAGATCTGGTAGCCGCGCTTGATAATATCCGCGACCTATCGGGTAACACGTTCTCAGGCTCCCAACATGGTGCGAATTTTATCGATAAAGATTTGCGCACGCTCCTGGGACGCGATGTACAGGGACCTTTCCATTTGAACTACTGCGGTGGCGGAGAACTGGAACTGTGCCGGGAGTCATTGTGGCAGGTAGTGGAGCGTGTATCGCTGGAACTCGCCGCAGAGTTGGGGGATGACCCGGAGGCCTGGTTGAGTGAAGGGGTGCGTGTCGAGTTTATACCCGGCTTGATCCCCAACACCTTCAGAGGTACGAACCGACCGACCTATCAGCAGGTATTGGAGTTTGTGCCCAGCGAAGAGTGATCAGCGAAGACTAACAAGCCTGATTAGCCGAGGCTAAAAAAAGGGAGTCGGAGATTATATGGCGGAGTAAGGCCCGGCGGCACCGGCAGTCGTGTCCTTACTCACGCAACAAAGCGAATAGGTGAATAGGCAACCCTTTCTGAAAACCTCGGACGAGCCGTTCAATCTAGCGTGTTGGGTCTGCGAGTGGGGTTGTGGCAGTAACGGTATATGGCTTCCACTGCCTGGCTGAAGACGTGAAAGGCGCAACAGTCAATTTTGCTGATCAAAGGCTTCGATAATCGCCGAGAGATTGTCCGCTAACTGGTTCATCTCCTTCTCGGGGATTCGCTGATCGATTTCGGCGTTGATCTTATCGAACGCTACTTTCACCTGCTTCAGTGCTGCCGTGCCTTCATCCGTCACTGTGAGCTGCCAGGCGCGCGCATCCTCGCTGCTACGTTCGCGAGCCACCAAACCAGCTTTGATTAGTCGTCCTGCCATTGCTGTGACTGCGCTCTCCCGTTGAGACAGGGTATCGGCAACCTCTTTTTGGGTCATAGGACCGCGACGGGCGATGATGGTCATGACCGCCGATTGTGCGGTCGTCAAACCACTGACCTCGGTCAGAGAGGCGTCAGCCTCTGTCTTGAGTCGGTGCGCTGCGCGCTGCAGCAAAAAGTACAGTCTGTGTTTGGACGCTGACATGGCGTGCAATCGTATCTTGACATCGACGCTAATTCAGTAATACTACACTAGTGAAGTAAATTGAGGAATCGACATGGGAGCTATCGACGTTTGGGCGCAAATGACGACGCAGCGTATGGCATCGTCGTCGTGGTTGGAGCCGCTGCTGCGTTGGACAAATCAACAGGGCGATAATCCCTTGCCAACACCCGAGACGACACTGCAGGCCATGGACGCCGCTAACGTCGAGATAGCGCTTTTGTCAGCCTGGCATGGCCCACAGGGATCCTATATCAGCCATGAAGAGGTCGAGGCGCAAATTGAGGCGGCACCCGATCGGTTTCGCGGGCTTGCCACGGTGGATCTCAACAATCCCATGCAGTCGGTTCGCGACATACGTCGCTGGGTAGACGGTAAGCGGTTTGTCGGTGTGCGGGTCGTGCCCTGGCTGTGGGACTTGCCGCCGAATGATCGGCGCTACTATCCGATCTATGCCGCCTGTGTTGATGCTGGCGTGCCGTTTTGCACGCAGATTGGACACACCGGGCCACTGATGCGCTCTGAAACCGGACGTCCCATTCCGTATTTGGAAGACGTACTCCTGGAATTTCCCGAGCTGGTGGTGGTGGGGGGTCACGTTGGCTTTCCCTGGGTGCAGGAGCTGATATCGCTAACGATCAAGTTTCCGAATTTCTATGTGGACACCTCCGCCTACGCGCTGCATCGGCTCCCACCGGAGTTTGTGCACTACATGAAAAGCGTCGGTAGAGATCGTGTGATGTTTGGCACCAACTGGCCGATGTTAAGTCACAGTCAGTGCCTGCGAGGCCTGGATGGATTGCAACTTGGTGAGGAACAAGAAGAAGCCTTTCTCTCAGGTAATGCGCGCCGAGTGTTTAATCTGTAATACAGCGGCTTTTCGGGATCTGACCCGCACAGGTCATGAATAAGGCCATAGCTTTAACACACTAAAGCGAAGAAGCGTTAATTGCAGCAGACACATTAATACATAGCGGCAAACACCGGATGATAGTTACCTGGCGATAGCTACCTGAAGAGAGCCTCGCAGCTCTGTTAAAGGGGCGCATAGAATCAAGCCACGTAGCCAGCCTATCAAGAGCCGCTTAAGGAGGTATAGCGATGCCAACGCGCCATCGTGTAAGGGAGTTTATTGATGCGGT
>JBCCNJ010000050.1:0-28963 GCA_039025905.1 Pseudomonadota bacterium | reverse complement strand
GGTAGTAATAATGCCGATCTACTCGAGGGCGGTC
The DNA here is from genome assembly GCA_039025905.1 of Pseudomonadota bacterium. Classification (GTDB taxonomy): domain Bacteria; phylum Pseudomonadota; class Gammaproteobacteria; order Pseudomonadales; family Halieaceae; genus JARRPM01. The sequence goes on along the minus strand of JBCCNJ010000050.1, from coordinate 28,929 downwards.
GCGGTGACGATTTACTGGAGGGGCGCGGTGGGAACGACACTCTCGATGGTGGCTTAGGCAGAGATTTGATTCGAGGTGGGCCCGGGAACGACAGACTTTACACCGAATTCAGCGACACGCTGCTGTTTAGTGTGGGCGACGGCCAGGATACCTTAATCGGTAGCGATGTAGGTAAGCTGGCTTTCGATGCGGATGTCCGCCCAGACCAAATAGTCCTTAACTTTACCGGCACGCAAGACGATCGTTTTCGTATCGAGTACGGTACCGGTGACCATATTAGTGCTACCGACCACATGCGGGCGCGATCAATTTGGGGCGTCAGCGTGAACGGCTTCGAGGTTCCTCTAACTCAGCGCTCTGATCTCGTCGATGGCACGTTTTACGGAACGTACTGGGATGATGTGTTCGAAACCGGTAATGGCAACGACACCATCTATTTTTTTGACTGGGGTGATGACGTCATACGGATTGCGGCAGGGGGTGGCCAGGACAAGGTATTGATCGACTACGGCTCGTCGCCAACTGAAATGGGCGAAATACGGTTGGCTTCGGATGTTGATTTGAGTTCTCTGACCTACAGCTTCCTCAATGGCACCGCAACGATTCACTATGGTGACGGCGATGAACTGATACTCGAACCGGACGGCGTGTTCTCGATGCGAGATCATGCATTAGCGCGCTTCACACTGGTATCAGAGGCCGATCCAAATTGGACTCCAGAGATAACCGGGGCTGGTGTCAGTCCTGTCATTTCAGGCACTTTCGGTGCAGACCGACTATTCAGCGAGGGGTCGAGCATGATTGTGCCTAGCTATGGCAATGATGTCATTGAGGGCGGGCCTAACTTCGACCAGATAGTGCTTAACGATGTATACGTACGCGGCAACCCCACCATTGGCCAAAAGCAGATCAACGCCGGAGCTGGCGACGATGTGATCTTCACCCCGCTCTACCAAGGGACTCAGATCTACTACAATCGAGGTGACGGTCACGACACCATCAGTTACGACTGGTCGTACTCGCTGAGTCACCCTTACTTCCTCGGTCCGGATATCGAGAAGAACGAGGTTGTCTTCCAGGCAGGCGGGCGCGACGCCCTTGTCTTCGGGCCTGGCATTGCATTGTCTGATCTTGAGTTTGTTCGTTTAGGCGAAGATCTGGATATATCCCTCGCAGATGGTAGCGGTGGCTTGCGTTTGAGGGATTACTTCCTCGCCTATGACGTTAATCCTGAGCCCTGGCAGGGAGACGTAATCTATCTGTTTAATGGCGACTCTCAGATAGTGCCGGACTCACTGCTACACCCCGCCATTCTTGCCGTCCTCCCTGATAATCCAATTTCAGAATTGCGATTTGCCGATGGCTCTGTATTTGAAATGAGTGCAGTACTAGCCGCGCTATTGGAAGTATATGAGGCGACCATTCTGGGTACCGAAGGCAAGGATACACTTGTTGCTACCGGGGAAGATGATGTCATACACGCCCTCGGTGGCGACGATTTCATCCAGGCTCTTGAAGGCAATAATACCGTGTTGGCCGGCGCTGGCGACGATCAGATTTTGGCCGCAGGCACCAACACAATTGATCCGGGTCCTGGGGATGATTGGATTAGTATGATCTACGGAGACCAACGTTTTCACTTTGGTCCTGGCAGCGACAGCAATCTTCTCATTAATATGGTGCAACGCAGTACCACGATAATCGAAATGGCAGAAGGTTTAACACCGGAGGATATCGAGGTTTCAGTTGTTGACGGTGAGTGGGGAGAGGTGCCACTCATTACACTGGCAGCAACGGGTGACACCCTGCAGATTCACCCTCTCCAAACTAGCTCGGACGGCGAAAGTGTGGAGGTTGTTCCGAATTCCGACGCGGTATCTGTGCTGTTTTCGAATGGTTCAAGCTTGTCATTATCTGAGCTATTTGCGCTGGCTGAAAATACGGGTGAAACAATTAGTGGAACGGATGGTGCTGACAATCTGGTTGGCACTGCCGGAGATGACGTGCTGACTGGTGGCCGCGGTAACGACACCATGGAAGGAGGCAGTGGCGACGATGTGTTCATGTTTGAGGGTGCGCGAACGGGCAAGAACCGAGTCATTGGGGGCGCTGGCTTCGATATCGTTTTAGGTGGTGTCGATAACGACCGCATTCGTTTAACCGAGCTCAAGCAAGTAGACGGCTTAGAACGCATAGACGGTGGGCTTGGCACTAACACCCTTCAGGGAACGGGCGGAAAGAACACACTGGATTTTTCTGCGACTGAGTTGGTCAACATCGCTTCGATCGATGGCAGGGGAGGCCGGGATGTCATTACGGGCTCAGAAGGTGACGATGTTATAATTGGAGGTCGCGGCAAAGACGTGTTGAGCGGTGGTAACGGCGACGACACTTATCTTTACGCCTTAGGTGACGGCCGGGATGTTATCCGCAACAGTGATCAGAACGCAGACAGTTTCGATAGCCTCATAGTAGAGGGTCTGGAGCATGACCAGTTGTGGCTATCTCGAAAGCGAGACGACCTTGTCATCGATATTGAAGGATCAAACGGGCGAGTGGTGATAGAAGATTGGTATACCCATGAGAGCAGCCAGTTAGATGCACTCTATGCGGGAAGCCATGCGCTGATGCGAAACCAGGTCGATCAATTGGTCAATGCCATGGCCGGTTTCGAAGCGCCCGCCGGTGCCGATACCTTTATCCCTGATGCTGTTAGGACAGAACTTAAGCCAGTCTTAGCAGCAGTCTGGCAGTCGTCGAGTTAGTGTTTCCTTCTGCTACCAGGCTCACTGCTTACCAAGCATCGGTATCAGCGCTTTCGCGCCATCCTGTTTTATCTGCTGGATAACCGCAGTGCGATAGTCCGCCACCACTCTCGCGCCTTCTACCGCGGGGAATGCCCACAGCACCTGGATGATGTCCTGAATGAGATAGACGCGTGATATGCCCTGATAAATGCTGAGGTAAGAGCCCACCATGGCGGTGAGAGAGCGGGTGAGGTGCATATAGTCGCTGCGCACCACGATGCCCTGCCTGGAAAGGGCGGTGGCCAGGTTGATGCAGAGTTCCAAGCGATTAATTAAGCCTTCCTGACCTTCTTTATAGAGCGTAATACCAAAATCGATTCCCAAAGGCTGCAGCTTGGATTCTTTCAGTATCTTTTTCACGCTTTTGGTCAGCGCTTTGCGTGACTTCAGCATTTTCTCCCGATCGGTACCGAGCTCGATAATGGCATCGACCACCGCTTCGGGATTACCCGCCAGCACGGCCTGCATGTATTTGAGCGCTGGCCGCCAGACGGTGCTGATGTCGACGGTGTTGCCCCAGTCGATTAAGTACAGCTGGTCGGTATTGGCGACCAGGATATTGCCGGGGTGTAAATCGCCGTGAAACTCCTGGTAGACAAAAAGGTGGGAGATGACTGTATGCAGGAAGGCCCTACCCACCTTGCGCTGCGCTTTGATTTCTCTGCGCTTTCGGCGCTTGTTTTCTGAATTAAACGCGCTGGTTAGGCTCGCCGCCTGGTCGACAAATTCCATTTCGATAATGCGCCGGGTGCCGTGATAAACCTCCGGCACATGCCACTGCTGAGTGTTGTCGGCGCGCAGGGCGAAACGTTCCTGGTTGAGGGCTTCGGCCTCAAAATCGAGCTCTTCGCGGAAGCCTTCAACAAACACATCGACCTGCTCTAACCAGGATGACAAAAACGGCGAGAGCTTGGAGTGGGGCGCCCAGTACTGGCTGCTGAGAATGGCAATTTTGATCACGGTTTTGCCAATCAGAAACTCCCGCTCCAGGTTGTGCCTGCCCACCTTAACGACCACCGGGGTGAGCACGCTCTTGCCGCGGTTATCCACTGCGGGTTTTTGCGCAAGGTAGACAGAGGCAATAGAGCCCGACTTAATCGGCTGTGCAGCATCAAAACCATAGTAGCGCTGGTTGGGTAGCTCGCCATAGCATTCAAGAAATGCTGCTTCCACCTCTTTGGCCGTCATGGGCTCCACGTCTTCTTGGAATACCGCGAGTGCGTCGGCGATCTCTTCCGGTAAAAAGTCAGTGCTGGCGGCGGCGACCTGGGCCATTTTGATGAAGAAGGGGCCAAATTCACGCACCATTTGCGCCACGACTTCGGCCTGCGCCTGAAAATCATCCGGGTCGGTGCTAAAAAATTGCCGCACATAGCGCAGTGCGCCAATCTGCCGACGGAATATCACCAAATCGTCGCGGATGACGCGGGTGTTCCCCAGAATTTCACGCATGCGCTTGTCGTTGACGCGGCGCAGGTCTTTCATCTGGTTGATTACCTGGGTGATCAACGACTCATAGGCGGTGAGGAAGATACGCAGCACATCCAGGCTAATTTCACCCAGGCCGCGCAGCTCCGGTTCACTCATCAGCTCATTAAAGAACTTCCAGAATTCATCAGTGAGCTGAGGTGGAATGGGTACAACGCTGCGTGCCGTTACCTGATCGACCAAAAAGCGAATCAGGTTTTCCGTGCTTTTTTCGTTAGGCAGCAAATTCTCGCTGCGCATGCGCGTGGTAAGACTACGCAGTTGATGATTGAGCGGGTGTTCTTGTAACGCCAGGAACAGCTCGTCCAGGGCAATGTGCAATTCTTCTTCCGTTACGTCCCGGCGTCGATTGATTAGCTCGATCAGAGGTAGCATGGAGCGATAGATGCGCGTCATGCCCACGGTGAACTCACCCGTGGAGCGCATTAGCCTGACGGTGCCATCTTTTAGTGCCGGCAGCACTTCTTCAAGCTTGAGATATTCGTCTATCGCGACCGGCTTAACCTGTCTCGCCAACAAAGACTCCTGTCTGGTCTACTGAGCGCACCAGGGTTCGTACTGGGTTCGGAGATGATGTATGTCTGCTCTAAGACGTCGATAGCAGATTGACCTCATTCTCGCCTATTCAAGGATAGCCGACAAGGGTGAGTGGACGGCTATTTATGTTTCGAATTGGCTGCAGCAAGTTTGGTAGACTCTTATCTCAAAGCCAGGTTTTCAAAGTCATCCCTCAGTCCTATGTTCCTACAGTAAGATGATGGACGTCGTTGACGCACAAGCGAAATTAGCGCCCGAGGAAGCTGCCCGGCTCATGCGCCTGGCGACCTATGCTGCGGTATCGGTTGCCGTCGTACTGATCTCTGCGAAGGCGATGGCGTGGCTTTATTCCGACTCGCTGAGCTTGCTGGCGACACTGGTCGACTCCTGTATGGATGCACTCGCATCTTTGGTTAACTTATTGGCAGTCAGAAAAGCGCTGTCTCCGGCTGACGCGCAGCATCGTTTTGGGCACGGTAAGTTCGAGCCACTGGCCGGTCTGGGTCAGGCTACGTTTGTGGCCGCATCGGCGGTTTTTCTGGTAGTGGAAGGCATTCGCCGCATTATTGAGCCGCAGCCACTGGAGGCATTTGGTTTAGGCATCGGTGTGATGCTATTTGCCATGACGGCCACCAGCGCTCTGCTGCTCTTTCAACGCCATGTTGTCCGGCGTACAGGGTCCCTGGCGATACATGCCGATTCCTTGCACTACCGTACCGATCTGATCGTGAGTGCCAGCGTTATCGTGTCCCTGGTACTGGCCGCTTTCGGTTGGGAGGGCTTCGATGCCCTGTTTGCCATGGCCATTGCGCTGTATATTTTTTACAGCGCATGGACAATCGCGAAACAGTCTTTGGATCAGCTGCTGGATCGCGAGCTACCCGATGCCCAGCGTGAGGAGATCATTCGCCTAACGCTGGAGCACGAATTGGTACAAGGTATGCATGATCTACGCACCCGGCGTGCCGGCATCACCGCCTTTATGGAGCTGCACATTGAACTCGATGATGAGTTGAGCTTACTGCAGGCGCATCAAGTTGGCGTTGAAGTGAAGGCGAAACTGCAGGAACAGTTTCCATCCGCACAAATACTAATCCATGTCGATCCGGCATCGATCGCACGCAATCTGCCTGCCAGGAATTTTCCGCTTTAACAGAACCAGCGAGTTGCGCTGGGGGCGAGTAACGATAAAAACGGGTGAAGGTGCAGCCGATGGTTACGTGTACTGTTCTCTCAGAACCCGCTTGAGCACCTTACCGGCAGGATTGCGCGGTATCACCTCAATGAAGATAACTTTTTTCGGTAGCTTAAAGCGCGATAGTTTGTCACCGCAGAATGCGATGATGTCATCCTCACTCGTTTGAGTCTCATCTCCCGCCACGATGGCACAAGGTACTTCGCCCCATTTATCATCTGCCAGGCCAATGACCGCAACCTCGCGCACCGCCGGATGACTCAGGATCACGCTTTCTACTTCCGCAGGGTAAATGTTTTCGCCGCCGGAAATAATCATGTCCTTGATGCGATCTTTGATATAAACGAATCCTTCTGCATCAATCTCAGCGATATCGCCAGTACGGAACCAGCCATCGGTAAAGGCTTCTTCCGTGGCATCCGGGCGATGCCAGTACTCCTTCATAACGGAGGGTCCACGGATGACGACTTCACCAGTACCATGGCTACTGATATTGCCATCTTGATCGCACACTCGTAGCTCGGTAAACATATTGGCTGCACCGGCTGACCCCAGTCTGTCCAGCGCATGCTCGGGCATGAGAAAGGTACCGGCCCCGCCTGTTTCGGTGAGACCATAGGCCTGGATAACTTGTATACCTTTATCATCAAAGATCTCCAACACCGATTTCGGCATGGGCGCGGCGCCTGTGATGAAACCGCGAAAACAATCTGAGTGAAACGCCGCAAATTCAGGAACCTGGCGCATGAAATTCAGAATGGCCGGTACGGATCCACTGGTGGTAGCGCGTTCCTCTCGGATGAGATCCCACGCCGCCGAAGGGTCAAAATTTGGCATTGAGATCATCGTGCTGCCTCTGATAATCATGGAGATTACAGTGGTGAGTGCCGCCACGTGAAATAGCGGCAGTGGCATCAACATGCGATCCTGATAGCGGGTATCCATGGTGGTCGCCCAGCCGAGTGCTGCCCAGCTTATGGTTTGGTGCGAATGCACCACACCCTTGGGCAACCCGGTCGTTCCTGAGGTATACATGATCAGTAGGTTGTCGTCGCCACCTGAACGTATCTTGGGCTCGGCGCTTGAGGCTTTGGTCAACAGCTCGGTGAGTGCCGCGTCGCCTGTGGGTGCGGCGCCGAAGGCGATCCAGGTATCAATATCCAGCGGGTAGTCATTACTCGCCTTTATGCCCGCGACGAGTTCATCAAAGCTGTCGCTATACAGCAGCGCTTTGGCCCCGGAATCGGAAAGAATAAATGTGAGTTCAGCCGCTGTCAGACGGGTATTTAGAGGTACGACCACAATGCCTAATTTCGCCGCCCCATAGTACAAGGCAACAAACTCAGCGCAGTTGTGCAGCAGCAGTGCAAGCCGATCGCCCTTGCGCAGGCCGCAGGCAGCGAGGACGCCAGCGCAGCGGTTGCTGTAGGCGTTTAGTTCGGCATAGGACAGTCGCGTATCAGTGCTGGGTTCAACAAAGCTTTCCAGCTCGGGCGATAGCAGCGCTCTTTGGCTGAGCTGTAGCCCCAGATTGACTTTCATATCAATCCCTCGATTCTATTGATCCGTCTTGGATCTTAATTCATTCCTCTCTTTGCACGAGTACTGTTTTTGATCCCGCATTTGCGCGAGCGGAAATACAAACTTTTCACGTCTGATAGGAGACAGACTGTATCGCGTTACATCAGTATAGTCAGCCGATAAGCAATCGTCCTCCAGCGAATCGGCGTGGTGCGAACGAGCCAAAAAAAACGGACCAGAGGCCCGTTAAAGCGAGGAAAGCGGTCGCGCGCGCTTAAGCGCACCCGGGTTGAATGGCTAGAACGAATACATCACGCGGGCGAAAGCATTGATGCCGTAACCTGGCAAACGATCACCGCGCGCAATATCGGGGTTATTCACGCGATTGTAGCCATTGAGATGATTTTCGTACTCGTTGTCGAACAGGTTGTCCACGCCAGCGGCTAGCTGCAACGCGTCAGTTGCCTGCCAGGTGCCACTGATATTGACGATGCCATAGCCCGAGGTGGTCTGTTCCGAGTTGGTTTCACTCACATCGTTCTGCTCGTCGTACAGCACAGACTCAATAGACGCGCTCCAATCAGGCTGTGCATAGCTCAGCCGCAAGGTCGCGTTGGGTGGTGCTATTCGATACAGGTTATCGTTGATGTCATCTCGCTCACCGCGCACGTAGTTCAAAATGCCTGACAAGGCCCAGTTACGGTTGATTTGGTAAGACCAATCCATATCGAAGCCATAGATTTCAGCATCGACGTTGTTGAACTCCAGTGGAGGTGGATTGTTGGTGCCGTTCATCATGTTCATCATTTGCACAAACATGATGGCGGCTTGATTGGTGCTCGGTGTGCCCTGAATATAGTCGTCGATCTTGCTGTAGAACAGGCGAGGCGATAGCACCAGCGTGCCGTCGTTGTAGTCCAAACCGAACTCTACCTGATTGGCCGTCTCGGCATCTAAATCCACTGTGCCTGTGTAGGTGCGACCATCAGCCAGACCGGCGGTTGCCTCCAGCGGTAACCATAGGTAGCGCTCCTGGTAGCTTGGCGAGCGATTCTTACGCGCCAGGCCCACATACCAGCTGCTGTTGTCGGTGGCGGCGTACCAGACCTTTGCAACGAGATCGATATTGTCATCGTCCTGACTGCGCTGCGCGTCGTTAAAGTTGTCGCGCAGCATCATCGCCGGCGGCATCATCATGGCGGGCGCGCCGTTCACCTGGCCCGCATCCATGCTGACGCGGTTGTAGCGCACACCGAATTCGGCACTCCACTGGCTATCGAAGTTCTGCTCGCGCTCGATAAATGCACCCAGCACTTCGCGCTCAGCATCGTTGAAATTGACGACAAAAAACATGGGATTATTGGGATTGGAGATATTGGAGTCGTGCGACGAATCAAAGCCATCGACTCCCACTCGCCACTCGCCGTTTGCATCGCGCAGATCGCCCTGGACTTTGAAGCCGATATTTTCACTCTCGGCTTTGTTGCGTCGCCACATGCCTGGCATGGGCGGTGGGCGCATTTCGTAGTTGGTCATCGCGTGGCGTAAATCGCTGCCGTAGAGTGTGAGAGCGATATCCGCGTCTGCGCTCGCCTCGAAATTGTAGGCCACGTTGTACAGGTCGCCACGGATGTACTGGATATCCATGGGTAGCGCGGGTGTGCCGGTCTCACCGGTATCGTTAAAGCCATAATCCAGCTGCAGCGTGTGTGCCCCCGTGCGGAATCCGTATCCGATGTCATAGCGCTGACGCTCGTACTCAGTGGGGCGAATCTTGCCGCCAGAGAAGTCCGCGTTATCGCCACTCTCGGTCAGGGCCGCGACCTTGAATCGATGCTGGTCGTTGCTGGCATACACATTGGCATTCAGGTTGTAGCCGCTGTTAACAGACTGAGCGCTGGTGATGAAGCGTCCAGTTACGTCGAAGTCGCTGCTAGTGGTAAAGCGGCCCTTGTTGACCTTGGCATCGACGGCACCGCCGATAGACTCCTGCGCCACGCTCACCGGCACGATGCCGCGATAGACCTCCAGCGACTCCAGCTGACTGCCCACTACATAAGAGATGGGCGGGTCCATCCAGTTCGGCCCCGACGGTGCAAGCTGGTTGCCGTCGATTGACGTTGCCACACGAGATCCATACATGCCGCGATACTGAGGGATACCCGTTAGCGGCCCATTGCTATTTACATTGGCGCCAGGTGCTTCTTTTAACAGCTGGGCAACGTCAGGAGAGATGTTTAGGGCGTTGGTGATATCAATAGTACGAGTGGAGTGGGTAGCCGTCACGATCACCTCTTCAAGCTGATCTGCAACGACGGAGGTGGAGGCGAACGCAACCGCGACCCCCAGTAAACTCTTGCGGGAAAGCATCTAATACTCCTGAAGCAACTGCTGAGAACGAGACCTCATTATAATTAGGCTGTGCATAGCTATCGTGTGGCATGTTGTCGCACCAACTAGGCATGAGCATCTTGGATGTCAGCCGGCGGGTGACACCAAAAGATACTTGAGTGAAAGCAAAACATACTGTATGTTCAAATTTGTAGGGAAGCTCGCCAAGCGGCGGGTTTTGGTGTGGGAAATCTGAATATTGCGAGCGCCGGCCACGATTGCGGTGACGCAAGATAACAGCTAAATCAGCGAGGCATACCCGTGAGTGACCTTGACCAATTCCGCCAGGACACCCGAACCTGGCTGGAAGCAAACTGCCCCGAAAGCATGCGTACGCCGCCCCGAGGGTTTGACGATTTTTACGCCGGTGGCCGCAATCCAGAAATTGATCACCCCGACCAGAAAGTGTGGTGCGACCGCATGGCCGAGCGCGGCTGGACTGTACCCCACTGGCCGAAAGAATACGGCGGCGGTGGACTTGATAAAGAAGAGGTGAAAGTCTTGCGCCAGGAGATGGTAAGGATCTCCGCGCGTTCACCCCTAGAGAGTTTCGGTATCTCCATGCTGGGACCAGCGCTTTTGAAATTCGGTAACGAGGAGCAAAAGCTAGAGCATTTGCCCAAAATTGTGCGCGGTGAAATCCGCTGGTGTCAGGGCTACTCCGAGCCCAATGCGGGCTCCGATCTGGCCAGCCTTGCCACCAAGGCGGAAGACAAAGGCGACCACTACCTTATCAATGGGCAAAAAGTCTGGACTTCCTATGCCGATAAGGCCGATTGGATATTCTGTTTGGTTCGCACGGACAATAGCGGCAGCAAGCATGAGGGTATCAGCTTTGTGCTGTTTGATATGGCCGATCCTGGCGTGACGACTCGCCCTATCAAACTGATCAGTGGTTCGTCGCCGTTCTGCGAGACCTTTTTTGATAATGTCAAAGCAGAAAAGCGCAACTTGATTGGCGAGGTCGGCAAGGGCTGGACGATTGCCAAGTATCTACTCACGCATGAGCGCGAAATGATATCCGGCTTCGGCACGGCGGTAGGAAAATCGGTCGGTGAAATGGCCGTGGACACGGTTGGCGCGGATGTCAGCGGCAGGCTCGCGAACGGGGTCTTGCGTCAGTCCATCGCCCAGTATCAGCTCGATACCCTTGCCTTCACTGCGACGCTCGCCAGAGTCGGTGACGAGGCAAAAGCGGGGCAGGGTTTGGGTGCAGCCTCGTCTATCTTTAAGTACTACGGCACTGAGCTCAACAAGCGTCGCAATGAATTGACCGTTGCGGCACTGGGTGAGAGCGGCTTGGGTTGGGATGGCGAGGCGTATAACGACGGCAAAGTCTGTCGAGAGTGGTTGCGTTCCCGAGCGAACTCGATTGAGGGCGGCACCTCCGAGGTGCAGCTGAACATCATCGCCAAGCGAGTACTTGGCTTACCCGACGCGTAAGCCGATCTAAAAAGGAATACGGACAATGGCACTGGTACTAAATGAAGAGCAGGTCATGCTCAAGGATGCTGCCGCGGGATTTCTGGCTGAGAAAGCGACCGTTGCGCATTTACGTGCATTGCGTGATGAGCGCGACCCCCAAGGCTTCTCCAGTGAGGTTTGGGCCGAGATGGCGCAGATGGGCTGGGCGGGGATCGCTATCTCCGAGGAATACGGCGGATCGGGCTATGGATATACCGGCCTCGGTTTGGTGCTGGAACAGGTGGGCCGCAATCTCAGCGCAAGCCCATTGCAGTCCAGCGTGTTGGTTGCCGCTACGATCATTTCTGAATTAGGCAGCGCCGAGCAGAAACAAGCGCTGCTGCCAGCCATCGCGGCGGGTGAAATGCAGGTAAGCCTGGCACTGCAGGAGGGCCATCATCACGCGCCGCTTAATACCGCGACAACGGCAACGCTTGATGGTGAAGACTTCCTTCTTTCGGGCACAAAGGTCATGGTGCTGGATGCCGCGTCCGCGGACCGCTTTATTGTGATCGCGCGCTCCTCTGGCACGGTAGGTGATGAGCAAGGTCTTAGCGCATTTTTGGTCGACGCTGGTAGCAGCGGCCTGAGCATCCAGAATCGCGAAATGGTGGACTCTCGAAATGTGGGCGCACTAACGCTGGACAACGTGCGCGTCTCGTCCGCTGACCTTTTAGATGAGGTAAACCAGGCATGGCCCGGATTGAGTCGCTCTCTGGACATTATCAACATCGGCTTGTCCGCCGAGCTGCTCGGCCTGTCCGCTGAGGCTTTTGAGCGCACGGTGGCCTACCTTAAAGAACGCAAACAGTTTGGCCATGCTATAGGCTCGTTCCAGGGACTGCAGCACCGGGCGGCGGAACTGTTTGCCGAATTGGAGCTAGCGCGCTCCATCGTGCTGAAAGCGTTGCACGCAATTGATGATACCGAGGACGATCTCGCCCTTATTGCGAGCGCTGCCAAAGCAAAGCTCTGTGAGGTTGCGCAACGAGCGACTAACGAAGCGGTGCAGATGCACGGTGGCATCGGCATGACCGACGAGCACGAGATTGGCTTTTTCATGAAGCGATCACGCATGGCGCAGCATGCATTTGGCGACTACCACTATCACCTGGATCGCTATGCCCGGCTGACCGGTTTTTAGTCGACTGAACTGAAACAGGCCCGAGGCAGATAAACTGATAACCTGATTGGTGGTGAGCTGCGGGCAAAGGGGCACAACAGAGAGGAATACAGGCAATGGATCTAGGAGTAAGCAAAAAGGTTGAACCCATTCTGGCTGACGTCAGAGCGTTCATCGAATCAGAAATTGCCCCTGTTGAGGGCGAGTACCTGCAGGAGATTGGTGTCGGTGATCGTTGGCAGTTTACCGATCGTCAGACTGAGATCATGGAGGGCCTGAAAGACAAAGCCAGGTCGCGCGGTCTGTGGAACTTCTTTTTGACCGATGGGGATGGGGGGTCCGGTCTGAACACGGTCGAATACGCCTACCTCGCTGAGGAAATGGGTAAGTCGCATATCGCCGCGGAAGTGTTTAACTGTGCGGCACCCGATACTGGCAACATGGAAGTTTTGCATAAATACGGCAGTGAAGCGCAGAAGAAGCAGTGGCTGGAACCGTTACTCAATGGCGAGATTCGCTCTGCCTACGCCATGACCGAGCCTAGCGTCGCGTCATCAGATGCGACGAATATTAGCACCACTGCGGTACTCGACGGTGACGATTGGGTTATTAATGGTGAAAAGCATTGGATTTCCGGCGCCGGCGATCCCCGCTGCAAAATTATGATCGTGATGGTCAAGACCGACCCAACTGCGGCGAAACACATACAGCAATCGCAGATTCTCGTGCCTACGGATACGCCAGGGTTCGAAAACCTGCGTCCGATGCAGGTATTTTCGATGGACGACGCACCGCATGGTCACATGCACCAAAAATATACCAACGTGCGTGTTCCCAAGGACAATATTATTTTAGGTCCAGGCAGGGGTTTTGAGATCTCACAAGGCCGTCTTGGTCCTGGCCGGATTCATCACTGCATGAGGGCTATCGGTGCAGCTGAAAAGGCACTTAAGTTGCTCTGCGAGCGAGCCGTCTCGCGAGTGGCATTTGGCAAGCCACTGGCTCGATTGGGCGGTAACGTGGATATAGTTGCGCAGGCGCGCATAGACATCGAGCAAGCTCGACTCTTGACACTGAAAACCGCCTGGATGATGGACAATGTCGACCCCAAAGAAGCGCGTGTTTGGATCTCGATGATTAAAACCTTGGTGCCTAATACCACCATAAGGATTATCGATCAGGCAATCCAGATGTTCGGCGGTTTGGGTGTTTCGCAGGATACGCCACTGGCAGTGATGTATATGGGGCAGCGCACGCTGCGCCTGGCCGATGGGCCCGACGAGGTTCATCGCATGGTGGTCGGGCGTAATGAACTGCGTAAGTACGCTGAGCAAATGGCCGTTAACGCGACCTTCAGAGACGGTTGATTCGCTGGCGGTTCTGGAGGTTGCCAGTGGAGCAGACGCGGCGCACTCTCAGCGTCGTTACGACGGTTCTGTCCAGTGCGCCGCTGGATGCAACCGCCTGTTTCCCAACGAATCGAGCGCACTTGAACTATTACACCAGTGCATTGACTAATGCGGCTCTGCGCCCACGCAGCGCTTGAACGGAGAGAGATATCCGCTGTTTACGCTGCTTACGGCTCTGCGCGATCAGGGCACATACCAGCCCTATAGGACGATTGTCAGGTGCCAGCTTGAATCGCGATAACGGGGCAGCTGCAATCGCGCTGCAGTGAACTACACTTTCTGGATTTAATTCGTTTCGCATTGAGGAGAACAACAGCATGGCAGTGAAAATCGTACCCAAGGATGAGATGGTCAACGCCATTGGTACTGAGTTTGAGCCCGGCGAGTGGATAGAGATCGGGCAGGACCGGATCAACACCTTTGCCGACTGCACAGAGGATCATCAGTTTATTCATGTAGATGAGGAAAAAGCAGCGGAAACCCCTTTTGGTGGCACAGTCGCTCACGGCTTCCTGACGCTGTCGCTACTCACCAAGATGATCGAAGGCCAGGGGCTGCTCCCTGAAAACATTGTGATGGGTCTGAACTACGGCTTCGATAAGGTGCGCTTTTTGACCCCGGTGCGAGCCGGTAAGCGTGTTCGGGCGCATGTCACCATCGCAAATGTCGATCGCAAGGATGACAATCGCTTTCTCGTAAAGCAGTCCGTGAGCGTGGAAATTGAGGGTGAGGAATCCCCGGCGATGGTAGCCGAGTGGTTGGCGATGCTGATAACCGGCTGATCCCAAACTGTGAACATCAGCCTTTAACTAACAATCCAAGAAATGCTCGAGGAATACTAGCAATGACTATTCGTTATGACGGAAAAGTCGCCATTGTGACCGGTTCAGGCCAGGGCCTGGGCCGCAGTCACGCCATTGAATTGGCCAAGCGTGGCGCGAAGGTAGTGATCAATGACTTAGGCGGTGCCAAAGACGGTACCGGTGGCTCTAGCGAAGCCGCGAAGGCAGTGGTGGCAGAGATCGAAGCGCTGGGCGGAGAAGCTATCGCCAATGGCGCAAATGTCGCGAAGTACGATGAAGTGGAAGCCATGGTCAAGCAGGCCATGGATACCTGGGGGCGCGTTGATATTCTGGTGAACAACGCCGGCATTCTGCGCGATAAGAGTTTCGCCAAAGGCGATTTGGGTGACTTCGCGCTGGTGCTGGATGTGCATTTGATGGGCACAGTGAATTGCACCAAAGCTTGCTGGGATATCATGCGCGATCAGGGTTACGGTCGCGTGGTTGTGACCACATCATCAAGTGGACTGTACGGAAACTTTGGTCAGTGCAATTACGGTTCCGCAAAAATGGGTGTGATTGGCTTGATGAACACGCTGGTTCAGGAAGGCGCGAAGTATGATATCCGTGTCAACGCACTGGCACCCACAGCGGGCACTCGAATGACGGAAGGTCTAATACCCGAAAAGGCTTTCGAACTACTCACCCCTGAGACTGTGACACCCGGCGTGCTGTATCTCGTGAGCGAGGACGCTCCAAATCGCACGATTCTTGCCGCTGGCGCAGGCGCCTTCGCGGTTGCGAAAATTGTCGAAACAGACGGCACCTGGCTGCCTCCTGAAGAACAGACACCCGAAGGCATCGCCGCGCACTGGGATGCCATTACCGCCACGGAAGGCGAAACCGTACCGCAAGCGGGTTTTGAGCAGACCATTAAGTTTACCGCCAAGGCCGCCGAGGGTCTGGGTATCAAGCTAGATTAACGACGCATTCGCGCTGCCGGAATCGGTGCAGCGCACATAAGGAGAAAGGACAGATGAGAGAAGCAGCGATAGTCGCAACAGCACGTACTCCGATTGGTAAAGCCTACCGTGGGGGATTCAATAACCTGGCGGGCGCCACACTGGGTGCGGCTTCAGTCACAGAGGTAGTCAAGCGCGCGGGGATTGACCCTGAACGCATAGAAGATGTCATTATGGGCTGCGCACTTCAGCAGGGCGCCACCGGGCAGAATATCGCCCGTCAGATCGCGGTGCGCGCCGGATTGCCCATTACGACCGCTGGCATGAGCATCGATCGACAGTGCTCCTCTGGCCTGATGGCTGTGGCCACAGCGGCCAAGCAGGTGATGTACGACGGTATGGACTGCGTGGTCGGCGGCGGTCTCGACTCCATATCCCTGGTCCAGAACGAACATATGAATCTGCACCGTATGGTGGATGAGGAATTGCTGGCGATTGACCCCAATTACTTCATGCCCATGTTACAAACGGCCGAGGTGGTGGCTGATCGCTACAACATTTCTCGTGAGGCAATGGACGAGTATGGCTGTCAGTCGCAACAGCGAACCGCAGCCGCGTACGAAGCGGGTAAGTATGACGATGAGCTGGTAGCGGTCACCTGCACTCGCACTGTTTGGGACAAAGAGACCGGCGAAGCGTCAGAGGCGGAAGGTACCGTCACGCGTGACGAGGGAATTCGAGCCACTACGCTAGAAAGTCTGCAGGGCCTGAAAACGGTTGTTGACGGCGGCACGATCACCGCTGGCAACGCATCGCAGCTATCCGATGGTTCGTCTGCGCAGCTGGTAATGGATGCGAAAGTAGCTGAAAAAGAAGGGCTAGAGCCCCTGGGTTTCTACCGAGGTATGGCCGTTGCTGGCCTGGCGCCGGATGAGATGGGCATTGGTCCTGTTTTTGCGGTACCGAAGTTGCTGAAACAACACGATCTCAGTGTTGATGATATCGGCCTTTGGGAACTCAACGAGGCCTTTGCCGTGCAGGTGATTTACTGCCGCGATCAGCTCGGTATCGACAATGAAAAACTCAATGTCAACGGCGGTGCTATTTCTATCGGCCACCCATATGGTATGAGCGGATCACGTATGGTGGGTCATGCCCTAATTGAGGGCAAGCGACGCGGCGTCAAGTACGTGGTTGTCACCATGTGCGTTGGCGGCGGCATGGGCGCTGCGGGTTTATTCGAAGTCGCTTAGCGCAGCACAGATCTACGCGGCGCCCTCGGGCGCCGTTGTTGTTTGTATCCAATAAAAGTGGAGTAGCAAATGAAAGCAGTTGTCTGTAAAGAACACGGCATGGCTGACAAGCTGGAGCTGGTGAGCGATTGGCCCGACCCCGAGCCGGGAGAGAACGATATCGTGATTGGGGTCAAGGCCGCGGGCTTGAATTTCCCTGACGTCCTCGTGATCCAGAACAAATATCAGATTCAACCTGACCTGCCCTTTGTACCAGGAGGAGAATGTGCCGGAGAAGTGCTGGCGGTGGGCTCTGCAGTCACCCGCTTCAAAGTCGGCGACAAGGTGGTTGCAGCGACAGGTAACGGCGCGTTTTGTGAAAAGATTACCGTCAATGAGCTCGGGGCTTTCCCCATGCCGGAGACGCTCAGTTTCGAGCAGGCCGCAGGCGTCAGCGTCACCTACTTCACCTCGTATTATGCGCTGAAGCAGCGAGCCAGGCTGCAAGAAGGCGAAACGCTGCTGGTTCTGGGCGCTGCGGGGGGAGTGGGTACCACCGCTGTAGAGCTTGGCAAGCTAATGGGTGCAAAGGTGATCGCCGCCGCGAGCTCCGACGAAAAATTGGAACTCTGTCAGCAATTGGGTGCGGATGAGTTGCTTAACTACAGTACGACACCGCTTAAGGATGCAGTGAAAGAACTGACCGGCGGCAAGGGGGTAGACGTGATCTACGATCCGGTGGGTGGCGACTACGCTGAACCGGCGGTGCGCAGTATGGGCTGGAACGGACGCTATTTGGTGATTGGCTTTGCCAGTGGTCCTATCCCCAAAATTCCCTTGAATTTGACGCTGCTGAAAGGCTGTGCATTGATCGGTGTGTTCTGGGGCCGCTTCCCGTTTGAAGAACCCGAGGAAAACCAGCGTAACGTACAGGAGCTATGGGACCTGTTCGCCGCGGGCAAACTCAGCCCAGTGGTCACAGACCTGTATCCTGTTGATCGGTACGAAGAGGCCTTTAACTGTATGATAGAGCGCCGAGCGCGAGGCAAAGTCATACTGACCATGTGACCGGCGAGAGGGTAGTCGATATGCAGGGTTTTGAATTCAATACGGTGCGACAAATCATCGCTGGGCCTGGCAGCGCCATGCAGTTAGCACACCATTGCCGGCAACTCGGGATCGAACGCCCGCTGATGATTACCGATCCCGGCCTGATGAAAATCAATCTGGTGCCGCCGGTGCTGGCAGCGATGGCGGAGCAGGGCCTGTCGGCTGTGCTGTTTGACCAGGTGCGAGAGGATCCACCTGAAGCAACGGTACTAGATGCGGCCGAATTGGGCAGGAGTAACGATATCGATGGCGTGATCGCCGTCGGTGGCGGTAGCTCCATGGATGTGGCCAAGGTGGTAGCGGTGCTGCTGGGCGGAACCCAGGAACTGTCGGAGCTGTACGGCGTGGGCAACGCGAAAGGGCCGAGGTTACCGCTGCTGTTGGTGCCAACCACCGCCGGTACTGGTTCTGAGGTTACCCCGGTTGCAGTGATCACCACCGGTGAGACGACCAAAGCGGGCGTATCGTCTCCTGTGCTATTACCGGACGTCGCCGTGCTGGATGCTGACTTGACCCTGGGTTTGCCGCCTGCTGTAACGGCCATGACAGGTGTTGATGCCATGGTGCATGCGATCGAAGCCTACACCACACGGCACAAGAAAAACCCGATCTCCGATAACCTGGCCAGAGAAGCACTGCGCCTGCTTGCGGGCAATATTCGAACTGCAGTGAAAAACGGCGGTGACCAAAAGGCGCGTGAGAATATGTTGCTGGGCGCGTGCTTTGCAGGTCAGGCCTTTGCCAACGCACCGGTCGCGGCCGTACATGCTCTGGCCTACCCGTTGGGCGGCCACTATCACATCCCCCACGGACTGAGTAATTCCCTGGTGCTGCCTTCAGTCCTGGAGTTCAACAGTAGCAGTGCCTGCGAGCTGTACGCTGAGCTCGCCGATATCATCGTAGGTACAGGGCTATCTGGCAGCAGTGAAGCGCGCACGGCGGCAATGATCGGCGCGCTGCGTGGACTGATAGATGAGCTTGAGCTACCCGCAACGTTGAGCGCGGCCGGCGTGGATGAGGCGAAGTTGGAACTGCTGGCAGAAGATGCAATGCAGCAGCAGCGACTGCTAGTGAACAATCCTCGCGATGTTGAATATGACGATGCACTTGCTATCTATCGCGCGGCATATGGAGCGGCGGCGTGAGCAAGCCGACACCGCCGACGCGGGCCGACTATCGTGTGTTTTATCCTAAATCGACACGTTGGTCGGATAACGATATCTATGGCCACATCAACAACGTGACCTACTACTCCTACTTTGATACCACTGCGAACCGGTTTCTTATTGAAGAGGGGGGTTTGGATATAGGGGAAGGACGGGTCGTAGGCTACGTGGTGAAATCCGGTTGCGAGTATCATGCACCGATTAGCTACCCTGACCCCATAGACGTGGGCTTGAGAGTCGACCACTTGGGTAATAGCTCGGTGCAATATGGCCTGGCGATTTTCCGACACGAAGGCGATCAAGCGGTAGCACACGGCTTCTTTGTCCATGTCTTCGTCGATCGGCAGGCCAATCAATCGGTTCCGATACCGACGCAATTGCGGACAGCGCTTGAACGGCTCTTGTAAAGCAGCACTGCGATCAAGCTGGCTAAACTGAAGATCAGCACGTTGCCAAAACTTAGCGTTATTCCACCATTGCCTGGCAGAAACGGGAGCGTCCAGCTAGGGCGCTATTATCCACCGCCACGCCGCCACATAGCCATGGCGTAAACACAGGCTGATAGATTGCTGCAAACGCGAGGGTTTGGTTAACGTTTGCAGCTGACAAAACGCGCTTTCCATCGTGATCTTCGTGACAAATCGACTGCTTCTTTTGTACACTTTCGTGAAAACAGGGGCTTCCATCAGTGCAAAACACAACAAATAGCGCTCATCGTGTACACGGAGCGCGACCATTTCTTGTATTACTCTTGCTGACACTATTGTGGGCCGCTGCGTCCGCATCGATCGCCAAAACCGACGCCATGGAGCGGTGGGTTCTAGTCGATACGAGCGCTTTGACGCTAGCAGTGATGGAGGGCGATGACGTCGTGCTGCAATACGACAATATCGCCATCGGCAGCAATGGCCCTACCCTGGCCAAGCTAGTGAGCGATGAAACAACACCTCTGGGTGAATTTCGCATCAATCGCATTAATCAGGAAAGCCGCTATCACCTGTTCTTTGCACTAGACTATCCCACGATGGAGCATGCTAAGCGCGCGCTGGTCGACGGCAGACTCAGTGCACAGGAATACGATCGGGTCCGCAACGCCTGGCAAGCAAACCGCCCCCCACCCCAAAACACCAGCCTGGGAGGGCACCTTGGCATACACGGTCTGGGTGGTGGCAGCGAGGAGATACATGGTTTAGTCAACTGGACGGATGGCTGCATCGCGCTCACTGACACGCAGATAGAGGAACTGGCCGAGCTGATTGGCATCGGTACCAGGGTGAGTGTCCGCTAGGCTGGAGAACTCGTCAATTCAATGCGTTGAAGCCAAATAATCGCTTGCGAAGCTGTATTGTATCCAAGAGAATATGCGCGGGTAGGGGGTCAGGGCCTGTCATAGGCGCCCACTTCCAAAATTAGCGACCAGGCTTACGAACTTCCCGCGAAGGTCGGCAATGCGACCCTGGGCAGATTAATACAAAGGCCCTTTCTGGGTATTAAGGAGAGAATCATATGCGTAATTTCTATAAGACTTTGGCAGGCGGTGCGATGGTTGTTGCACTAGCTGGCGCTACCGGGTGTGCGACAACGAGTGACCTGGATGCGCTGAAAGCTCAGGTCGACAAGGCGAACAGTGCTGCGAGCCAGGCTGCTGCTGACGCTGCGTCTGCCAAGAGTGACGCCGCTGCTGCTAAGGCCGCCGCAATGGAAGCACGCGATGCCGCAAATGAGACCAATGAAAAGCTGGATCGCATGCTGAAGAGAACCATGCAGAAGTAAAGTTCACACCCGAGAGAAACACTCGGGTAGTGATCTAGGCTGTGACGCTATGTCACAGCCTTTTTTCTAAAAAAAGCGGGTAGTGGAGTTATTGTCGAACCCTGACGAGTGGGCTCAGCAGCTTTTTCTTCCAGATAAATTTAAACGATTTCCCTGTCCGTCGTACTCATCGAAAAGCAAATATACCCATCATGCTGCCTCATCAACGCGCAACCGAGGGAAAGAAGTCGAGGATCTGTGACGAGCCCGCGCGCTACGAAAGCCCTGTTGACCTAATCTCAGACTAGACTTCTTTGGATATCGCGACGGGCATTCCGGTCTTTTCGGTGAGCGCTCGTTGAATGGCTTCATCGTCAAGCTCAACCAGACGTTCAGACTCCGCGGCTTCGATCAATTGCATGGCCTTGTCGTAGAGCTCGGCGTGCCCTACTGCGTCCTCCTCTAGCGGTTCATGAACTTCGAGATAGAGTTTACCGCCGAACCAGCCCACTTTCGCCGGCTCGCTCACGATGTTTACGGGTGTGCCTATTTTCACCTGAGGAAAGAGGAACTCGATGTCTTCTGGCATCATACGGATACAACCATGTGACGCACGCATACCGACACCGAAAACTTTATTGGTTCCGTGAATTAGGTAGGCTCCGCTGGTGATGCCCAGGCGCATGGCGAATAGACCTAAGGGGTTATCTGGACCGGCAGGAACGACAGCGGGGAGGGGGTCGCCCATTTCCTCATGTTCTTTGCGGATAGACTCTGGTGGTGTCCAGGTAGGGTTCTCCCTTTTCTGGGTGATCTTGGTGACGCCCAGAGGAGTGCCCCAGTCTTGACGACCAATACCAACAGGATAGGTTTGGACGACGGGCGTCTCGCCCTCCTCGATATCAGGAAAGTAGTAAATACGCATTTCTGGGATGTTGAGTACAAGTCCTTCGCGTGGGACGGATGGCAAGATGTAGCGCGTGGGAATCGTCACCTTTGTGCCTTCCCCAGGTAACCAACGATCCACTTCCGGGTTCGCCCTAACAATCTGCTCTTGTCCGAGGCCGTAGCGGCGAGCGATATCTAACAGAGTGTCTTCGTAAGCGGCTTCAGTCTCATAGGTCGCGCCCACGATATCGAATTCCGGTAAGGGCATATCGAAGGTGGTGGCATGGCCGAGACCAGGTAAAACCAGAAGTGCAAAAACAAACCTAAAACGCATGATAAAAAACGCCTCAAATAACGCGGGAGACTACTATATTTTGCGCTCTTTTTGCATATTTAAGCGCGCGTTTTATGTATTTGTACGGCAGCAAAAACCAGAGCGAAGATGGTGGCGCTAAACAAGGGGGCGAATAAGCCGTTTACCTGGTAGAGCGCGCCGGCACAGAGTGGTCCGGCAACAAAGCCGAAGGCTGTGCACGCCGCTACCAGACCGGCGGTGCCACCCTGCTCATGAGGGGTGACCGCCATGGAAGCACCGGCGGCGATGGCAGGTACGCACAGCCCCAGTCCCACACCTAGACATGCCATCCCGAGCGCGAGTCCGATGAAACTATCTGACGCTGTTAGCATCAGCGCACCAATGCAGAGAAAAAGCAGCCCCATTCGAATAAATGTGAAGGCTTGCAGCTGTAGCCTCTGCATAACCGTTACCTGAGTGATGAAGTTGAAGGCAGCAGACACCATCAGCGCCGCTCCCGTCATTTGTGCAGTTTGAATGCCGTCCAGCGCGAGTTTGTCCTGGAGCTGAAAGCCCAGCGTCTGTTGGATGCCAGAAAAGCCTATGAAAATACCTACGGTAGTCATGATGTAGAGCGCGATACGAGAATCAGTCGCTTTCAGTCGAGCGCTATGTGAGCGCGATGCGCGGTCCAGTGCCGGTGCTTTTGGCAACATGCGCCAGACAATCAGCGCAGCGATCGCGGCCATGACCGCAGCAATGTAAAGGGGTGCTAGGAGTCCGAAGGTGGCAAGCGCGCCACTCACTGCTGGACCTAAGATTGTGCCCAAGCTGTTAGCGGTACCGAGACCAGCCATAGCCCCAGTGCGCTCCTCAGGGCTTGTGTGATCTGCAGCGTAAGCGGCCGCTGCCGGGTTGGTAGCAGACATCACCAGGGATTGACTACATCTTACGACAAGCAGGATTAGATAAAGTGTGATACCTCCGAGCAGACCGGCCAAACCGGCATAGAACACACTGGTAAATGCCAAGGTGCCAATGGTGTAGCCGACTAGGCCCGTGATGATAATGGGCTTGCGACCCACTCGATCGCTAAGTCGACCCCATATGGGCGCTGCCACCGCGAACACCAGTGCCGACAGGGCGATGATGGAGGTGATCTCCAGTTCACCCAGATCGACCTCACGCCCAAGCGGCGCTAAGATCGCAAACACCAACGACTGACCCGTTGCGATGGTCATCAATGCTGCAATCAAAACTGCGCTCTGCCGTCGGCTGAGTTTTTCTGGCACCTGGTTTTTCGGGGAATCTACCATGCTGAAGGGAATGAACCTGCGGGATGCGACTGGAATTCGCTAGTCGCGGGAGACTGGGTCCATCATAGAGATATACCTGCCTAAATCAATTGATCGCAGCCTCTGGACTCGATATTCCAGTAGTGGCTGCTGGACAGTTTTATGCCTATCTCATACAATCTCGAGCCAGCTTTCGCAGGCCCGGTCAGCGCCGCCGGAGACGATTTACTGCGAGTTACCAGACGTTATTTGACGCCCACGGCGAGATGCGGATTCCCATCTCGCCTTTTTATGGCCGCCCGGGAAAGGGGCGCCCGGCCAGGGCCGCCCGGCGGGGGCCGCCCATGAAATGGCCGCCCGGCGATGACAGTCTGGAAACAAAAACGTCCTGGTAGGACTGCCCCGGGAACAGGCAATACGCGCGGGGATACAAAGAAAAAAGTTGTCGTAGCGGCCTGGTCCGGTAATGAGAGCAATTACCGGCGTCCCCAGACGACGATGATAGCGCTAGGGTCTCTGACCTATGCGCTGAGGCACTGACTGCATCACTATCTATTCCGGGCGCTCTGATCCTCGCGCTTGAGAGGATGAGCGAACGATGTGCGACACGAAAGCGAACAAAGGGAGGTTTTTGTTTGTCCAATCCGGCCATTCTGGCACTTGAAGACGGCAGTATTTTTAGAGGTCTTAGTATCGGCACCGACGGCGTCTCAGTTGGTGAAGTCGTATTTAATACCGCGATGAGTGGTTACCAAGAAATCCTCACCGATCCTTCTTACGCGAGACAAATCGTCACCCTAACCTATCCTCACATCGGTAACACAGGCACGAATTCAGAGGACGAAGAATCTAACGCGATCTGGGCAGCCGGCTTGGTGATAAGAGACCTACCGTTGATGGCCAGCAATTATCGCAATGAACAGGCGCTGGAGCAGTATCTGCGTCAGCACAATATTGTAGCGATTGCCGATATTGATACCCGCAGATTGACCCGTATTTTGCGCGACAAAGGTGCCCAAAATGGCTGCCTGATGGCGGGGTCAGCAATAGATGAACAACATGCTCTGGACCAGGCGAAGGCCTTTGCAGGTTTGAAAGGCATGGATCTCGCTAAGGAAGTGACTGTCTCCGAACGCTATGCCTGGACGGAGGGTAGCTGGGAGTTGGGGCATGGCCATCAAATACCTTCCGGCGAGCAGCTGACCTGGCACGTGGTGGCCTATGACTATGGTGTTAAGCGTAATATTTTGCGGATGCTGGTTGACAGAGGTTGCCGCCTCACGGTCGTGCCAGCCCAGACCCCAGCGCAAGAGGTGCTCGCTCTGAAACCCGATGGGGTCTTTCTATCCAATGGCCCTGGCGATCCTGAACCCTGTGACTATGCGATTGCCGCGATAAGTCGCATTTTGGAAACGGATGTACCTGTGTTCGGTATATGCCTGGGTCATCAACTGCTGGGTCTGGCCAGCGGTGCCGCAACCGTGAAGATGAAGTTTGGTCACCATGGTGCCAATCACCCGGTGCAGAATCTTGATGATGGAACGGTGCTGATCTCTAGCCAGAACCATGGCTTTGCAGTAGACGAGGCGAATCTCCCTGACAACTTGCGAATCACGCACAAATCACTATTTGATGACACGCTGCAGGGCATCCACCGCACCGACAAGGACGCATTCAGTTTTCAGGGTCATCCTGAGGCGAGCCCTGGGCCGCACGATGCAGCTCCTTTGTTTGACCACTTTATCGAATTAATGGCTGCGCGCGCTGCCCGACAAGCAGCGCCCACTTCATGAGGTTTTATGCCAAAAAGAACTGACATCGAGAGTATTCTCATTCTTGGTGCCGGCCCAATTGTGATTGGTCAGGCCTGCGAGTTTGATTATTCAGGCGCCCAGGCCTGTAAAGCGCTCAGAGAAGAGGGCTATCGAGTCATCCTGGTTAACTCGAATCCGGCAACCATCATGACAGATCCTGTGATGGCTGATGCCACCTATATCGAACCAATTGAATGGCGCACGGTTGCTCGCATTATCGCCGCGGAAAAACCCGATGTGCTGTTGCCGACGATGGGAGGGCAGACGGCGCTGAACTGTGCACTGGATCTCGCCCGAGAGGGCGTGCTCGAAGAGCATGGAGTCGAGATGATCGGCGCGACGAAAGAGGCGATTGATAAAGCCGAAGACAGGCAATTATTCGATCAGGCGATGAAGCGCATTGGCTTGGAAACGCCGCGTTCTGCTTTTGCACATTCCTTGGAAGAATCGTTTCAGGTGCTCGATCAAATCGGCTTTCCCTGCATTATCCGACCGTCCTTCACCATGGGCGGCTCCGGTGGTGGTATCGCCTACAACCGAGATGAATTTGAAAAGATTTGTACCCGCGGCTTGGATCTATCACCGACCAATGAACTACTGATCGATGAGTCGCTGATCGGTTGGAAAGAGTTTGAGTTGGAGGTGGTGCGATACAAAAACGACAATTGCATCATTATCTGCTCGATCGAAAATTTTGATGCCATGGGTGTGCACACGGGTGATTCTATCACTGTCGCGCCTGCGCAAACCCTGACGGATAAGGAATATCAAATTATGCGCAATGCCTCTCTGGCGGTGTTGCGCGAAATTGGTGTTGAAACCGGCGGGTCTAACGTGCAGTTTGGCCAGGACCCTGAAACCGGGCGCATGGTCATCATAGAAATGAACCCTCGCGTC
The DNA here is from genome assembly GCA_039025905.1 of Pseudomonadota bacterium. GTDB lineage: Bacteria > Pseudomonadota > Gammaproteobacteria > Pseudomonadales > Halieaceae > JARRPM01. Next base: position 2,801 of record JBCCNJ010000050.1, on the reverse strand, counting down.
TCTCGCTCTTCGGCGCTCGCCTCTAAGGCAACCGGTTTCCCTATCGCCAAAGTCGCTGCCAAGCTAGCGGTGGGTTTTACCTTAGATGAGTTGCAGAATGAAATAACTGGCGGAGCAACGCCCGCTTCATTTGAGCCATCAATCGATTACGTGGTAACGAAAATACCGCGGTTTGCATTCGAGAAGTTCGCCACTGCCGATGCGCGCCTGACCACCCAGATGAAATCGGTCGGTGAGGTCATGGCCATTGGACGCACGTTTCAGGAATCAGTACAAAAAGCCATGCGCGGCCTGGAAGTCGGTTCCGCCGGCTTTGAGCATATGATCGATACGGAAAGCGCGGAGGCTGAAGATCAGTTGATCTCGCAGCTGTCTAACCCTAAGCCAGAAAGGCTGTGGTACCTCGGGGATGCGTTTCGCGCCGGTATGGATCTTGACGAGGTGTATCGTCTATCCGGCGTGGATCCCTGGTTTTTGGTGCAGATTCGGGATCTGATCCAAAGCGAAAATACCCTGAAGCAAGTCAAGCTTGCGGACATCGATTACCAACAAATGTGGGCTCTCAAGCGCAAGGGTTTCTCCGATGAACGCTTGTCTGTGCTGCTAGCCGCAACTGAGACCGAGGTCCGCGAACATCGCCATACCCTGAAGATACGCCCGGTATATAAGCGCGTTGATACCTGCGCCGCCGAATTTGCCTCTGCCACGGCGTATATGTACTCCACATACGAAGAGGAATGCGAAGCGAATCCCAGCGACCGTGACAAGATTCTGGTGATTGGTGGAGGGCCTAACCGAATCGGTCAGGGCATCGAATTTGACTACTGCTGCGTGCATGCGGCATTGGCGATGCGTGAGGATGGCTATGAGGCCATCATGGTTAACTGCAACCCGGAGACTGTCTCTACCGACTACGACACCTCCGACCGGCTGTTTTTTGAACCTGTCACCTTAGAAGATGTGCTTGAGATCGTCGATCTAGAGCAGCCCAAGGGTGTCATTGTGCAGTTTGGTGGTCAGACGCCTCTGAAGCTGGCGCGCGCGCTTGAGGCGCAAGGTGTGCCCATTATCGGCACGTCCCCGGATGCGATTGATCGCGCTGAAGATCGCGAACGATTCCAGAAGATGATTCAGAAGCTGCAGTTGATGCAGCCGGATAACACCACCGTTCGCAGCGTGGACGAAGCGGTGGATGCCGCCAGCGAAATTGGCTATCCGCTGGTTGTCAGGCCATCCTATGTATTGGGCGGTCGCGCCATGGAGATCGTTTATAGGGAGGAGGATCTGCTGCGCTATATGCGCGATGCCGTGCGCGTCTCGGACGATTCACCAGTACTGCTTGATCGCTTTCTGAGCGCCGCCATTGAAGTGGATATCGATGCGGTCAGTGACGGTAAGCAGGTGGTCATTGGTGCAATCATGCAGCATATCGAACAGGCAGGCGTGCATTCAGGGGATTCCGCTTGTTCGTTGCCACCCTATAGCCTGGACGCTGCGGTGCAGGACAAGATGCGCGATCAGGTTAGAGAGATGGCGCTGGAACTCGGCGTGGTCGGGCTGATGAATGTGCAACTTGCCTGGCAGGACGATGAGATTTATGTGATCGAAGTGAATCCGAGGGCATCTCGCACCGTTCCTTTTGTCTCTAAGTGTATCGGTTTCTCGCTGGCTAAGGTCGCGGCGCGCTGTATGGTCGGAACTACGCTCGAGGCTCAGGGCGTAACTCGCGAGGTCGTACCTCCCTTTTATAGCGTTAAAGAGGCAGTACTGCCGTTTAAAAAGTTTCCCGGTGTGGATCCGATACTTGGACCGGAAATGCGTTCCACGGGCGAAGTGATGGGCACCGCCGACACCTTCGCCGGCGCATTTGCTAAGGCGCAACTGGCGGCGGGTAACGCGCCGCCGAGTACCGGCACCGCGCTACTGAGTGTGCGTGATGTTGATAAGCCGGGCATCGTGGCCGCGGCGCGTGAGTTGGTTGATCTAGGCTTTTCATTGGCGGCGACGGCCGGCACCGCCGATGCGCTCGAAGAAGCGGGTTTAGCGGTCCGACGCGTAAACAAGGTGCGAGAAGGTCGTCCGCATATTGTTGATATGATCAAAAACAATGAGGCGCATTTGATTATCAACACGACGGAAGGGCGGCGTGCTATTGCAGATTCAGCGTCCATTCGGGCGACCGCAGAATCCAACAACGTGTTTTATACTACTACACTGGCGGCAGGCGAAGCCGTGTGCATGGCGCTCAGGCAGGAGGGCGATCAGATGGTACGTCGCCTGCAGGATTTGCACAGGAGCGTACAGGGATGAACAAGTTCCCGATGACGGTGTCGGGCGAAACCAGCCTGAGGGAGGAGTTGGATCGCCTCAAGCGCATTGAGCGACCGAAAATCGCCCAGGCAATCGCCGAAGCCAGAGAGCATGGTGATCTGAAGGAAAATGCTGAGTATCACGCGGCCCGTGAGCAGCAGAGTTTCAATGAAGGTCGTATCATGGAGATCGAAGGCAAACTGGGTAATGCGCAAGTCATCGACGTCACCGCAATTGCCAAGACGGGAAAAGTGATCTTTGGCACCACTATCGACTTAGTGAATGTTGAGACCGACGAAACCATCAGCTATCGGATCGTGGGCGAAGACGAAGCAGACGTAAAGCAGAACTTGATATCGGTCGGCTCACCGATTGCCAGAGCGTTAATCGGCAAAGAAGAAGGTGATGTGGTGACGGTGAAGGCACCGGGCGGTGACATTGAGTACGAAATCGATCTGGTCCAGCACATCTGAATTTTTCGGCTGGCTTGT
>JBCCNJ010000049.1:0-30210 GCA_039025905.1 Pseudomonadota bacterium | reverse complement strand
CTCCCAAGTATTTTAGATGGATTTACCCATCAAATGGAGGAAAAGCTGACTGAGATATCAAGCGACTTTCGAATGGGCGATTCTGATAGGCTATACAAGACTGCACATGCAATCAAATCCATGAGTGCAAACATTGGTGCCGAGAAGGTTCGATTAATTAGTGCCGAAGTCGAAGGACTTGGCCGTACAGGCAATATTGCGGATATCGAAAAAAGCCTTCTAGAGATTTCCGATGCCTATGAAGAGTTTGTTACGGAATTTAAAGTTAGGTTCATCTGAAAAACAGCAGATCGCTTCTCAGGACGACAGTGGATCTCATTTTCCTGAGGCAACGGGTACATGCTCTACGCCGCAGTCTACTGGGTATCTAACCACTTGAAGTTATTCTTAGCACCATATTTCTGCACGATTTTCCTAGCTCTTTCGCTTCCAATAGTATCTTTGTTCGCCCACCCGAAAACAGCAAGCCAGGTAAAAATCCTTGATTCTCCACTTTCAAAGAAAATCGGACATCCCTCCGTCACGTCTATTCTAAAAGCTTCAGACGGTTTACTTTGGATCGGCACACAGAGAGGGCTATATCGTTTCGATGGGTTTAAGCTCATCCGGTACAGTACCGATTCCGAGGATAATCATTGGATTCCAGCTTCATTTATCCAAGAGGTATCTGAAGACAAGTCTGGAAATATCATCATCGCTACCTATGGTGGAGGGGTGCTTCGGTTACACAGCGAAAGTACTTCGTTTGAACCCATTTTCAAGCAAAAGTACTCCAAACTAGATGTAGTCAACGATACACATATAGGTAGTGGAAATATTGCGTGGATAGCAACAAATCACGGTTTGTATGCGTACGCCTTGTCCACAACCAATTCGAATCAAGAAGAAAAAATACATAAGATCGAAACGGGTGAAGTTAGCAGTATAGGAACCATCGCATCGGATATATCAGGTAATGTTTACTTCTCCTCAAGGACAAGCGTATACAGGATTAAGTCCAAACATGAAGCGCCAGAGTTGATATTGCAAATAAGCGAAGCCGAAGACTCTAGTGATTGGATTACTTCGTTGACATCTGATTCAAAAGGCGAACTCTACATAGGCACTGTTGAAGGACTACTGGTATCCATAAAGCTAGACCCGGTGGACAGTAAACCAACTATTCTCTGGGATCGAACCAAGTCAATCTCAATCAGTGATCTGCTAATTCACAACAACAGTTTGTGGGTCGCGACCAACCATGGATTATACCAATCGGTCCTCAACACAGGTTCCTTCAAATCCTATTTTTCGAAATCATCCCCACTCTCTAGCAACGACATCACAACACTGATAGCTGACGATGACAAGATTTGGATCGGCACCTTCTCAGGTGTAAACACTATTTCGTACGGCCCTTTCCAAAACTTCAATCAAGCCAATAGCAGAGTTTTCGACGATGTGCAGGCGTTCAGCAAAGGTAATGACCAGGACATCTGGGTAGGTACTTTTAACGGCTTGTTTCGATTAGATCCAGAGCTAGGAACCCATGTAAATTTCGACGAAATGCAGAACTCGAGTGAGCTAGACGATCAACGAATCATGAGTATGGCGTCAACAAACGAAGAACTATGGCTGGGCTTTCAAAGAAATGGTATACAAATACTCGATCTAAACTCACTACAGACCATTCCTGTGCCAGCGGACATTTTAACTCAGATTCACGTTGCGAGTATCTTGCACACAGGAAAGGAAGTCGTCTGGATCGCTTCGTTCGACTCTGGACTTTTTAGGGTGGAAAAGGAAGCGGTTAACTCGTATATATCCAACGGAAGACTCCCCGAACAAGGCATCACCATAGTAACTCAAACTGCTTCCGAAGAAATAATCGTAAGCACCGAACGAAAGATATACGTCTACCGCTCCGATACCGACGATTTTAAGCTTTTTGATCACGAGTTTTTGCTGGGTGATCGAAAGGTGAAACCCCTGATACTCTCAATCGCAGAGAACGCCAACGGAGATTTGTGGATCGGTACAAAGGAGCATGGACTTTTCATCTGGCCTGCAGCCGACCGATTTGAGGGTAACCACACTCTTCGTCAATCGAATCTATTATCAAACTCAAACGACTTCACGATTTACGCTATCGAATTCGATAAGCGTGGCTACGCCTGGTGCTCAACACAAGACGGCATTATCAAGCTCGACTCAAATGGCGAACTGCTCGCACAGTTTGGTGTGTCAGATGGCCTACAAGGTCCTGACTTCAATTTCGGTGCGTCATTCCAGGATTCTTCAGGTCGAATTTATTTTGGCGGCAGCCAGGGCTACAACAGGTTTGACCCGAGCACTGTCGACGCGAGGGACGACCCACCCGATATGTCATTGCTCGAAATTGCTATTCCAGGCACCGGGAAGATTGATTCGTTCAATGCAAGGAATATTAACTCCGTTCAGCTTACGCATAAGGACTACTTCGTCCAGTTTGTTTTCAGCGTGCTGGATTTTCTCGATCCAGAAAAAAACATCTACCGCTATATGCTAGAAGGTTTTGATCCTAACTGGATCGATAACGGCAATAGCAATACTGCTTCTTACACACGGCTTCCGCCGGGTGACTATACGTTAAAAGTTCAAGGGGCTAATTCTGCAGGCGTCTGGAATCGAGAGGGTCTGACGATCGGGGTGGAGGTCTTACCTCCCCCCTGGCTTACCTGGTGGGCATATCTTTTCTATGGTTTAACAGCGCTGTTTGTAGGATGGATGGGAAAGCGAATCTACGATAGTTACGCGGTAGAACGGCGTGCCAAAGAACTGGCGGTTGCGATGGTTGCCGCTGAAGAGCGGGCCGAGGACGAAATGGTCGAACAGCTAGAACTGCACGATGAGCTAGTCAAATCTGTGTATCGGCACAATGTTTCGACTCTTACTATCATTGAAGAGCTATTGGACATAAAAGGCCAGTCGGTTACAGACGACGATGCGAGGGAGCTAACTAATACAAATATCAGCCGGGTCAAGGCCTTGCGAATTTTAGAAGATTGCCTTTACTACCAAGAGGACAAGCTGTTCGCCGATCTGAATCGCTATACGCAAGTCGTTATCGACAAACTGCTTGAGACTTTCCCACTGGGCGCAGAGGCTATCACTACAATCAACGAAGTTGATTCCAAAATCATACCCTTTGAACTCGCTTCTCCAGTGGCAATTATCATGTATGAGCTGTTGGAGAATATCGTTGCGCATGCCTTCGAAGGGGATGGGCCGCATTACATTCACGTAAGACTACAAGCGCCTGAGGTCCAGGAGGTGGGCAGTCTCTATCATCTTGTGGTCGAGGACAACGGTTGCGGTTTACCAGCGAATGTAGACGTGAGTTCCACTGACAGTTCCGGTCTGGCCACGGTCAACGCCATGGCCAAAAGACTGTCGGGTGAAATCGGCGTCTCGGTTGTGAACGGAACATCAATCACCTTAACATTCCCCCCAATCGACCGTTAACCACACCAAGCGATAAAGCGCCTATACAGTGGCATGTGTCCGGGCGCCTCTGTTACATTGTGCTGGTTTGTGACACCTCCAAGACTGAATGGCTTTAACAGTACAGGACGTTTGTTGAAACCCCACCTAGAAAAGCGCTTGCATGTTTTCGGAAGCCCCTGCCGCCTTGTGATATCGGCCGGAACGCATAAGCCCTCGGAACTACTTGAATTGTCGGAACTGGAGTTGAAGCGGCTGGAGTCAAAGTTTGGCTCCTTTTTCCCAGGCAGCGTCGTGAGCAATATCAATCAGGCTGCCGGGACAGGCGCTTTCACGCCGCTCGATGCCGAAAGCCGAAGTCTTCTGACTTTTGTCTCCGCGCTTTGGGCCCAAAGCAACCACCTGTTTGACCCAACCACCTGGATCTTACGTGACTGCTATAGCGCTGAAGGGCGATTGCGTGCGACCGCAGAGCAGGTAAAGGGCATGTTGAAGTTGGTGGGATGGTCCGCGCTAGAAATCACGCCTGCAGGAGCGCGCCTACCGAAAAAGGGTATGCTCATAAACCTAGATAGCTGCGTCAGACCCTATGTGATCGATACACTGCGCAAACAACTCATTAAGGAGGAAGTGAGTCACGCGCTGATTGAAATGGACAGCGATGCAGTCAGCATTGGTAAACAGTATGATGGTGCGAACTGGTTGGTTGGCATGCGCCATCCACGCGGACCACGGACGGCTATCGCTCGGTTCAAGCTCAATGATCAGGGTTTCGCCCTGAGAGGTGATTTTGAAAAGCGGGTGAAATTGGCGGGCGAGAATTTCGGTCAGGCTTTGAGCCCTGTGGACGCACAACCCCTGCCGGGGTTGCTGGGTGTAGCGGTGGTTGCCCAAACCTCCTTAGAAGCTTGCGGTGCGGCCACGATTGCGAGGTTGAAAACCGAAGAAGCGGGCTTAAGCTGGCTTGCGAAGCTCGGGCTTCCCTGGATGGCGATTGATCGTGGCTTGCGCTGCCACGGGCCGCTTGCGCCCAGTCACTAAACTCGGCTCACTCTCCCTTAAATCGCGGTTCCCGCTTTTCGCGCTGCGCGGCCAATCCCTCCTGAAAGTCGACTGACGCTGTACACCCATCCGCTATGTCTTTCAGCTGCTGTTCGTCAATATTTCCAGTTAGCACTTGTGCAATAGTTTGTTTCATCGCTTGTACGGCAAGGGGTGCCAAGGTTGATACCTTTGTCGCAAGATCATCGGTCGCCTCAGCAAAGCGGCTTGGCAAAACAAGGTGATCCAAGAAACCCGTTTCCAGCATGCCGCGGGTATCAAACTCCTCTGCGGATAATAATATGCGCCTCGCCACGCTCACACCGAGGGCCTCTACCAGGCGTTGCACGCCGCTAGGTGGATAACACAGGCCAATCGCGGCGGCGGGCACTCGCATTCGTATCCCCTCAACACCTAGCCGAAAGTCACAGCTAAGCGCCAGCTCAACACCTGCTCCGAATACATTGCCATTCAGTGCACAAATGCTGGGAATGGGAAGTGTTGCTAACCGGGTAGTGGTTTCACGAAAGCAATCGTGGCCTATCTCTCCATCACCCAATTCCTGCAAAGAAGCACCAGCGCAAAAAGTGCGTTCGCCCGACCCGGAGAGTACCAATACCCTGACTTGCTTATCTACCTCAACTTCATTCAGTCGATCTTGAATTGCCAGTAATTCGTCGCGACCCAGTGCATTGTGTCTCTCGGGAATATTGAGAGTGAGGCGGCCGACATGACCTTCGCGGCTGTATAAGATCGAATCCGACATTTGGTGTTCTCCAAGCAACTGGCGGCAAAGTGTGGCACAGGCGCGTTATCATCGCTACCCGCTGGACACTAAACCTCGCCAGCACGATACTGGTATCCCTATGGGAGGTTCAAAAATGACGCAACGCTGCCGATGGTGCGGTGACGATCCACTTTATGTTGCCTATCATGATTCGGAGTGGGGTGTACCGAGTTACGATGATCGACATCTGTTTGAGATGCTTATTCTGGAGGGTGCTCAAGCCGGTCTTTCTTGGATAACCGTATTGAGAAAACGTGAAGGCTATCGCCAACTATTCGATGGATTCGATGCACAGCGCATTGCCCGCTACACGGATGGCAAGCTTGAAAAAATACTCAAGGACGAACGCATCATTCGCAATCGCCTAAAAGTCTTTGGGGCGCGCAAGAACGCCAGAGCCTTTCTCAAAATCAAAGAGGAAGTGGGCAGTTTCTCTGACTACCTATGGAAGTACGTCGATTTTGAACCCATTCAAAACAACTTCAAACACTTCGAAGAGGTACCAGCCACCTCTGCTATCTCGGATGCATTGAGCAAGGATCTAAAAAAGCGCGGCTTCACCTTCGTCGGCTCGACAATCATGTATGCCTTCATGCAGGCCACGGGTATGGTCAACGATCACACTACCGATTGTTTTCGCCACAAACAGTGCCAGCAGCTCGGCGCTATAAAAGCCTGAAGCGCAGTCAAAACTGAGTAGTCTGAGCCCGCCCTTGTCATCATCCGATGCCTCACCTGTATCAGCCTCAAGCCACGGCGTTTGGCGCTTAGCCTGGCCGACAATCATTTCCAATCTACTGTTTGCAACAGTCGGTTTCATGCACATCAAGGTCGTCACCGGGTTGGGGACAAGCGCCGTGGCTGCTGTCACATCCGGACACCGGGTGTTTTTCCTTATACAGGCCATTTTCATGGGCCTGTCGGTTGCCGCCACTGCATTAATAGCCAGAAGCTGGGGCGCGGGAAATCAGCGTCAGGCCGAGCTGGTAAACTGGACGGCGTTGGCCTTATCAGCAGCACTTGCTGCAATCATCAGTATTCCGATTTTGTTGGCGCCCGAACCCATCGCATCGCTTTTCGGGCTCGACGAACAGACGACGCGATCAACGGTGAGGTTCATTTTTTGGTTGGGTATATTTAACGTCTTCGCAGCGACAAACTTGATGTTGGCCAGCGCTCTGCGCGCGACAGGCAACGTCGTCACGCCCCTTTGGTTTCTGTTTTTCAGTTCATTCTTCAATATTCTGTTCGGCTATCTCCTCGCCTATGGGGTAGGCCCTCTGCCCGCACTAGGTGTGCCCGGCGTATCACTTGGCGGCAGCTCGGCAGGTGCGTTAGTGACCGTCATTTTTGTTTCTATGTGGTGGCGTGACCGATTTAATCTGAAGGCGTTCAAGCAAGCCAAAATTGATTTACGCATAGCACGCAAACTGATCGCTATCGGCTCTCCCGCGATGCTGGAGCAAGGCCTGGTTCAGTTGGGCTTTCTTGTCTTCTTTGCCATCGTCGCTCGTTACGGCACAGAGGCCTACGCCGCCTACGGTATCGGTATCGTTCTGGTGACGTTTGCCATTGTCGTCGGGTTCGGGTTCGGAATTGCGGCCGCGACGCTTGTAGGTCAGCAATTGGGGGCCGGACGACCTGATCTTGCCATTGCTGCGGGCTGGCGTTCCTTGCGATTGGGGCTTGTCGCGATGTGTGTTATGGCGCTGGTGCTAGTTTGGTTCGCCAAAGCCTTCGCTGAGTTCATGATTGATGATCCCAGGGTTGTCGAGCTAACCGTCGTGTTTATCTATATGTTGGCCTTATGCCTGCCAATGATGGCCTGCGACTTGACCTTAGCGGGTGCCTTGCGCGGAGCGGGTGACACCCGCTTTCCGCTAAAGTCGACCTTCTGCGGCATGGTTTTAGGGCGATTGATTCCCGCCTCAATATTTCTTTACTTCGATTTTTCGGTGTACTGGATCTTCGGCGTCATGATTTTGGATTACGGCACGAAAGCCACCATGTTGCTGCGACGCTATAGATCTCACCATTGGTTGAACGTTAAAGCAGCTCAAATACAAGGGCGGCAGACTGTTTAACTGTGGACAGCGACAAAAAAAATACTTAAAGTTCTAATCTTAGAATTGCTGGTACGTTTTGCTGTCCCAGCGCCCTGATTTCGCCTCTCAGAATTAGAGAAACGGGTATGGCTGAGGATAGGTCTGCATCCGAAACAACGTCGGTTTCACCCTTCAATCGCACTGTTCAACACGATGCTAAACGCCTCGCTATTCTCTCGCAGGCAGCGCGGCTATTTAACTCAAAGGGTTCGCGCGCGACCACGCTCAAAGATATCGCCCAGAACTTGGGTCTTACCAAAACCAGCCTCTACTACTACGTCAAAACCAAGGAAGAGCTGATCTATCAGTGTTACATGGCGGCCTTAGCCTTCCATCACAGCAACTTAGACACAATAGAACAGCAGTACACCAACCCTAGAGAACGGCTGGCTGCATACTTTCATACGTTCTTCGAAAACTGGCTGGCAGCCTACGAGGGACGCGGCAGCCACATAGCTGCACTGCTGGAAATCGCCTCGCTTAAGGGCGCACACCGCGAGGATGTTGAAGAGCAATACATCGCTTTGTTTAAACGCTTGCGTCAACATCTTCGCGAAGGTATTGAGTCTGGCTCATTCCGCCCGGTAGAAACCATCGCGACCACCAGAGCGATGCTGGGCTCAGTAGACTGGGCGTTTTCCTGGCTACACAAAATACCCAGCGATCAGGTGCGCGACACTGCCCGCAAAGCGGTCGACATTCTTGCTCGAGGCCTACACGGTGGTAGTGATGAATTTCATTCCACACCGGCGGCAGTGGTCGAGTCCAATGAGTTTCCACTGCAGGGATTCGACCGAGACCAGCAAAATCGTCTCAAGCAAGAGGCGTTCTATCGAACGGGCACCTGGCTGTTCAACAAACAGGGTTTTGACGGCACATCGCTCGATGAGATAGCAGAACAATTGCAGGTATCCAAGGGCGCTTTCTACTACCACATTCGCAATAAAGAAGATCTCTTGTTCAACTGCTACTCGCGCTCGCTGGACATCATAGAGAGTATCCATCGCCAGGCCAGTAACAGTGATGTCAACGGCTTACAAAAAATCGAGCAGACATTCCGTCGCATTTTCTATTTTCAAAACTCGAATGAAGGTCCACTCATTCGCTACAACTCCATTACCGCCCTACCAATGGAACGCAGACGCATCATTCTCGCTCGGACAGACGCGAACAATGCCCGCTTTGGTGACTTCATACGCGAGGGGATGGAAGACGGAAGCGTGCGCGACATCGATGCCTTTGTTGCCCAAAATCTAATCGCGGGTGCGGTCAATGCCTCTATGGAGTTGGCGCTATGGCGCAGGATTGACAATCTGGATGATGCCGCCGGCGACTATTTCGATGTCTTCCTGAACGGGCTGGTAAAAAAAGGCTGAGGAAAACCCGCTATGGAGAACGTCCTTGTCTGACAAGCTGAAGAAGCTGATGAACTATCTCGAAGTCGAGACCATCGATAAGTACCTGTTTATTGGCAAAAGTCCCAAGCGCCCTTCGAGAATTTTTGGGGGCCAGGTCTTGGCACAATCCCTGAACGCCTCGCTGCGGACGGTCCCTGAAGATCGGGTGGCGCATTCGATGCATGGCTACTTCATGCGCCCAGGCGATCCCAACAAACAGATTGTTTATGAGGTCGACCCCATCCGAGATGGCAAGAGTTTCACCACCCGCAGGGTGGTCGCCAAGCAGGATGGCCGCGCCATTTTTAGTACTGAGGTATCGTTTCAAGTACTGGAAGAAGGCTTGTCACATCAGTCAACCATGCCCGATGTGCCGCCACCTGAAGCGTTGAAGTCAGAGCAGGAAGAGTGGGCCAAACTTGCTAAGCAGTATGGCCAATCGTATTTTCCGCAAGAGCTGCCCATTGATAGACGTCGCGTATTGCCCAGGGACAGAATCAATCCCGAGCCCCAGGAGCCCATAGAACACATGTGGTTTGAGATCCAGGGTGAGCTGGGTGATGCGCTAAGCGCGCATCAGACCATGCTGGCTTTTGTCTCGGATTTCGGGCTGCTGGGTACGGCGCTATACCCACACCCTTTCAGCCCCATGAGCAAGCGAGTGCAAACCGCCAGCCTGGATCATGCACTTTGGTTCCACCGTCCGTTCAAGCTCGATGACTACGTGCTCTACAGCATGGACAGCCCAAATGCCGCTGCAGGACGTGGTTTCAGTCGCGGCAGTTTTTACACGCGCGACGGCGTTCTCATAGCGTCATCGGCACAAGAGGCCCTAATACGACTGCGAGACGAAGAGCCGGAGTAGATCGGGCTTAACACCCATAGCGCATACCAGCGAAGCTTGCGCTAAAGCACATTCTCAATATGCGAACTGTTCCTAAGATCCACAGTTTCAATCCGAGGCGGGTGTATTCTGCGGCACCGCTCTAGGTTAGGCTAACGCACTGATATCGATATCTGCATCGACCTGTGCGTCATATCGAGCTAGTTCACACGCGTCTGCAATTGCTTTCCCAGCGCGACGACACTTAAAGCGCCGGCCTCCAGGCGTAGATGTGTCATAGAGCCGTTATCCGGCCAGCAACACAGCGTGGTGGGTTCATTCGTGATCTGCCCCACCAGGGCATTGATTACCAGAAAGTGAGTGAAAATCACGGCGGAGTGCGACAGCGCTAATAGAGCCTCAAAAGCACGGTCGCGCCAGGTATGCAGCGCTTCAGGCTGTTCTTCCCACTGCTGTTGCATGAACGCCCGCAGCCACCGCTGTCGATCAGCGAGTGGCACCGGAGCCTGAATTTCTCGGAACGCTTCGAGCACAGCAACGTCCTGCTGCAAATGATTCGCGAGCGGCTGCGCTGTTTCACGGGCGCGAAGCATGGGTGAAGTGATTAATGATACATCGATGCTATCCAGCTTGGGCGCAAGGGCTTGCGCGACATCATGTGCCTGCTGATGGCCCAGTTGAGAAAGCCCCGGATCAGGTGATTGCGCCCAGGTAGCCGCTGCCTCACCGTGCCTGACCAGGTAGATGTCCGTCACAACCAGCTCAACGGTAGGTCACCAGTTCTTCACCGGTTTTGGCACCGAACAATTGCAGGTAGGAACGATCATTAAAGTAGGACAGAGAGATCTTGTTACCGCTGTAAAACAACTGCGTCACCGAGCAATTAAAAACGGGCTCGTAAAACTGATAGGTCTGATACCCGGCCAAACCCAAAACCTGGGCCACAATCGTCGCGATGGTACCGCCCGAGGTAAATATTCCCGTTGTCTTCCCGCTGCCTTGCGTTGTGATCAGTTCACGCATGGCACTTTTCACAGCGCCCGAATAGTCGGACCAGCTGCGTATGCCCGGCTCATCACATTCCGGCGATACCCAGTAGTTGAAGACCGCATCAATGACTTTTTGATAGTCCTTACTGGAGCTCAACCCCCGCTCCACGATAGCCGCCAGCCTGGCGTCGGTCTTCACGAGCCTGGGCAAGATTGCCTTTACCTGCTCATCGTTATCAATTTCATTAAAGCGATCATCGATCACGGGCTCCACGGTGCTCGGCTGTGCAAGCAGCGCTAGCCGTGCCGTCTCGCGCTGGCGCGACAGGTCGCCACTGTATACCGCATCCAATACCACACCCGTGTCGCGCAAATACTCTCCGAGTACCGTGGCCTGGCGCTCGCCTAAGGGAGAGAGCTTGTCGTAGTCATCTGCACCGAAAGACGCCTGTCCATGGCGAAATAAATATAGGGTTGCCATTAAGCCAGCTCCTGAACCTCGGGCGCGTCGGCATGTACGCCCCGATCAAAGCGCAGTTTACGCCGATAAGGGAAGAAATCCTCGATGTGTCCATCGCGTACACGCTGCTGCATCGTTTGCCAGAAGTCAGCCTCATACAGATCACTGTGCAGCTGATCAAACACCTTGCGCGCCCGCTGGTTGCCTGAAAAGAACAGGCGGAACTCCTCTGGGAAAATATCGTTGGGCCCAACCGAGTACCAGGGCTGACTCGCCATCTCTTCCATCTCATTGCGCGGTGCGGGTATCACCCGAAAATGACAGTCCACTAAGGGCATGATCTCATCGTAGTCATAGAACACCACCCTGCCATGTCGCGTTACACCAAAGTTCTTTAACAACATATCTCCCGGAAAGATATTGGCCGCAGCCAGCTGCTTGATAGCGTTACCGTACTCGTCCATCACGTCTCGCAACTGTTCGTCCGTTGCATCCTGCAGGTAGAGATTGAGTGGCGTCATGCGTCGCTCAACGTAAACGTGCTTGATCACCAAGGCCTTGCCATGTTCTTCGAGCATGGATGGAGCCGAGGTTCGTAGTTCCTCCATGACCTCGTCCGAAAAGCGATCTCGCGCAAACGCGAGATTGGTAAATTCCTGTGTGTCCGCCATTCGACCCGCCCGGTCTGCACGCTTCACCAGGCGATACTTCGCCTTAACCTGTTCTCGCGTCATATCCTTCGGTGGCGTGAAGCGATCCTTAATGATTTTGAACACGAAATCGTAGGATGGCATGGTGAAAACCGACATCACCATGCCTTTGATGCCCGGTGCGATCATGAATTGGTCGGATGTGCTTTTCATATGGCGATAGGCACATCGATGGTAGTAGGTCTTGCCGTGCTTGTTGTAACCCATTGAGCTATAGATTTCAGAGATGGGTTTAGCGGGCATCATCTGCTGTAAAAACAGCACATACTGAGACGGAATACTGACATCGACCAAGAAATAAGAGCGCGTAAAACTAAACAGCACGCTGACTTTATCGGACCCGAATAACACCGTATCCACGTAAACCGCGCCGGCCTCGTTATGGAGAATGGGTAGAACAAAGGGCATAGAGTCCGCACCGCAGACAATTCTACCGACAATATAAGCGCCCTTATTGCGATAGAAGTGGTGCTTTAGTACCTGGAATTCCACGTTGTCCCGATCCAGGCTAAAGCGAGGTTTCAAATACTTATCAACCACGGAAATGATGTTGCGAATATCCCGAGCCTGGTCTTCGTAGGGAATAGTAAAGGCGTAGTCATCAAGCACACGCGCCAATAGATCTTTGAGCGGTTCATTCAGTGGATATCGGTTGAATACTCTGTTCAGATTCGCTGTGGGCATATCGCCCTGAGGCGAGAAGACGAACACGTATTCGTTACGAATCTTGCGGTGCTTGAAGACAGCGCCGTAAATGGAGTTAAAAAATGTCTCAGCGATTTCGAAATTATCATGCCCCTCGATGAGAGACGCATAAGCTTCTCGCGCGTTCTTCCAAAACTGTAGATCATGCAATTGATCGCCCGCGATCAACTCAACAAAGGTGCTGACCTTGGACGTGTGTACTTTATAGAGATCAATGCGTTCTGAGGAAGCACGCTGTATGCCTTGCCAATCAGCGTTTTCAAACCATGATTTGGCGGCGAGCGTTATGTTCTGAAATTCGGCGAAGTAAGACTCAAACCCATTGAGCACCGTTCTCGCGAAGCGCTGAGTTATCTCCACGATTGTTCCCCGCCCGGTTTAGGCTTCCTTGGATTGCGGCACACCAAAACGAGCGCGCAGTTTGCGCATGCCGCCCAGCCAGCGATCATAGTCGGCTGCTTTCCGCTGCCGATATTGCTCCACTTCTTTGTGAGGCAAAATGAGAAACTGTTCTGCAGCGAGCCCCTTGATCACTTCCTCGGCCACCTGCTGCGGGCTCAGCACACCATCGACACCGGCGGTACCACCCGTATCGTCGCCTGCGGCCCCGATCATACGTGTTGCTACCGCCTGCGGGCACAAGACCGATACGCCTATGCCATCATCGGCGTGGGTAATCGCCAGCGCTTCGGCAAAGCCGACTGCAGCGTGTTTGGTTGTAGAGTACGCGGCGTCTCCAATCTGGTTCAAAAGCCCGGCTGCTGAGGCGGTATTTAAGAAATACCCCGTGCCGCGCTCCAACATACGCGGCAGGCAGGCGCGGGCAGCGTAGACATGAGACATGACGTGGATGTCCCACATGGCCTGCCAGGTTTCATTCGCTGCGGACGTGGCCCACCAGGGTTCGCCATCCAGAGCGATAATGCCCGCGTTACTGCAAAAGAGGTCGACGTGCCCATGGCGCTCTTCTGTAGCGGCGACCATTTCCTGGATTTGCTGCTCGTTGCGCACATCCACGGCCCAGGCGTCGCCCTCTACTGTTTCAGCGACCGCACTGGCACTGGAATCCTCCAGGTCAGCTACGACTATCTTCGCCGCGCCGCCCTCATGAAATCGCTCGCACAGTGCCTTGCCGATACCATTGCCACCACCGGTGACGACAATGATTTTATCGGCAACATTCACTAAAGCATTTCCTTGGCAAATAGCTCCAAGATCGCGGGCTCCTGCACGCTGAGCAGCATGCTGCTGATTTCACCGCGTTTGTTGGCCTCTTTCCACACCGTCAGCCGCTCTGCGATACGACCGGCCGGGCCTACCAAGGCGCAACCATCTAGCATCGAGTCAGGCACTAGCGCTGCTGCCTCCTCTTTTTGACCTGCTAAATACAAATCTTGGATACGATGCGCCACATCGCCGTAGCCCAAACGCGTCGCATAGTCTGTATAGAAGTTTTTACCCTTCGCGCCCATGCCGCCGATATACAGCGCGATCCAGGGTCGCAGCGCATCGAAGGCGGCTTTTAGATCGTCATTCAAACTCACCATAACAAAGGGGGCGATATCGAAATCTTTGAGCGACTTGCCGTCGCCCGCTTTCTCAAAACCCGCTTCCACGTATTCGCCAATCACCGAGTACTTATCGGGATCCATCCATACCGGGAATACGCCATCGGCAACTTCCCCGGCACAGCGCAGACCGGCGGGTGTAATCGAGGCGGTATAGATCGGAATCTCCGGATTCCCCTGGAGGATGGACTTCAGCGGTTTACCGAGGCCCGTCGTTCCCTCGCCACGAGCCGGCATTTGATACATCTTGCCGTCAAATTCAACGGGGCCTTCACGCGCCATAATCTTGCGCATGATCTGAATATATTCCTTCGTGCGCGTGACCGGTTTGCCATAGGGAACCCCATGCCAGCCCTCCACAACCTGCGGTCCTGACGCGCCCAGTCCGACAATAAAACGCCCTCCTGAGAGCTGATCCAGCGACATGGAGGTCATTGCACACATTGCAGGTGTGCGCGCAGGCATCTGCATAATCGCAGTGCCCACTTTGATCTTCGTCGTTTGAGCGAGCACCCAAGTCGCGGCGGTGACCGCATCATTGCCGTAGGCCTCGGCGGTCCAAACAGAGTCGAATCCCATGGACTCAGCTTGCTTGATCAGATCGATAGGAATGGAGATTTGCTTACCGGAATAACCAAGCAGAAAGCCGAGTTTCATTGTGACGCTCCTATGATGTTTGTGAGGCTAGTTATAGCGCAGGGCGTTGAATTGTGCCTGATGATAGTCACCATTGCCAAAGGTGGTGTTAATCATCATCAAGCGCTTGGCGTAGTGGCCGATATCCAGCTCATCGGTGAGGCCCATACCCCCGTGCATTTGAATGGCCTCGCCAAAAATAAGACGCGCCGAACGATCGACCATCACCTTGAGCGCATGCACAGCGCTTGCAGCGTCTTCCTTTTCATCGGAGAGAGCACACACTGCCCTGTACAGCAGCGACTTGGCCTGCTCATAGGCCATGAAGGTATCGACCATACGATGCTGCAACGCCTGGAAGCTACCGATCGCCACATCAAACTGCTTGCGCGTTTTGGTGTATTCCAGCGTTTTGCTGTTCAACTGTTCCATGATACCCAGGGCTTCCGCCGCCAGCGCAATATTTGCTTCCAACACCACAGACTCGATCAGCTCGAAGCCTTGATCGAGTTCACCCACCAGATTGGCCGCTGACACCTTCACATCAGCGAGTGTCAGGTTGGCGACTTTTTGGCCGTCCATCATGCGATAGCTCGTCTTCTCCAGGCCGGCTGCATCACCCGACACCAGAAACAGGCTGATGCCTGCTTTGTCGAACTGATCCCCACTGGTGCGGGCAGATACGATAACGTGGTCCGCGCTACTGCCGTTGAATACCACGACCTTCTCGCCATTCAGCGTATAGCCGTCGTCACTCGCCTGCGCTGTCGTCTTCACATCCGCCATCTCATAGCGGCTTTGACGTTCCAGGTAGGCAAATGCACCGAGGCAGCTGCCCTGTACAATCATGGGAATGTAGTCTGCTTGCTGCTCCGGGCTGCCCGCCTTTTTTAGCAAGCCACCAAACAGTGAAACGGTGGCCAGATAGGGTTCAAGCACCAGTCCCTTACCCAGTTGTTCCATCACCACCATAATGTCTACCGCATCGCCACCGAAGCCGCCGTGCTCCTCCGCAAAGGGGATGGAAAGCCAGCCGAGTTCGGCGAATGTCTTCCAGACTTCCCGGCTCATACCATCATCTTTGGCGGCGATGCTCTGCCGTGTGTCAAAGTCGTAATCGTCTTGAACAAAGCGAGCAACGCTATCGCGCAGCATGGTTTGTTCTTCAGTAAAATCAAAATTCATCTCACTAACCTCTCAAACGGCTGTAGGGCAATCAAAGGCCCAATACAGCTTTGGCAATAATGTTTTTCTGGACTTCATTGGAGCCGCCATAGACGGTCGATGCCCGCCCGTACATATAGGCTTTGCGCGCATCGCTGCCAAAGCTGTGACCCAGTTCATCCGCGCTCAGATCGTTGGGCAAAACACCCTGGTAGTAGGCAGCCACGTCCATCAACAGAGACTGTACCGCCTGCTGCAGTTCAGTACCCTTGATCTTAAGCAGCGACGATTCCGCGCCAGGCGCACCACCTGAGGCGACCGCAGCCAAAACTCGAAGCTCGGTGAACTCCAGGGCCATCAGCTCGATTTCGACATCGGATACCCGCGATTGGAAACCCGGGTCGGACATCAGAGAGCGTCCACCACCAAGCTCTTTCGAGGCGTGCTCTTTGACCTGTGCCAATTTACGCTTGGAGTCGGCGACTTCAGCGATAGAAGTCCGCTCATGCGCCAGCAGCGCTTTGGCATAGGTCCAGCCATTGTTTTCCTCGCCAATGCGATTGGCGACGGGGACGCGAACGTCGTTGAACTCCACCTCATTCAGACTGTGGTAGCCATCGATGGAAATAATCGGGTTCACCTTAATACCAGGCGAGGTCATATCGATTAGCAAAAAGCTGATGCCCGCCTGCTTCTTGCCCTCGTTGCTGGTACGCACCAGGCAGAAGATCCAATCGGCATGTTGCGCATAGGTGGTCCAGATCTTGGCACCGCTAACGATGTAGTCATCCCCATCTCGCACCGCTTTGGTCTTCAACGAGGCCAGATCAGAGCCCGAGCCCGGCTCTGAGTAGCCCTGACACCACCATTCATCGCTGGCCAGAATGGGTGGCAAGAAGCGCTTTTTTTGCTCCTCATTACCAAAGGTGTAAATCACGGGGCCAACCATTTTCAGCCCAAACGGCACGACATCGGGTACACCCGCTGCACCGCGCTCACTGTCAAAAATAAACTGCTGGGTGGGGTTCCATCCCGTGCCACCGATTTCTTTCGGCCAATTGCTGGCAACCCAGCCCTTCTTATGCAGTCGCTTCTGCCATTCGACAAGCGCTGCTTTAAAGACTTTCTGATCTGTGCTGGCCACACGGGCGCGCAGCTCATCGGTGTACTCTTTTGCAAAGAACGCGCGAACTTCATCGCGAAATGCCAGATCGTCTGGCGTAAAGCTAGTGTCCACAGGGGTACCTCTCTGGTCGTCTAGTCGATCAAATTTGACTTCTGAGTATGTTTTTCATTCTGAGGGCATGTACGATAGCGATTCCCCGCCCACAAAACAACAACTTTGGGATCGCCTCAGACACCAGGCAGTGCAGGGAGTTGCAGGGATTTTTGCACCTAGTGCGCTAGGGATTTTTGCGGATGTTGACCTAGTAAAGCAGGCTGTAGAGTTTGCGCTGATATTCCGCCGCCAGCGGATCGCCCTTACCGAGGCTAGCGATGGTATCCAGCAATAGCCTTTTCGTGGCCCCGTCGGCGTGATCGAGGTCTTTTTGCAGAATTTCCACCAGGTTTTCGAACGCCGCTCGATATTGGCCGGTGTTGGTGTATTGCACGGCCAGTTGATGCCGTACGTCTAGATCATCGGGATTTGCGGCCAATTGCTGCTCTAACGCTTCAATCTCGGGCGATTTGGCAGCTTCACGTTTAATTTCCAACTGCGCCTTGAGCTGCTCCCAGTGGGCATCTTGATCTGCCATGCGCACGTCGTTTAGCAAGGCCTCAGCTTCATCCAGCCGCAGGCTTTCAATCAGTGCATGGGCGTAGGCCATAACAATATCGTGCTGTTTTCCAGAATCTTCCATCGCCTGACGCAGAGGCGAAAGTGCCGCGGCGAAGTCGCCCGCTGCCATATGCTCCTGGGCCAGTTTGAGCAGCCCATCCCAAGGCTTGGGGAGATACTTCTCCAGCATTTGCCGCACCTGGGTCTCTGGTTGCGCCCCAGCAAATCCATCTACGGGCTGGCCATCTTGCATCACCATCACGGTGGGTAGACTGCGCACCCCGAACTGCTGCGTGATTGCCTGCTCCTGATCGGCATTGACTTTGGCGAGCAGGAACGCGCCCTGATATTCATCGGCGATTTTCTCCAGCAGCGGCATCATCACCTTGCACGGCTCGCACCAGTCCGCCCAAAAATCCACCACCACCGGGCGCTTGTGGGATTCCTCTATTAGCAGCGCGGCGGCATTAGTCTGGTCAATATCGACAACATGGGCGCTCATACTTTTACTCCTCGGGTCGATTTAGACCCAGTACATCCTGCATATCGTACATACCTGCGCTCTGACCCACAGCCCAGGACGCCGCCCGTACGGCCCCGCGGGCAAAGGACATACGGCTAGACGCTTTATGGGTAATTTCCACACGCTCACCCTCGGCTGCGAAGGTCACTGTATGATCTCCCACGATGTCACCTGCGCGTACGGTGGCGAACCCAATCGTGGGGCGAGCTCTAGCGCCGATCTGGCCCTGTCTGCCGTATACGGCGACGTCGTCTAGCTCCCGATCCAGTGCATTTGCCACGACCTTGCCCATACTCAGCGCGGTACCAGAAGGCGCATCTATCTTGTGCCGGTGATGGGCTTCATAGACTTCGATATCAACGTCGTCACCCAGCACCCGCGCCGCCATATCCAACAGCTGAAAACACAGGTTAACGCCGGTGCTGAAGTTCGACGCCTGACAGATGGCGATACGCTCCGACGCGCTGTCGATTTGCGATTGCTGCTCTGGGGTAAACCCGGTAGTACCGATCACCATGGGCACGCCGGCTTGCGATGCACTGGCAACGTTAGCCAACGTTGCCAGCGGTACAGTGAAGTCGATAAGCACGTCAATTTGAGCAATCACCTCATCGAGCTTGGCCACCACGGCGATGTTCTTTCTGCCTAGCCCTGCCAGCTCACCCGCATCTACACCAATAAAGGGGCTATCGGGCTGCTCGATGGCAGCGCCCAGTTCAAGCTCACCCTGTGCCAGGTCGATCGCCTCGATCAGGGTGCGACCCATGCGCCCTGCCGCGCCGGTGATGCCAATACGTGTACTCATATTTTCATGTCATCGAAAAAGCTCTTCACGCCCTCGAACCAACTGGTCTGGCGCGGTGACTGTTTGTGTCCACCCTGGCCCAAACTCTCCTGAAACTGTTCAAGCAGCGCTTTCTGTTCCTTGTTGAGATGAACAGGTGTCTCCACAACCGCGCGACATAAAAGATCGCCGACGGGGCCTCCCCTCACCGGCTTAACACCCTTGCCGCGCAGCCGAAACAGTTTGCCCGTCTGGGTTTCGGCGGGAATCTTCAATTTTACACGCCCATCCAACGTGGGCACTTCTAGTTCGCCACCCAGGGCAGCATCGACAAAGGTAATAGGTACCTCGCAGTATAGATCCTTGCCATCGCGCTCGAAGATATTGTGCTGGCGCACCGACATTTGTACAAACAGATCGCCAGAGGGACCGCCCTCCGGCCCTGCCTCGCCCTCGCCAGAAAGCCGAATGCGGTCACCGGTATCGACACCGGGGGGGACCTTCACTGACAAGGTGCGGGTTTTTTCTACGCGCCCCTGACCATGGCAGGTGGCACAGGGATCGGAAATAATCTTGCCAGTACCGCGACAGGTTGGACAGGTTTGCTGCACCTGAAATAGGCCCTGCTGCATGCGTACCTGACCGCTGCCGCCACAGGTGCCACAAATGATCGGCGAGGTACCCTTCTTTGCACCCGTGCCATCACAGGTTTCGCAGGTGACAAGGCTTGGTACGCGAATTTCGACCGTCGTGCCATGAACAGCGTCTTCTAGCGTGATGTCCAAGGTGTAACGCAGATCAGAACCGCGCTGCGGTCCGCCGCGACCACGACCACCGCCGCCACCAAAAATATCGCCAAACACATCGCCGAAAATATCGCTGAAATTACCGCCACCAAATCCGCCTGCGCCACCACCCATATTGGGGTCAACGCCCGCGTGACCAAAGCGATCGTAAGCCGCTCGCTTTTCGCCATCCGTCAGCACTTCGTAGGCTTCGGACGCTTCCTTAAACTTCTCCTCAGCCTTGGGGTCATCGGGATTGCGATCCGGGTGGTATTTCATGGCCACGCGGCGATAGGCTTTTTTGATATCTTTTTCGTCGGCGTCTTTGCTGACGCTCAACACATCGTAATAATCGCGTTTTGACATAAATTCCTAGGACACTTTTGCCACTGATCTGAAATGACGACGCGGGCACTGTGGGCCCGCGTAGTCCTGCCAGCAAGAAGTGTGTTGGAGGAGCAACCCTCCAAGCAACTTACTTCTTGTCGTCTTTCACTTCCTCAAACTCCGCATCGACCACATCGTCGGCAGCATCAGCGGCCTGCTCGGTTGAGTCTGCGCCAGTGGCCGCGCCCTCAGCCGCAGCCGCTTGCGCAGTGTACATCTTTTGCGCAACCGGGCTGGTCGCCTCGGTGAGCTTGGTTGCGGCAGCATCGATAGCATCCTTGTCGTCCGCTTTCAGCGCTTCTTCCGCTTCCGAGATGGCCGCTTCTATCGCCGCCTTCTCTTCATCGGTGGCGTGCTCCGCGCCCTCTTCCAGCGTCTTGCGCGCGGCGTGGACCAGACCGTCCAGTGTGTTGCGCGAGGTAATCAAATCCGCAAACTTGGCATCGGCCTCGGCATTCACCTCGGCGTCCGCTACCATCTTCTCTATCTCATCCTCAGACAAACCACCCGAGGCTGTGATGCGAATAGACTGCTCTTTGCCCGTCGCCTTGTCCTTGGCGGATACGTTCAGAATACCGTTGGCATCGAGATCAAACGTCACCTCAATTTGCGGCATGCCGCGCGGTGCCGGCGGGATATCCGCCAGGTCGAATCGACCCAGCGACTTGTTGCTGCCCGCCTGCTTGCGCTCGCCCTGTACCACGTGAATCGTCACGGCAGTCTGATTGTCTTCTGCAGTCGAGAAGATCTGCGATTTCTTGGTCGGAATCGTCGTGTTCTTCTCAATCAGCGGTGTTGCCACGCCGCCCATGGTTTCGATACCTAGTGTCAGCGGTGTCACATCCAACAGCAGTACATCTTTAACATCGCCTGCCAGTACCGCGCCCTGGATAGACGCACCAATGGCAACGGCCTCGTCCGGGTTAACGTCCTTGCGGGGCTCCTTGCCAAAGTAGTCGGCTACCTGCTGCTGCACCTTCGGCATGCGTGTTTGACCACCCACCAGAATGACATCGTGGATATCACTAGGGCTGAGGCCCGCGTCTTTTAGTGCAATCTTGACCGGCTCCATGGAGCGACTGATGAGATCCTCTACCAGCGACTCTAACTTCGCGCGAGACAGTTTCACTACCAGGTGCTTAGGACCCGTGGCATCCGCCGTGATGTACGGCAAGTTCACTTCGGTCTGTTGCGAGCTAGACAGCTCGATCTTGGCTTTCTCTGCCGCTTCCTTCAAGCGCTGCAGCGCAAGCGGATCATTGTGCAGGTCGATACCGCTTTCCTTTTTGAACTCGTCTGACAGGTACTCAATCAGCCGCATGTCGAAGTCTTCACCGCCAAGGAACGTATCACCATTGGTGGAGAGCACCTCAAATTGGTGTTCGCCATCGACTTCTGCGATTTCAATGATGGAGATATCGAAGGTACCACCGCCGAGGTCGTACACCGCGATGGTGTGATCGCCCTTGGCTTTGTCCATGCCGTAAGCGAGCGCAGCGGCCGTCGGCTCGTTGATAATGCGCTTGACGTCAAGTCCGGCAATTTTGCCGGCGTCCTTGGTCGCCTGGCGCTGGGAGTCGTTAAAATAGGCCGGTACAGTGATGACAGCCTCTGTGACCGGTTCGCCCAGGTACTCCTCGGCGGTCTTCTTCATTTTGCGCAGAACTTCTGCTGACACCTGCGGCGGCGCCATTTTCTCGTCGCGCGCCTGCACCCAGGCATCGCCGTTGTCGGCCTTGACGATCTTGTAGGGGACCATCTTGATGTCTTTTTGCACGACATCGTCCTCAAACTTGCGACCGATCAGACGCTTAACGGCGAAGACGGTGTTGTGCGGATTCGTCACCGCCTGGCGCTTGGCGCTCTGGCCAACCAGGATTTCGCCCTCCTCGGTGTATCCGACGATAGACGGCGTGGTGCGATCACCCTCCGCGTTTTCAATGACCCTGGGTTTTTCTCCATCCATCACTGCGACGCAGGAGTTGGTCGTGCCCAGGTCGATTCCTATGATCTTGCCCATGTAAAGTCTCCAGTCTTGCGAGCAAGCTGTGCCTGCCCGTTCATTTGCGATGTTTCTAATATTGGCCCGAAACGACCCATTTCAAGGGTTTCAGGCGGTAATTCTTGCCGCTTTCACGCCGATCACACTCAATTGGCGGCCTTGCTGACCATAACCATGGCCGGGCGCAACAAACGCCCATTCAGCGTGTAGCCTTTTTGCATCACGGCGATCACGGAATTGGGTTCGACATCTGGGTTTTCCACCATGCTCATAGCCTGGTGTAAGTTGGGATCAAAGGGTTCGCCCTGCGGGTCGACTGGCTCTACCTGATGCTTTTTCAGCACGTCCAGCAGGCTCTTCAGAGTCAACTCGACGCCCTCGGAAATGGATTTGACGGCCTCCCCCTCCTGCCCGGCCGCGGCCTCAAGGCCCCGCTCCATATTGTCCACTACCGCCAATAAGTCTTTTGAGAACTGCTCGAGTGCGAACTTGCGCGCCTTTTCCATATCCTGCTCGGCACGACGCTTGACGTTTTGCGCCTCCGCCTGCGCTCTCAACGCGATATCTTTAGCGGTGGCGGCATCTTGCTCCAATTGAGCGACAATCTCTTCCACAGAGGGTTCTTTCTCAGGGATATCCTCAGTCGCCGCTGCTTCGGCAGCCTCGGGCCCGGCCTCTCCTTCTTGCTGTAGCGGCTCGGTTTTCGCTCCGCTGTTAGCATCTAGCGCCTCGTCCTGCCCATTTTGCGGTTGCTCGTGCTTCTGCTCGGCCACGCTTATCCTCCATTTCAATGGCTTTTACGCATAGTGAGTTGGGGATATTGGGGGCAAATCACCCCAATTCAAGGGCAAATAGACAGGCATAGAGGAAAATCAGGCTCTAAGCGCTGAACTCAACATTTTCGCGGTCACATCGACGATGGGAATCACGCGCTCGTAGGCCATTCGAGTCGGCCCAATCACGCCCAGAACACCGAGAATACGGTCGCCATCGTTATACGGTGCGGTGATCACGCTATAGTTACCAAAGACCTTGTAGCCCGCTTCCTCGCCAATGAAGATCTGAATACCGTCGGCCCGGCTACAGCGTTCTAACAAGTGCAGCAGGTCTTTTTTCTTCTCAAAAGCGTCGAACAGCTCCTGCAGCTGCGCCAACTCCTCAGCGGTGGCGTTCCCCACCAGCCGCGATTCCCCTGAGACGAGATACTCTTCTTCCTCTACACCACTTTCCAATGCCTGATTCGCCAGGTCCAGCGCTGCCTGCAGATAGCTATCAATGCGGGATCTGGCCTCATGCATTTCCGCCAGGATCTGCTCCTGCACCACCTGCATAGGCCGACCAGCAAAGCGCTGATTTACCATAGTCGCCGCCTCCCGCAATTCCTCCTCGGTAAAGGGTCGCTGGGTGTAAATGATTCTGTTCTGCACCTCTCGCTCGTTGATGACCAGGATAGCCAGCACTCGATTCCCGGAGAGCGGCAAAAACTCCACCTGCCTGAGCTGGTTCGCCTCTTGCTTAGGGACCGTTACCAGGCCGGCTTGAGCGGTAATGCTGGAGAGCAAGGCGGATGCACTGTGCACCAGCTCAGAGGAGGATTTATCCGGGTTCAGCTCCTCGCGCAGACGGGAGATTGACTGATCATCAAGCGGTTGCACCTGCAGTAGACTATCGACAAACAAGCGGTACGCCATCGACGTGGGCACCCGCCCAGCAGAGGTGTGAGGAGAGTGCAGATAGCCTTTGTCTTCAAGGTCTGACATCACATTGCGGATGGTGGCAGCACTCACCGGCAGGCCGGCCTCCTCCAATAGCGTTTTCGATCCCACTGGCTGGCCATCGCGAATATGGCGCTCAACTAGGGATTTCAACAAAACACTGGCTCGCTCCGAGATGTCTGTCACTGACCCTCCATCACTCTCCCCTCTACCCTCCGTTTTTATCACAGCACTGCCAATTTAAAAAGCCGGTGTTCTGCTGTATAACATTTGAAACCGCTAGGCCGCTCCCATGCTCACGCACATCAGCATCAGCAACTACACCATCGTCTCTGAGTTGGAAATCGATTTTTCTGCCGGCATGACCGTCATCACTGGCGAAACCGGCGCTGGCAAGTCGATCATGCTGGATGCACTGGGCCTTTGCCTGGGTGACCGCGCCGATCCCAAGGCGGTGCGCCACGGCTGCGATAAGGCAGAAATTGTGGCCGGATTTGATCTCTCCTCCATTCCCGATGCCTCACAGTGGCTGCGGGATCGCGATCTGGCGCGGGGCGAGGAATGCCTGTTTCGGCGCATTATCACCGCTGAGGGTCGCAGCCGCGCTTACATCAACGGCTCTGCCTGTAATTTGCAGGACTGCGCAGAGCTGGGCGCAATGCTGGTCGACATCCATAGCCAGCATGAACATCAGTCACTGTTGCGCAAGCCGATTCAGCGAACGCTGCTCGATGCCTACGCCGGCCACCTGAAACTGACCACGGAGGTTGAGCACACCGCCTCGGACTGGCTGCGGGCGCGGCGTGAACTCGATTTACTCACTTCCACCCAAGACGAGCAGACCGCACGCGCACAGCTATTGGCCTACCAGGTGGAGGAACTCAACGAATTAAATCTCGGTGCAAGCGAACTCGTTGAATTAGAACAGGAGCAAAAGCTGCTGGCGAATGCGGAAGCGATTTTGCAGACCTCTCACGCGGCGCTCGAGTTATGCCAGGAGCAGGAATCCGGCACACAAAAAGCGCTGCAGCTGCTCAGCGGTGAAGAGCACAGCACCACTGCGGCGGCCAGCGCCAGAGAACTACTGGATTCGGCCGCCATTGCTTTGAATGAAGCGCGCACCGAACTACAGCAGCACATAGACGGCGTGGAGATCGATCCACAGCGGCTAACGGCGGTTGAGACGCGGCTCAGCCAGATTTACGACATCGCTAGGAAACACCGGGTGATGCCAGAGGCGGTGGGTGAGTTACACCAGCGCCTGGAAGAAGAGCTCGCCGACCTCACCGACGGTGGCGCACGTATTGAGGAGTTGGGCCAGGCCCTGACGCAGCTGGCAGAACGCTACAACAGCCTGGCTGCCAAACTCGGCAAGCAGCGCCGCAAAGCGGCCGACAAGCTCGTGAAAGAAGCAACGACAGTGTTGACAACCTTGGCCATGAGCCAGTGTCAGTTGGAGGTAGCGCTAACGCCCCGCGAGGGCACCGACCCACACCCCCATGGCGCGGAGGATGTGGAAATTTTAATCAGCACCAATCCGGGTGCGGCCACACAGCCATTGGCAAAAATTGCCTCGGGCGGCGAGCTGTCACGCATCAGCCTGGCAATTCAGGTTGTTACTGCCACCAGCGGCACCGTGCCGAGCATGGTGTTTGACGAAGTGGATGTGGGTATTGGTGGTGCCGTTGCAGAGGTGGTAGGCAAACTGCTGCGTACCCTGGCGGAGCAATCTCAGGTGTTGTGCGTGACACATCTACCGCAGGTGGCAGCGCAGGGCGATCAGCACCTCAGAGTGAGTAAGCAAAGTGACGCCGATTCAGCGCAAACCGAGATGCATCAGCTTGTCGATACTGAGCAGCGGGTTCAGGAGATTGCGCGCATGCTGGGCGGCGTGAAGATAACCAAACAGACCTTGGCCCATGCGCAGGAGATGCTAGGGCCCTAAAAGCTAGCGTTTTCAAATAACCTATTTTTTACCTTTCGTCTTGCGCACGTACAGCACAAGGGAGTGATCGACCAGCTCAAAGCCATGTTCCTCAGCAATCTCGCGCTGTCGATCTTCAATCACGGTATCAGAAAACTCAATGACCTCACCGGAATCCATGCACACCATGTGATCGTGGTGCTCTCCTTTGGCCAACTCAAATACCGAGTGACCCGTCTCAAAGTTATGTCTGTGCACCAGCCCCGCCGACTCGAACTGGGTTAGCACTCTATAGACGGTCGCCAATCCCACCTCTTCGCCCGCCGAGCGCAACGCCAGATACACGTCTTCGGCACTCATGTGCTGGGTGCCTTCCTGCGAGGACTCAAGAATCTGCAGAATTTTGATCCGCGGCAGTGTGACTTTTAAGCCGGCATCGCGAAGATCCTGATTTTCATGGGGCATGATGGTCGCCTACTTTTTCTAAGGGTTCTCTGAGCGCGTCAGTAGCGGTATCATGCCACCCCGGTTCTCCAAGTGGAAGTTCTCACATGCGCCTCTTAGCAAGTTTCTGCCTGGCTCTCAGTGTAAGCGCATGTGGCTTCGTGGGCTTCCCCGGTGTCTACAAAATCGATGTGGAGCAGGGCAATATTGTGACACCCGAGATGGTTGGCCAGCTAAAACCCGGCATGAGCCGACGTCAGGTACGCTTTATCCTCGGTACACCACTGCTGGAAGACCCATTCAATCCCGATCGCTGGGACTACCCGTATATCAAGCGCAATGGGCAAACGGTGTTGAGCGAATCGCGGCTCATGGTGTACTTCGATGGCGATAACCTGAGTAAGTATGAAACGGATCTTTCTGAAGAGGTCCTATCGCAAGAGCTGGACTCGGAACAGCCCGAGGGTTGAGCTAGCTAATCGGGTTTCGCGAGCTCGTTTGTTTCGGAGTCGAGTTTCTCAGCTATGTTTTTCTCTGCATCGGCCCTTTCGGCTTCACGACGCGCTTTCGCCTTGGCAGCACGCGCTTTGCGCACCTCTTTGGGATCGGCAATCAGCGGGCGATAGATCTCAACCCTATCTCCCGCCTTGAGCACGTGTTTGGCTGCGACAGCGGATCCGAAGATACCAAACTTCGCATGCTCTAAATCGATATCCTCAAATTGCTGATCAATACCCGACTGCCTGGCAGCCTCCAGGGCTGTCGTGCCCTCCGGAACAGACAGAGCCAGTATTCTCTGTTTGTGCGGAAGCGCATAGGCCACCTCGACAGTGATTGCATTTGATTCAGTCATTGCAGTGCTTTGACCCCCGTTGTCAGGCACTTTCTACCAGGAAATATCTACCAAGCTCTTACTACCAGGCTCTTACTACCAGGCTCTTACTACCAGGCTCTCACTACCCGCCCGGTCTACCCTAAGGCAGCCAGCATCATAATCACTATCGCGGGGGGTGCAACATAGCGCAACACGATTTGCCATAGCCAAAAAAACACAGCGCGCTCGCGCTCCAGCTCGCGCCGCAAAATCTCTGGGCGTATTCGCCAACCCACAAAAATCGCCGTTAGCAATGCCATCAGTGGCAGCAATAGGTTCGCCGTTAGCGTATCCACCAACCGAAACAGCCGGCCATTGGCAAGGTAATCCTCTACCGCTCCGGGCATCAATGACAGGCTCACCAGTATCGAAAGCAACCAGACTACAGTGCCCACTAAAACAGCCGACGCTATCCGTCCGATGCGAAAGCGCTGCATGAGCACACTCACCACAGGCTCCATGATGGCAACAACTGAGCCCAGGGCTGCCAACACCACCAGCGCAAAAAACACGGTGCCGAATAACTCACCCATGAAAATGTTACCGAAGGCGTACGGTAGGCTCACAAACATCAGCCCAGGGCCCATCGCTGGCGTCATATTATTCGCAAACACCAGGGGAAAGATCGCAAGCCCTGCCATGATGGCAATGGCGGTATCGAACACCGCGACGGCAACGACCGAACGGCCAATAGGCAGACGCCGGGGGGCATAGGCACCGTAGCTGATCCCCACGCCTACGCCCACTCCCAAGGTCAGTAGTGCTTGACCAAGCGCCATTAATACAGCATTCCAGCTAAAGTCGATGGATTTAGTGGAAAACATGAACTCCTGCGTCGCCGCGATATCGCCTGTTTCAAAACTGAACTGAACCAGCGCCGCCAGCAGTGCGAACATGCAGGGTACCGACAGCCATACCAGTAAACCCAGACCCCGCCTGACGCCCAAGGCAACAATCGCGATGGCCGGAACCAGAAACAGCGTTTGCCAGTACAGCATCTGGCCAGGATCACTCAATAAGGCGCTGAACTGCTCTGCCACCAGTGGCGCACTCGCCGCGGCAAACGACCCTTTCTGCGTCAGCCAGGCATACGCCAGAGACCAACCAGCGACGACAACGTAATAGGAAAGAATAAGGAGCCCGGTGAAGCAGGCTAAAACGCCCAGCCACATCCAGCCGCGAGACAGTAGGGAGCGATCAGCCGACCAGCGCAATGCTTCCACAGGACCGGCGCGACCATGACTACCTATGATCACCTCTGCAATCATGACTGGCACGGCGACGAAGAATAAACACAGTAGATAGGCCAGGATAAACAGGCCGCCGCCGTTGTCGCCCATCAGATAAGCAAAGCGCCACAGATTGCCCAGACCGACAGTTGACGCAGACAGCGCCAGCACGAAGGTGGTGCGACTGCGCCAGCCCCCAAGCTCCCCTCGTACCGCAACGCTCACTGAAAAAACCTTCCTATTATCATACGTTTAGGGTGCCGCAAGCAGCGTGGAGTGAAAAGGGAAAGATTCACGTTTAACCCCATCACCACGTCCGTATAATGCGCGCCATGTCGAAAAAGAAAGCAAAAAAATCGGACAACACGATTGCGCGCAACAAGCGCGCGACCTTTGATTACAAGCTGTTGGACAGCTTCGAGGCCGGTGTGTCGCTTGCCGGCTGGGAAGTCAAAAGCTTGCGCATGGGCAAGGTGGACCTCGGTGATACCTATGTCCTGGTTAAAGATGGTGAAGCCTTTTTGCTGGGCGCTAACATCACGCCGCTGGATACTGCGTCCACTCATTTTGTCACCGACCCCACTCGCACTCGCAAGCTGCTGTTGCACAAAAAAGAGCTGGCAAAAATTCACGCAGCGACCGCTCAGAAGGGTTTGACCTGTGTGTGCACCAATCTCTACTGGAAGGGCCACCTCGTGAAAGCGCGCATTGCGCTGGCGCAAGGAAAGAAGGACTACGACAAGCGCGACACCCAGAAAGATCGCGACTGGAACCGGCAAAAACAGCGCATCGTGCGGGAAAACGTGAAGCAATAACACGATAGCTTATTAGGCCAATCCTTTAGATGCACACGGTCTAAAAATTACCTTGCGACGCAGCGCTTTCGGGACCATATTTATAGCGTACCCATGAAGGGCTTGTTAGCCTGGGTACAAACGGGTAATACGGTGTTATACCGCAATACTCTCCCACGTAGGAGAGGGCCGGCCTGGGAAGACATCGCGCAAAGCGACCCTGGCCATGGCTGACAGCCCAAAAGGCCGCACTTGCCAGACGCATCTGACGTCAGGCGACTGCGGCTTTTCTTTTGTCGACGTTGATGAAGACCGCCCGCTCACGCACTCGCTTTCGTGTTCGCCCTGCGCAAAAAGTGCATATGATGGCGCGTCTTTGAATCCATCAACCTGTACGCTCCGATCTTCACCACATCCTGGAATAGCATAAAGATCAAGTTGTAGACCCAGATAAACGCGGCCCAGGCCCAGGGCAGCGTGGTCATGAATATACCGTAACAGGCGATTAACAGCGCGATGACTTGCGTACCCATCAGCGCGCTGAACAGGATGGGTGACGGCAGCGGTTTCGCCAGCATGTGATGTTCCGAGCGGGTGACGAACAACAGCAGATGCCCGCTGACGACAAGCTGCAGAAATAACGCCGTTTGCAGTTGATCATTATCGATACTCGGCAGCCAGGCGAATTGCCCCTCCACATGCCCCAGACCCATCAATAGCAGGCCGAATGTTTGCGCGACCGCTATGACGCCGAGCACAGAGGAGATAGTCAGCACTCTGCCCATACGCCAGCGCGCCGGTGTGTGCTGCACCGGTGTTCTGTCGTAGGCAATAGTCATGATGGGAATATCATCGAGCAGTGCTAACAGGATAATCATCACCGCGGTCAGTGGCCGAAAATCAAAAATCAGCATGGAGAGCACCACGAACACCATGATGTCGATGGTCATGGCAATGCGATAAATGGTGTAGCTCATCATGCGCAGAAAAATCTGCCGGGCCTCTTCTATCGCACTGATAATCACCGACAGGCCCGGTGCGGTAAGTATCAGCGCGGCCGCGGCCCGGGCCGCGTCTGTGGCACCGGAGACGGCGACACCG
>JBCCNJ010000048.1:0-30824 GCA_039025905.1 Pseudomonadota bacterium | reverse complement strand
CAGTGGCCAACAACGGCCAGCAACTAGGACTGCCCGAACTCCTCGTGCTCGCTCGCCAGGTAGGCGGTTTCTTCGGGCGTGTTTTCCCTTTGCAGCAGGGCGTTCCGGTGCGGATAGCGACCAAACTGTTTGATGATACTTGCGTGCAACCTGGCAGCGCCGACATACCGTTCAGAGTTGCGCTTATCTTCAGGCGCCGTCTGTTGGTCTATTGCTGCGTAAGCCTGGAGCGATAGTTCCTGCATTTTGCGGCTTTCTGCATGCATCAGGGGCATGTAGTAGAACACCTGCTCAATGAGTTTCAATTTCTTATCGTGCCCATTTACTCGGCCCTCGAGACAAAGCTGCAACGACAACACATCGTATGAAAAAGCCGTCGCAGTCTTTCGATGGATGTTCCTTGTGAACTGGTCCAAGAGAATGATCAGGGCGAGCCTCCCTCTGGGTTGTGTCGCCCATCGTGATAGCTGCTCTTCACAGGCAAGTGCGTGAAGTCTCCCAAAGCGCCGGATAATGTCCTGATCTACCTTTGGATCTTCGTACCACCAAAGCGGATTTCTGTCTTCAACGCACCACTCCCCTTTGATTTCACCAAACCAGAAATGCAGTACCGCGTTGATGTCCAGTTGGTCAGTTTCGTGCACTCGTTTCGGACCCCCAAGCGTTTGCCGATTCAATCCCCCTGTCAGGTTTAGCACATGACGGACGGGCGGTTTGCGCTAGCAACTCTCCAGCAGTCAACCGTTGTGGAGAAAGCAGTCTTCGGCAAATCCCGGGTTGAAGCAAAGCGCGGCTTCCACCCCGCCCAGGAACCTCACCTGGCAACCAGTACCCCGCCATTGTAATTTCTCATCTCCACGACATTTTTCCATACGCCGTCGACACGATGCCAGACAGACACGTACTTTCCGATCTCCACCGCTCCGTTTGGTTTAGTTTCTTTCGTCAGACCCAGAGCCCAACCCATGTCATCAGACTCACTAACCCAAGCCTCAAAGGGTTCGTACACGATGTTGTATCCGGCGCCAAAGTACGCCTTGAACATTTGCTCCTGCATTTCTCGGCTATGCGCAATCCCCGCATCATCCAGCAAGACACGGCCGTCTTCTGCCACAATGAACTCCATTGCCCTGCCTACATAGTCTGGATTTCCGAGCATACGGCAGGATAGGCGCTCTAGATCCATGATTTCTCTCTCGCTACGGGAATGCTCGGACACCCGAGTTTGAAGTTCTTTCGCGCCTGGCACGATACAAGGTTCCCGCAGGGGTATGTCCTCAACAGAGTCCTCGGCAACAGCCTGCCAAGTTACTGCTGCGACTGCGGTGAAAAAGCATAGATTCCTGATAAGACCTGGCACGGAGCTACCTCTCATACTTTACGTCGAACGAAGGTCGGGTACCTTCGTCCAGAATTGGTTTACACACCTTCAGCCTGCTATAGACGTGATTGCACCTTCTATGTAACTCGCCATCACGTTTGGGTCAGAGCTTGCGTATCCCATCTGCATAATCCCAAACATTGTCGCCATGACAGCGTATGACAGACTTTCGTCCGACCTATCCTCGGGCAGTGCGACTTTTCCTCGCGCTTTTGAAAACTGTTGCTCGATTGTCTTCTGCTCCTCTTCGCATCTGACCAATACCAGTTTTCTAAGGCTCTCCGGCGCCTCCACGTCATTCAGGATCTGGCTCATCACACATGGATTCTGTACGACACTCGTTGTCACGAGCTCAATCAGGTGAAGTTCAAGGCCTTTCAAAAAACCATGCAGATCATCCTCGTTCTGCCCGAGGATGTGCTCGATAGCCGCTTCCTCATCCCGGAGATAAGCTTTCGTTGCTTCGATACCCAGACCTTCTTTGTTCTTAAAGTGGTGATGCAGGTTGGCACGCGTTGTATCCAGCCTGTCAGCGATCACTGCAAAGTTGACGGCTTTGTATCCGCCTGCTCTAAGCTGCTCCACCGCCAGACTGATGATCTTGTCTCTCACGGTGCTGAATAATACTTACATACATGTAAGTAAGCAAGTAAGGCGAGAGAGAGATGATGCAGCAACAAAGGATCTCCACTCGCCGGTGCTTCGAAAACTCTCGATCGAGGATCGATTCGCGCTGATATCTCTCAGATTATGGTGAGGTACCCAGATTTCTGCCTGTTTACAACGCCGAACCGCTTC
The DNA here is from genome assembly GCA_039025905.1 of Pseudomonadota bacterium. Classification (GTDB taxonomy): domain Bacteria; phylum Pseudomonadota; class Gammaproteobacteria; order Pseudomonadales; family Halieaceae; genus JARRPM01. The sequence continues at coordinate 28,645 of JBCCNJ010000048.1, read as the reverse complement.
TCTTCGAAGTTAGCGTTCACGAGAACTCAACCCGCAAAAAGAAGCCATAGGGATGTCCCTAGTACCCCAATATGAAAGTGGATATTGAGGTTGAGAGCAGGGCCGAGGAACGGAGTCAGGTTAAGTAGAGCTGTCAGCCTAGTAAACTGTCACTGGATTTCAGAATTCACAAGCCTGTTCCGTTGACAGAAGCCGCCACCAGCTCTGTCGTTTGTGCATCGTTTACTGCCTTTAGGAGCACACCCGTACCGACGTGTATCCACTCTCTCTGTGTGTCTTCGCCGCCAGGCGTTGAGGAGATTTCCGTAAAGCGGCAGGCCTGGAAGCTCCCTGCCGGTACGGTTACGGATTCGATTCCGTCGAAGGTCGTTACCGAGTCTGTACTTACCGAGTCGAGTTGTGCGCCGCCTCCTGCATCGGTTGTGGTAGTGGTGACGTAACTCTGGCTGAAGCTCTGTCCCGGTGAGAGATCGAAGCGAATCAACCTAAAGGGCTCATTAACAGTGCGAGCTGAGACCATTATGGGCGAGGTGACTTCAACCTCTGTCCCAAAGTCGCGCACTTGGCGTGCAACGACAGTAGAAAGATAAGAGCGGCTCAATGAGGTATTTTCCACATCGCCTGAGGACACTATGTCCAACACTAAGGCGTTGGTCGCATTGCCGTTGAACGACAAACCACCCTCAACAATCCCCTTGTAGTTAGTAATAATCTCGTTGCCCAAGGTCTCGGTCACACGATACTCAGTCTCCGTTTGCGTGCCCGGTAAGAACAGTTCTTCATTCCAGCAACTCGCTGCTGATCCACCCCCAGAGCCGCCTCCGTCTGTTTGTTCAAACACCGCTTGTAGGAAAAATACGTCACTGTTCGAATCGAAAATCGACTGCATGAGGTTGGTTAGCTGGCTGTTGACTGCGTCAAGGCCACGAGTCGATAGTGTGCAATTGCCGGTGTCGCCACCACAAAGTCTCCGGTCTGCCTTGCGCCAGCCAGTGAAGGTATAGCCACTCGCTGGCTGCGCTATAAATGTCTCGTTAAAAAAGAAATCAACGACATCGATGGTGCACCTTTGTCCCGCTGCGCAAACGTAAGCCCCGGACTGACTTCGCACGGTACCACCTTCTGGGACGACGATTCTTAATTTACAGGACGTCACTGCCAGCGCGGACAGAACGATAGCCAAAATCCTGGTCGCTCTCATATGTCGCTGCTCCTTCCATGGTTTGCGGAGGCTCTAGATTTCCAGTCCAAATATGCACTGGAATCTATCGAGAGTATTGCAAACGAAATTTTAAGCAGCAAGTTTTCTCAATAAAGTGTGATCTGTGAGATCCCCTGCTCACGGGCTAGGTCAACTATGGATCGAACAGCCTCATGCTGCTTGAGAATAGAAATGATTTATTTTTCTGAATAGTGTTTGCGTTTCGTGTTGGGGTCCCTGTTTATTTAAAACAGATGGAAATCCCACATTCTGCATGGCTCAAATTAAAGGGATACGGTCAGAAGAACTGACGTGGACACCCTCACAGCTAAGCCCCGAAACCAACCAAGCTCGCCTTAGCTCCCTGACAATGCCACGCCAGCACAACCACAGGCAGCAAGAATTGGCGCATCCGCACGCGCCAGCGCAATGTCCAAGCGCTGTTTAACCTGCACGATCTCAATTTGCTCACCTCGTGCTTCAAGGCAATCATGCAAACCTTTCAGCGCCCAGACGTTATCAGGGTGCACCGTGGCGCGTCGCATGTGCCCAACCAGCCCGAGGTCTTCACGAAACGCTTGCTCAGCTTCGGCTATCTGACCTTGTTCAAACATTAAAGCACCCAGGGCGTGTCGCACTGGCTGCATCCAACCCCAGGGCTCGTCATAGGGCAGCGCATCATCGAGCACCACGGCGTGACGCAGGCGTTCAAAGGCATCTTCGAATTCCCCTTTGCGATAGAGAATTTCACCCGCCAGCATGGCATCGGCGACCTCCAGCAACGCGACTACTGAATTGTTGTGCAACATCCGGGTCTCAGGCACGCGCGCGCGGGCCCCTTGGAAGGCTGACTCTGCCGCCTCCGCTTCTTGAAGTTCTCCCAGCGCGGCATGGCCCAGGGCACGTGCGTACCATATGAATGCTGTCTGTGAGCAATACAGTTCCTGATCATCGGGTAGCGTGAGCTCTGTGCACTCACGCCAGCGCCCAAAACGCACCAACACATGGGGCTCGAAACTCAAGTAGCCCTCGAAGAAATCGGCCATGGGCGGCGACTCAATGCGCAACATCTCCTCGGGTGCGGTGTCGCGCATTTCCCTTGCCGCGGAAAGCGCCGGTGCCATCTGTCCTAGGAACATCGCGCCGTAAATCACGAAATGATAATTGTGCAGTCGGTAAAGGGTGTAGATATTGGCCGCACCTGCATACTCGAAGAACTTACCGTCTCGCTCCACGGCGGCCTGGTTTCTGTTTAAAACGTTTTGGTAATGGCCGCATTGCACGTCCACGTGCGTCGGCATGTGCACGAGGTGGCCGCCATCGGGCACCAGAGGCCCTAGCAGGTCACCAAACCTCAGCGCCACCTCTGGGGTGGCCGACATTTCCATTAAGTGGATGTAGAGGTGGAGTAGCCCCGGGTGTGCACGGGCGTCATCTCGTTGCAAAACCCGCTCCAGCACCTCGCGACATTCTAAGGAGTCCGCCCCTTCCACAGGCTCACCCGTCATCAGATCCCACATATTCCAAGGGGTGCGATTCAACAGTGCTTCTGCGAACACACAGGTCACATCCAGATCATCGGGAACCTCACTCATGGCCTTGCGCATTTCATTCGCGAACGCATCGTTCCACACGCTCATATCATCGATCGGTGTTGCCTGTGGATAGCGCGCCTGCAGCGCTTTGATCAGCGCTTTTTCCGCGTCCGAAACATGATCGATCAGCGACAGTGCTTGCTGAGCCGCATCAAAAGCGGTTTTAAGCGCACCTGCTTGTGTGTCAGGGTCCATCAGCACCCAGGGAAAGTTGTAGTTCGGGCCCGCCGAATAAGCGAGGCCCCACCAGGCCATCGCGCACTGAGGGTCGGCCTCAGTGGCGCGCTGATAACAGTTCACCGCCTCTTCGTGGTTATAGCTGTGGGTCCAGGCGAGACCGCGGTCAAACCAGGCTTGTGCCTCAGGGACTTGAGTAGTAACAGATCGGGAATAACGGCCTAGATCGAACGGATAGTCAGACATAAGCGATTACCTGTATGGGCGTTCAGTGTGTACTGAAGTTTAGAGTCTGCGCCTGACCCCAGGTAAACGCAATGATAAATAGCTAATAGCTAGAGCCCCTACGCAGGGAGACAAGGTCCCGCCGGCGCAAGGTTTTACCCAAAGGCTATTGCTCGGCGACCCGGTCCTCCTGGGCCAGCTTACCGCGATGCGCCTCCTGAATGATGTAGGCGCGTATGGCCTCGCTTTGTTCGGGCGATATCCACTCTGCCAAATTGGGCATACCCTGTTCGGCCAGCGCACCCTCGCGCACGACGGTGTCCCAGGCTTCCTGGGAATGCAAAAAGCCTGAACCGCGCAGATCCGGAATAATGAGTCCTGAGACAGCGTTCAGCCCGTGGCAGCCCATGCAGGTATCCTGATACAAACGAAAGCCCTGCGTGATGGTATCTTCATCAGCCGTTTGCTCAGGCGGATTAAAGACAACGCGAGGCTCCCAATCGATTGCGGGTAACGCCTCTTTCCCACCCAGTTTATACGTCAAGACACGGCTCACATTGGGCACGCTGGACGGTTGAATATATTCACCAAACACCAGCGCATACGCTCCGCCCCAGCCCACGGCTACCGATACATACTGCTCGCCATCCAACTCATAGGTAACCGCCGGGGCCACAATGCCTGTGTTAGCTGGCGTGTCCCACAGTAGCTCGCCAGTATCGGCCGTGAAGGCTGCGAATTTGCCATCCGCCGTGCCCTGAAAGACCAAATTACCGGCTGTGGTAAGCGTACCGCCATTCCAAGGTCCGTTGTGCTCGACACGCCAGGCTTCCTCTTGCGTCGCCGGGTCCCAGGCCAGCAAACGGCCCTTGAACGTGGGCGCCAGGGCATCACGTTCAGCCTGACTGGTTGGCAGGCTACCGATGATGCCATCGGTGCCGATATTGAAGACGCCAGGCCGATACTCGAAACCCTCATCGTGGCCATAGGCTGCCGCGAAATCCAGGACCGGTATGTACACCAGCCCGGTGTTGGGGTTGTATGACATGGGGTGCCAGTTGTGGCCGCCAAGATAGGACGGCACGATAACCGCCGGGCCAGAGTCGTAGTATCGCGCCTCAGGTGTTTCTACCGGGCGCCCCGTTTCCAGGTCGATATGGGTTGCCCAGGTGGTTTCTATGTAGTTATTGGCGGATATCAGCTCGCCGGTTTCCCGGTCAACCACATAGAAGAACCCGTTTTTAGGGGCCTGCATCAGGACTTTACGATCGCGTCCATTGATTTCCATGTCCGCCAGGATGATGTGCTGGGTAGCGGTGTAGTCCCAGGTTTCACCTGGCGTGGTCTGATAGTGCCAGACGTATTCGCCGGTATCCGGGCGTAGGGCGACGATCGAGGATAGAAACAGGTTATCGCCCCCTTCGGGTGATCGAATCTTTTGGTTCCACGGTGAGCCATTGCCCACACCAATATAGAGCAGGTCCAGTTCCGGGTCGTAAGCCATGGAATCCCAGACGGTACCTCCACCCCCGCCGATCTCCCACCACCGACCCGTCCAGGTCTCGGCAGCCATCTTCATCGCATCGTTTTCAAAGCCTAATTCAGGGTTGCCCGGCACCGTATAAAACTTCCACAACATCTCGCCGTCATCCACATCGTAGGCTGCAATGAAGCCTCTAACCCCGAATTCACCGCCTCCGTTACCGATAAATACCTTGTCTTTGACGATACGCGGCGCGCCGGTAATGGTGTAAGGCAGCTCCGGGTCAACCGTTGCCACCGACCAGTTGACGTCACCGGTGGCAGCATCCAATGCAACGAGGCGCCCATCCAGAGTCCCTACAAAGACCTGCCCCTTCCACACTGCCACGCCTCTGTTTACTGCATCACAGCAGGCGTGCTGGGTTTTGTCCTTTGCTACCTCTGGGTCGTAGGTCCAAATCACCTCGCCGGTGCGCGCATCCAGGGCATGCACGATGCTCCACGCCGAAGTGGTATACATGATGCCGTCGACGATAATAGAGGTGGCCTCAATACCGCGCTCCGTCTCCAAATCAAAATACCAGGCCAGCCCCAGATCCTGGACGTTGTCGGTGTTGATCTGTGTCAGTGGGCTATAGCGCTCTTCACCATAAGTGCGCCCGTGAGACATCCAGTTACCCGGTTCCTCGTCGGCATTGATGATGCGTTCATCATCCACCATCGCGATGACAACTTCCTCGCTCGCGACATCATCCAGCGCGAGTTCGTCTGTTGATAGGTCCTCAGATTTTTGACAAGCGCCCAGCAAAATGGCAAGCAGCGCAGGAACGGCAAAGTGGCGAATAGATGTCTTGGTAGGCATGGTATTAGTCTCTTTATATCCAGGGGCTGAATTCTAATCGAAAATGACCAACTTTTGTGCGGTCATCCCAGCCCGTATCGACACAGGCCACGTGCAACAAGCGTGAGTTGAGCACCATCGCCTGCCCCTGGACGAGATTCGGCTTGCAGCGCGACTTGTTAGCGTTATGAGTCGCCCTGGCCTTGAGCGACTCAATTATTCACCAGCTCGTGCTGCCTCTCAACTGTCCTTTCAACTGGCGCAATTTGGCATTCTGGCCAGCCAACTACCGTGGGGTCACCGCCTCCATAATCTGATCGACGGTGAACGATGCGGGACGCTGCCGTGGCGGGAACGCCTGCAGGCTTCCCACGAAACGTCTCACGGGCGGTAGTGCCATGCTCCCCAAGGCGTCAATCGACTCTCCCCACCAGACGTTGTACTGGTTGGAATCGGTATCGGCACGCTCAAAAGGATCTCGACGAAGATTGAACAGTTTCGGAATCCTCAGCACCACGAAGGGATCGCGCCAAACATCAAAACGCTTGGACCGCTGTTCAGCGAATACAAATTTCCAATCACCGATTCTGAGGCCAGTCAGTAGACCATCATCACTGAAGTAGAAAAATTCCTCGCGAGGCCCTTCCTTCGTTTCACCTGTGAGCAGCGGAAGGAAGTTGAAGCCGTCCAGGTGAACCTTATAGGTCGTCCCACTCACGGAGAGTCCGCTCTTCAGTTCGGTGATGATGTTGTCGTTACCCGCAGCGGCCATCAGCGTAGGCAGCCAATCGAGGTGGGACATAACCTCGTTATTAATCTGTCCCGGTGCAATCTTGCCCGGCCACCTGACGATGCCAGGCACCCTAAATCCGCCTTCCCAATTGGTGTTCTTCTCTCCGCGAAACGGGGTGATAGCCGCATCTGGCCACTGATTGTAGTGAGGGCCGTTGTCGGTGGTGTAAATGACAATGGTGTTGTCTGCGATATCCAGGTCGTCGAGCTGATTCAGTAGTTCGCCCACATGTCCATCGTGTTCGATCATGCCATCGTTATAAAAGCCCTGCCCGGAAAGACCAGCAGTCTCTTCTTTGATATGCGTGTGAAAGTGCATGCGTGTGGTGTTGAACCAAACGAAAAATGGCTTGCCGGCACTATGGCTGCGATCGATGAACTGCTTGGCCGCGGCCAGGAACTCTTCATCGATCGTCTCCATGCGTTTGCGCGTCAATGGGCCGCTGTCTTCGATATTCCCATCTGCAAAACTGCGTATCACCCCGCGCGGACCGTGGCGCTGTCGGTATTCCGGATCCTTAGGGTAGTCCGCTCTTTCAGGCGCCTCTTCGGCGTTGAGGTGATAGAGATTGCCGAAGAACTCGTCAAAGCCGTGATTCGTTGGCAGAAATTCATCCCGATCGCCCAGGTGGTTTTTCCCAAACTGGCCGGTCGCGTAACCCAGCGGCTTGAGCAGCTCGGCCAAGGTGGGATCTTCCTTCTGCAGGCCCAGCGGCGCGCCGGGCACGCCGACTTTCGTCAAACCGGTCCTGATGGGATGCTGCCCCGTAATAAAGGCACTGCGGCCAGCCGTACAGCTTTGCTCGCCGTAATAATCGGTGAATATCATGCCTTCATTGGCAATGCGGTCGATATTCGGCGTCTGATAGCCCATCAGCCCCATACTGAAGCGACTGATATTCGTGATTCCGATGTCATCGCCCATAATCACCAGAATGTTCGGCTTCTCGGCAGCGGAGACTATGCTTGAGATCAGCAGAGCGAACACATACGTTGCAAGTGATACTAATTTTTTCATAACAGCGGCTTCTCCTTGCTCTTATCGATTATGGTATGCCGTGAAGTAGATCATCGCGGTCAAGCCTGATCACGCTGGCGTGACCCTCTGCGGACGAGTGTTGCCGCGACCCATTGCGCGACTGAACCCCTGCGTATCCAGCAACAAGCTATCGTACTGCAATAGTCCTAATCACCCAAATGGCCGATGTAGTGGCGAATGATTTTGACAATAGGCGCGAAGGAGAACGTATCATGATCCCGGTGTCAAAATTCACCGTAAACTCTCTATGTCCAGAAGAATAAAACGCCCATGAATTCTCACGAAACTGATTATCTTGTTATTGGCGCTGGCGCCGTTGGCCTGGCTTTCGTCGATACACTGATCGATGAAGATCCCGATTGCCATATCACCATCATCGACAAACATGCGCGCCCTGGCGGACACTGGAACGATGCCTATTCCTTTGTAGCATTACACCAGCCCAGCTCTACCTATGGTGTTAACTCGATGGAGTTGTGCCCCGACCGGGTGGACGAGCATGGCCACAACGCCGGCCTGTATCCACTTGCCAAGCATGCTGAAATCCTGGCGTATTACGGCAAGCTAATGTCAGAGCGGCTGGTGCCCAGCGGGCGGGTGACGTATCTACCGCTTACTGAATATCAGGGTCGTAAAAACAGCCAGCACAAGGCACGCAGCATTCTGTCAGGTGAAGAGCACAGCTTCTCTGTTCGTCGCAAACTGGTGGACGGCACCTGGTTCAAAACCAACGTACCGGCGACCCACACACCGGCTTTCCAGATTGCTGAAGGTACGCGCTTTGCCATCCCAGGTGACCTACCGCGGCTGTGGATGGACACAGATAACCTGCCAAAGCACTACTGCATCATCGGTGGCGGCAAGACGGGGATGGACACCGCAGTTTGGCTGCTGGAAGCGGGGGTCCCGGCGGACAAGATCGACTGGGTGCGACCGCGTGACAGCTGGATGTTTAATCGCAAGCGTCTGCAACCGGCCTATCACCATATTGAAGATCTGATGCAGCTCCAGATCGATCTTGCCGAATGTGCCAATGATTCAGAGACTGGCGATGACATGTTCGCCAAACTTGGCGAACGCGGCTCAATGCTTCGGATTGATGAGCGTGTCACACCTAAGATGTTCCATTTTGCGGTGATCTCCGAGGGCGAGGTCGCGCTGCTCAGACAGATTACCAATGTCCATCGTGAGAAGCGCGTTACCGCGCTCGAACCATCAGCAATGCTGCTCGGCGACGAGCGCGTTGCGCTCCCAGAGGACACCCTATTCGTCGACTGTACTGCAAGCGCTGTAACCTTCGAACAAAGCAAAAAGACACGGCCTTTCTTTGAGGAAGACACCATCACCCTGCAGATCGTACAGGCACCTCTCCTACCCTATAGCGCCGCGCTCGCGGCATTTGTAGAAGTGAATTTTGACGATGTCGAGGAGAAGAACAATCTCATGCCTCCTGCTGTGCTCACCGATAGCACGGCGGCCTATCCCTATGCAGTGATGTGCAATTTCATGAGCATCGGTATCCTGTCAGGCAATGAGAAGATCAGTGCATTCAATAGTAAAAGTCGCCTTCATCCAACAGGGCCCGCGATCACCCGGATGATAGCTGAAGACGATCCGAGACTTGCAGCGCTAGCTGAGGTGGTGCCTAAGATCGAGGCCAATATACCGGGTGTTATAAAATTGGGCATGGCGGCTAAAGCGATTCACGAAAGCGCCTGATCAGGGACCCTTCGATACCCAAAGACGATCGATCTATGCCACAGCTGTAGCTTCCATCTCAATCATGATAGCGGGATGATAAAGCTTGTCGACGCCAAGCAGTGTCGAGCATGGCTGGCAACCGCTATCTGAAATCATTCCAAACAGCTGCTCGGCACTGCCCATGATCGCGTCTACATCTGTCGTGTACAAATTCAGGCGTACGATGTTCGAAGGATCCATACCCGCCTCGTTGAGCGCGTCGACCAGATTCTGCCAGGCGTAGGTGAATTGGGCGACCATGTCATTTTCGTGCAGAGGCGTTCCATCAGCGGAGGTAGACGTTTGCCCCGACAGATACAGGGTACGCTGAGCCCCTGTGACTTCCACACCGTGATTAATGCCGAACTCTTGCAGCCAAGGTGTTGGGTTAACCGAGCGTTTGTTCATGCGTGACCTCCTAGACCGAATGTGTCGCCACCGCTTCTACGATACGGGTGGCATGTAAGCCTCAAGTGAATAGCATCAGCGTAGGCGACCCGTAAGTGTTTCGCCACCAGAGTGCATGCAGTCGCGCAAACCGCGCGGGCATATGGCTGCATAAGTCTGGAAAAACAACCAAATGACCAAGTTGCTGCTTGCTATTGTTCTAGAGGGCGAAGCTCCGGCAAGACATAGTTCTTCATGGCTTCCACATCGGGGCGATACGCGCATATTTGAGCGCGCCAGCCATCGACGGGTGTAAGGGCATAGTTGACCGATCTATCGACGGCTATTTTTCTGCAACTTTCGTCGCCAAATATGATGGTGAAGCTGCCATCTTCGTTTTCCTCAAAAGCGTCGCGGTTGGTACTGACGACGTTGTATTCATCGGTCATCAGGTAGTTGTCCTCATTGTAGAGGGTGAGCGACGCGAAGGCCGACGCGGGTACAGGATCAAACGTCGCGATGTAACACGTGTTTGCTTGTGTGTCTTCCGGCGCCCAGGAAGCATACATTGCAGTTGATTCAGGGCTCAGGCCCCATGACCCGGCGACGGTATACGTCCACTTTTCCCAATCGGTTACATCGTTAATGTCGAATTGAACCGAGTCATACATATCCGGCAGGTTACCCCATTCGACCAACAGGGCCTCGCGCAACTCTGCGATCTCATCCTCCGTCGTATCTGTATCGTATGGGATAGCCGAATTGGCATCGATCACCATCGCTGGTTGCAGGACATCGCGGATGTAATCCAGGTCTTCTTGCGTGGCATCCGTACCCACACGAACTCCGACAATGACATAGTCCGTTTCAATGTCGTCCGCTCTATATTCATGTACACCAGCGTCCCAGTTGTAATCCACAAAGGTGTGATTTTGATCCTGTACATGCAGGGAAATGAAACGATCTCCAACATCCGGCAGCTCTACAGAAAAATCCTCGCGCGCATCGATCACGGCAACTGAATAGACCGTATCCACGTTCGGGGTGACCACCCAGACGTCGGCTGCCTTGGAAAGTCCATCAAAGTGGAAGAACTCATTTAGCCCAGATCTAGCAATCATCGTCTGCGCAAAGATGTCCGTTTCTTTGTGCTGGTAGTCCATCGCTGTCATGCCGAAGTCCATGGGGTCAACGGCCCAATCGCTTGAGTCGATTGTCTTAATGACGTCCTCCGCAGGCAGGGATTCTGCAGCGCCCGCTGCTCCAGAAACTACTGTTAGGGCCATGATTAAGGCCGGTACGTACATGGTGGTGTCCTCAATTTGCGAGTCGGCAAAGGCACGGAGTATGTGCTCAGAGCGGTAAACACACATCTAGTGTAAAGCGGTACGCCGTTAAAATTCAAAGCCTTGATATGTCGAATCTGCCCCTGCGCCCCATATTACTTAAGGTACCACCCTACTCGCTTTTCACCGACGACAAATCGCATTAGCAGTACACCCGGTATTCTGTGGCGATATGCGTCGAAAATTGGCCGTGCCTCGGTAGTCCAGTGCTGTACCAATACTGTCCACCCTGAGGTCTATCCACTTCAGCAACAGCGTCGCGCAACGCAGCAGGGCTCGGGGTTTCAATTGGCGGAAAGACATTGGCGTTGCTTGCCGCAACCAGTCCTGCGTAAATTTTTCTTACGGCCCTTGCGAGAGTCAAGCGCACTGCGACTTTTCCTCTCGCTTTAATAGCCGGATGGGTAAAGCACTGGTTCGAGGCCTCGAGTCAGATTGATTCCGCCGCCCTCGCTGTAGAGCACCTGGTTCTAGGCCTCCGGATATTTTTGCATGAGATTGATTGTCTGCGGCACGGTGTCTGCACTGAGTTTGAGAAGATAGTCATAGGTGGTCAACAGGTCAGACATTGGAATCGGCGTCTGTGGCCCGAACAGACCTGTCGCAATATCATCGATTACTTCCGGGGTTGCGACGTTGTCGAAATTCACCACCGTGGCACTAATGCCATGGCCCCTGAGCGAGATATTCAATGCCTCCGCCGCGCCCTGTAAGCCAAATTTTGTTGCCGTGTTTGCCACTTCAGGGGTTGCGGCGTTCTGCAGACCCGACGTCGAGCCATTTAGGATAATTTTTGGGTTCGCCGATCGCGACAAATCCACCGCCAATGCCTGCGCCAACAGTATGGGAGCCGTCAGGTTCACGGACATCAAGAACCGTGTTTCCTCGATGGGCGATGAAGAGAAGTCATAGACTTTGGTGAAAGCACCTTGCTCCCAAACACCACCGAGAAAGAGCAGCGCATCCAGGCCGACCTTCTCGCCAAGCGCCTTTAACGTCCTTTGCACCGCATCAACGACCCTAGCGATACCGGCGTCTGTTCCAATATCAGCCTGCACCCAGGTTCCGGCCGCGGCTGGGGTCCGGGAAACCGCTATCACCTTGTTCCCCTGTGCAACCAGTTGCTTTGTCGCCGCCGCACCTATGCCGCGGCTCGCGCCTATTACTGCATATACCGTCATTTTTTCGCATCCCTCCGTTAATCTCGAGGGTACTTTGCAACCTCAACCTTGCTTGAGGTCAAGCAGCAACGGACATATTTATTGGAGAGCTACTGCCAAGCCGTTGTTTCTGCATTAACACATGGAGACGTCTAGCAATATGCAAGCGTTTGCAAGGCCTGTGTTGATCTATGGGTTCATGTCGCCACCCACCGCTAACCCACTGGGCACCTGTGCCGGTACCTCCCTATATATAGCGTCATCGGTCAGCGCCTTCAGAAAGGCCTCGATGGGTGCGACATCTCCTTCATCTAGCGTGACCTCCAGATCACTTCGATCTTCGTAGAACGCGATCGCATCGGACAGACTTGCCTTGGATCCGTCGTGCATGTACGGAGCGGTCTTGGCGATATTGCGCAGGCTCGGAGTTCGTACCGATGGCTTATCGCGTATTACTGGCCGGGTGGGATCTATCGCATAGTCAGAGAGCATTGGTCCGTTATGGCAGGCGGCACAGCCCACGTCGATAAAGGTATTGAGCCCCTCTAATTCCGCCACGCTCAACGCACTAGTATCGCCATTCAAAAATTGATCGAAACGTGTTGGTTTGGTGATCAGCCTTCGCTGGAAGGCAGCCAAAGCCCTGGCAATAGTCTCTTCGCTAATCTGCACATCAGTACCGAAGGCGAGCGTAAACAGCGTCACATATTCAGCGTTACGCTCCAGCCTGTTAATAATCTCTGGCAAAATGTCATCTTCTGTGTAACTACTGCCACGCATCTCAACCTCATTCTTTATGGGCTCAATCGCTTGAGCCTCAAGCGTATTTGCGCGACCGTCCCAAAAATAAGGGCCCGAAACAAAGACAGGTGATGGCTCACCCGATAGCCCAACAAATGCAACGTTCAGCACCGAGGGCGAATGCAGAGGGGTGAGTTTATGACCGATTCTATTCGGTCCTAAGCCCTGCCCACCAACGCCTATGGAAAGTGCACGACCGTCGGCCCACTCGTGCTCAGGGTGGTGACAACTGGCGCAAGCCGTATCCCGATCCCCAGACAGCAATGGATCCCAAAACAACATTTCACCGAGCGATGCCTTTGCCTGAGAAAATGGGTCGTCCGCGGGATAAACCGGACCTTCGGGAATCGCTGAGAAGATACCTCCAGACAACAGGCCGCTATACGCCTCCTCTGGCGTAAGGCCGGCACGCCTACTATCAAACTCACTGCCACACGCCGCGAGCAGCAGCATTATCGCAATCGCCATGTATTGAATAGGTTTGAGAATCACTGCCACTCCAATCGCACGGTAAAACATGAAGCGACAGAGACTACAGACAGCGCCGTGAAGGAAATGTGAAGGAACGATAGCGCCACTGTTCACAAGCCGTTCACATCTTGGCGCGCACAATGAGCTGAACTGAGTCCACCAACAGGAAAACCCATGTTGAATCTAAAAGCCCTAACGGCCATCAGCTCTCTGCTTTTTGCCACCCACCTCGCTCAAGCTGAGGTTACTTACACAGAATCATTTATCTCTTTGGATCCTGCCAAACGACTGGCTGAACGGGCGATGACACACTGTGCTGAGCACGGCTTTTCCGTTGCCGTGACGGTGGTGGATGCGAGAGCGCAGCTGAAATCCCTTCTTGTCGCGGACGGTGCCTTTCCCCACGCTGTAGAAACCAGTATCCGTAAAGCCAAAACAGCGGCCTCCAGGCGGCTGGCAACACACTTAGTTGTCGATAAAAACGATCACGAGCCCACTTTGGCTGACACCTTCCATGCGATTGGGCTGACGACATTAGGAGGGGGTACTCCCATTATCTACAACAAGCAGGTCATCGGCGGCATTGGCATCGCGGGTGCACCCGGCGAAGATGCCTCCGGCAAGGACTTTGATCTCGCCTGCCTGGAAAAAGCCTATGCAGATATGGGCTTCGATTGGCCACAGCACATGAATGTGGAGGAGCAATAGCGCATAATCCACCACGGAACAGCTACGGGTTCTGCTAAGACATATCACTGATGAAGTCGATACTGATCGTTGAGGATGACCTGCAGCTCGCGGGATCGCTAGGGGACTATCTCACCGAGCAAGGATTCGATGTCGACTATGCCTATGACGGTGAAATGTGTCTTGAGTTGACCAGACAGACCGCTTACGACGCATTGGTTATGGACATCGCGATGCCGATCATGGACGGCCTGGCCACCTGCAGGACACTACGCGATGTCCAGCACGACTCCACCCCAATACTGTTTCTCACGGCGCGCGCTACACTTGAAGACAAGCTCGAGGGGTTCGATGCCGGGGGCGATGACTATCTGATTAAGCCCTTTGCGCCAGAGGAAGTGGTCGCGCGCTTGAGAGCGCTACTACAACGAACACGTCGCAGTCATACCGCTATTGAAGTCTTAGGTCCGCTGCGACTGGATCACATGAACAAGCAGGCCAGTCGCGACGGACACAAACTCGACCTACATGGCATTCAATTCAGACTATTGGCGACACTGGTACAGTCCGCCCCCGAAATAGTCAGCCGCCAGGAACTGGAGGCGGCAATCTGGCATGATGAAATGCCATCGAGCGATCCGCTGCGCACTCATATCTATCGCTTGCGTCAGCAATTGGACAAACCATTCAACAGTGACCTGCTGCACACTGTGCACGGTCAAGGGTATCGTCTTGCAATCCCAAACTAGCTCTACATTCAGGCGCACGCTGTGGACGTTAGTGCCCTTCGCGGCTGCAATATCAGCCCTTTATAGCCTGCTGTTGGTCAGTGCGATAGAAAATACAGAAGACTACATATCTAAAGAATACCTGCAACGCGAGTTCGATCGATTCGCCGATGACTATCGCGACAACACAGCGTCGCCAGCGCTGCCGCGCACCAGCTATCTAAGGTCTTATTGGCGCGACGACCTGTCGCTGCCGAGCGCATTTAAGGCTCTAGAACAGGGCCTATCCGAAAGCGAGGACAACAGCTTACAGATCCTTGTCAGCGCACTGCCCCAGAGCGAACGACAAGTGGTCATGGTGCTAGATGAAAGTGGTTTCTCGACGATCGAACGGCTCACGCCCTCCATTTTGAGCGCCATATCGCTCATCGCAGTCATCGTCACGGTCATCGCCGTACTGGTCGCTATTTTTATCGCCCGCAGCTTAACGCGTCCTATCTCGGCACTTGCTCGAGACGTCGCAGATAGCGGTGGGAACAAGGGCGTCTTTTTCGGCTGCGGGCGCACTGACGAGATCGGCATGCTCAGCCGAGCATTGGGAAGCCTTGTGGACCGTCTCAGTAAAGCCCTTGAACGAGAGAAGTTATTCACACGTCATGCTAGCCATGAGATGCGTACACCACTGGCGGTGATAGTCAACAGCACTTCAGTTTTAGAACTGCCCGAGGTCAGTGCACAGAAGAAGCAGCGGAATATTAAACGCATTCAATCTTCTTGCGAAAATCTGAATAGCCTGCTCGAGGTGTTTTTGTGCCTCGGTCAGGAGGATGCGGTACTCGAAACTGAGTCTGTTCCCGTACGAACGGTGCTTGATAGCACGCTGGAGAAATATCGCCAGGCGCTGTCGGCGAAGCAATTTCGGGTAGAGCTGGATGTGCCGCCCTCGCAAACGGTTGTCGTTTCGCCACCCCTGTTTGCCATTTTGGTGGACAACATGCTGCGCAACGCTGTTCAGCACGGGGCAGATCACATCACGATTACAGTCAGCGCTAAGGCAATATGCGTGACCAATGGGATGGCAGATCCGACCTCAACTCAGCAGTTCGGTTACGGCCTGGAGATTTGCCGTAGAATTTGTGAAAGGCTGCAGTGGACCTTCACTACGTCGACCAACAATCACAGCTTTGTTGCCAGCGTGGAGTATGACCAAGGCCCGCGCGATCTATAGGACAGTCCCGTCAGCTAGCGAATCAGTGATTCCATCAGTTTGACTTTGCGCCTACCGTAGGGCGGCCGCATCAGCTTGCCCATACTGAGCATTCCTTGTCGGTACACCGCTTTGCTGTGGCTGAATTGCAAAAAGCCGTGCCGCCCGTGATAAGCACCCATACCGCTATTGCCGACACCCGCCAGGGGTAGATCTGGAATGGTTGCGTGCTGCGCGCAGTCGTTGATGGTCAAGCCGCCTGACGTGGTGCGCTGACAAAGCGCTTCGATTTCCTGCTTGTCCTTACCGAAATAGTAAAGAGCTAAGGGCCTCGGCTTTCGGTTAATGAAGTCGATGGCCTCATCAAGCGATCGATAGGACTTCAACGACAAGATCGGCCCGAAGATCTCGTCTTGCATAACTAACGCATCGTCATCGGGATCGATAGGAAACGAAAACGGCAGCTTATGAGTCTTGGGACAGTCAAAGGTTTCCTTGGCCGGGTTGAAGACTTCAACCCGAGTCTTACGCAACTCAAGGTCATCTATGTACCCCTTAAGGCGACACCAGTGCCGTTCGTTGATTACCGCTGTGTGTTCAGGATTATCTGCCAGCGATGCATAGCACTTGGCGAGCACCTTAAACGCCTCGTCAATGAATGTCTCAACTGCGCCTTCGGGAAGCAGTACGTAGTCAGGCGTTAGGCACAGTTGGCCACTATTTAGCGTTTTGGTACCCATGACGCGATCTGCCACCAATCTGATATCGGCAGACCTGCCGACTACAACCGGGCACTTACCGCCCAATTCCAAGGTGAGAGGGACCAGACTATCGGCCGCTGAACGCATCACCGCTCTGGCGACATCAGGTCCACCAGTATAGATCAAATGATCAAAGGGGAGCTGGCTAAAGGCCCGCGCCTCCTCAACACCCCCGGTCACGACGGCAAGTTCGGTGGTGTCGAAAGCGCTTTCGACCATCTCTCGAATCAGCTGTGAAGTTCGCGGCGCCAGCTCAGATGGTTTCAGCATCACCCGGTTGCCGGCGGCCAGTGCCCCCACCGTAGGATGAAAGGCCAATCCAACCGGAAAGTTCCAAGGTGAGATATTGCCAACCACACCCAGCGGTTGAAACTGCAGTTCCGCCCTACCCCCTGTGAGCCACATCAATAGCGGTGTCTTGCGGCGCTCGGGTTTCATCCAGCGCTGGATTTTGCTGCGCGTCTCTTTCACTTCAATAATGGTAGACAATACGTCAGTTGCCAGGCTTTGACCTTGGGGGCGGCTACCAAAGTCTGCCTCTAATGCCTCAACAATCTGCCGCTTATAGCGCACATGAATGTCTCGTACTCTGTCGATACGATCGATACGCGTTTTCGCAGACGGAAAATCATCGGCTAGAAATGCATCACGCTGCGCCTGCAAGATCGACAGTGGCGACAGCTCTTCGCGGTTTGCCATTTATACCTCCCCTATCTCACCGCGCCTGACGCAAATCGAGGCCGGGCGTTGCGATACCCAAATCTGCTAAATACCTCAGGCAATTCATGCTGCGCGCTCACGCGCATTTACACGGTTAGGCGTCAACCAGCCGCACACGATTGCCCGCTTCCAGCGATGACACCAAAATGTCGGCACCCACGAGGTCCGACGCCATCAATCTCTGGAGTATGTCCTGGTCATCCTCGCAATTGTTTGCAATAAAACGCCGCCCTGATTGCTTGAGCCTACCGACGACCACTGCATAGCTGGGCTGCCCCCGCGCAAACTGTACGGTATAGGTTTCAATCGTGGCTTCGCCACGCGGGTGGGGTTCGAGCTCCTGCGCTGCCTTATCGTCAAGCGCTCTCTGGGCAGGCCCGCTGTCGCAGACCTGCCAACCTGGCTCACACCCATAGATGCCGATGGCGTGTTTATCCATGTAACCGCCATTAGCATGAACCAGGCCCAGGCTAGCCGTATCGTGACGCAATCGCCTCACCACCGAAGCGATAGCGTGCATGGAATAATTGTTTCCAGGCCCACCAAAGAAGGGCAGTCCACCCGTCTGCGTCAGCGGCATGTCGGACGCTTGCCCTATGTCCAAGGCGGCTTTCGCTTCTGATAGCACAATGGGAAAACAGCTATATATATCTAAGTATTTCAATTTGGAGCTGTTGCTTCCGACGCGTTTCATCAAATACTCATAGGCCGTCTCTAACGCCATCGAGCGGCTCAGGTCCTCTCGCTCAAGAAGTGACTTATCGTTAAGGGCAACATAGGCATGCAGGTAAGTCATTTTTTCTTCCGCCACGCCGAGCGCAAGCGCCTTTGACCGGGTCGTCAGTAGCAGCGCGGCTGCCTGATTCACGGCGTCTTTCGCCACCATCGCGCGCGTGTAGGGATAGGCGGTATAAGCATTAGTGGCCGTCGGTGTTTTGATCTCCTGTGCGGTGAATGCTTGCGGGAACATCGCCTTGTGATTGCCCGCCGCAACCTGAGACAGCGGTACCAGTAGCTCCGCCATCGCATCGGCATACGCGTCGGGTGAGTCCCCCTGGCGTGCGCGTCTGGCGATCTCGCAGAGTGCATAGCCAAGAGGTGCGGAAAACAGTTGGTGCCTGATCGCTTCCGGTGCGATTAAGCCATCGATCCCCAGGCCACGGTTTTCCAGACCGCCTTTGGGATGTTCAGCCCAATCGAGTGCCAGCCCTGCTTTAGCGGCTGCTTTCGTATTGGCGATCGCTTCACCGCCAGCTATTAGAATCATCGACGCGTCGCCTCGCGCCAGCTTCTCGCAGCACTCGTTCACATAGCGCTGCGGTACATCGCCACCCACTTCAGTGTAAACAGCCCGTTTGGGTGCGGTTCCGATACGTTCGGCGATCGAGCGTGGCAGGTTGCTGGAACTGCCAAAGGGCGTGGGCCAGTGCGCCGTAGAATCGGCAAATGTTCTCACCGCAATCAGCACGTCGATGAAAGGCGCGAGATCCGCCTGCGGCAGCGCATCCTGCAATGCTGCCGCGGCGGCGCGCGCAATAAGCGCTTGGGGTGAAGACGGGTTGTCCAGAGGCGATGTGAGCGGTTCTATAGCCTCGCCTATACCCACTATAACCGGCATATCCTCAAGCGGCGATTTCACAGTGCTATCCTTGAACAGTGCCCGCCGGGTGCTGAATCCGATTGTCTGTCTTCAAGGTAATCCATCGTCACCCAATCGGGCTATGCCGACTCACATCGCCCGGGTTCATACTACGATCAAAAGCGGTAGACACCTTCAATCGTATAGGTGCGGGGCATATCTGCAAGCACAAACCTCGCGCCTTCAAACAGCGGTATGTCGGTGCCGTAGTGGAAAGTATCCTCATCGGTCACATTGTTGGCGCGAAAAGCGAAGCTCCAGGGGCCATCAATACTACCAACCCCCAAACGCAGATTGAGTTTGGTGAATGAACCCTGTTCCAACAGCGGGTCCAAGTCGGGGGCAACGAAGAAGTTGTCTTCATACATCACGGTTGCACCCAACTGCAGCTCCACGTTTGAAGTAATATCCCCCACCCACTCAAGTGTTAGGTTTGCGGTGTATTCAGGCGCATTCATGGCCGTTTCACCTGAGCGGTCTACGGTGCAACCAGCCAGACCACCACCGGCCGCAGTCTGCGCATAAATATCGCAGGCACCATCCTCAAAGTCAGAGAATTCAAAGTCTAGATAACCGCCGCCACCGCTCAGCCGCAAGCCATCGGTGAGCTGCCAGCGCACATCAAACTCGAAACCCTGCAGATCAACGCCTGCAGCATTGTCCACGAGGAAGGCGAGACCGCCGTTGAAGATCGAAAACTGCAGATCCTCGTATTCGGTGTAGAACACAGCCGCATTAAACTCCGCTGCGCCACCGGCAAACGCGGACTTAAGCCCTACTTCATAGGTCGTCGCTTTTTCTTGTTCGTATTGGAAGTTCTCCTCCAGGGCTGCCTGATCGTTAACACCATCGATGGTGCCATCGAAGGAAATACGCGCATCGAAGCCCCCGGATTTGTAGCCAATACTCCAGGTGGCGTAAAGCATTACTTCATCGTTCACGTCCCACTGAAAGTTGACCGACGGCGACCAGTTGTCCTTTTCATAGGTTTGCTCAGGAATCATGTGGTTTTCTGCACCGAATGCCACATCAAAGGGCGCCGGTAGATCTGTGAGGTAACTCTGCGTCGCCTTCTTTTCCTCGTCGCTATAACGTAAGCCGAGGGTTGAGCGAAACGAATCCGTGATATTCCAGGTGGCCTGGCCAAACACGGCCCAGGTTTCCGATTCCTGATCAAAATCCTGATTGATGCGCGGATTGAAGCCCAGTAGCGGACCCGGTGCACCTAGCGCGAATGGGCCGAGCACGAAGTAGTCGTTGATGTTGATCTGTTCCTTCAACTTATATTCGTTGTACTCGTAATAAACTCCTGCCAGCCACTCTATCGTTTGATCCAAACCGGATGCGATCCTCAATTCCTGACTCCAGGATTCAAAGTCTTCGTCTTGGTTGGTATTGGTCGTTGCAAACGGAATACCTGCCGACGGATTGATCTCGAACAGTTCGGAATTGGAATACCCCGTCACTGAATTAATCGTATAGTCGCCCCACTGGTACTCAATATTCAGCGCAGTTAAATCCGTATCGAGTTTTGATTGCTCTTCTTCTTCAAAGTTTGTGGTGTCGCCCACCGTTGCGACATTGGTGCCATAGGTCACCAGATCTTGGCCGCAGCCTGGGATGCCGGCCTCGGGACAAAAGTCCGGATCGATGACTGCACCAGTGGCAGGGTCCAACTGCTCGTAAACCAGCAACTCCCACCCCTTGCCATCTTGATCAATGCTGTAGGCTTCATAGGACAGGTTAACCGCCAGGTTATCGTTGGGCTCCCACAGCAAAGACACGCGGTAGTTATCGGAGTCGCCGTCCGGCTCTGTAGTATTGAGCAGTTCGTTATCAATATAGCCTTTCTCGTCCCGTATATTGAAAGCGAAACGGGCTGCGAGCGTGTCCGTCAAGCCGCCTGTTAAGAACCCCGATGTGCTCCAGCTTTCAAATTCCGTTTCATAGTCCGCTCGCAACTCACCGCCAAACTCATAGTCAGGGCGCCGCGGTGTGATGTTCACGGCACCGGCAATGGTGTTTTTTCCGAACAGAGTGGACTGAGGACCTCGCAGCACCTCCAACATACCTACATCGAGAAACGCAGAGCGGAACTGCGTACCTCTCGCTAAATAGACACCACTAGAGAAAAGCCCAACCGATTGGTCGAAACCCTGATTACCACCTGATGCAATGCCCCGGATATTAATGCGATCCGTGATCTGTTCTTGCAATATCGTCACGTTGGGCATAATAAAGCTGAGTTCCTGCAGATTGTTGAAACCCGCCTGCTCCAGCGTGTCGCCAGATATTGCAACAATAGAGATGGGTACGTCTTGTAAGGACTCGGTGCGCTTTTGCGCAGTAACAAAAACTTCTTCTAGGGCCGGGCCCTGTGCTTGGGCCGATACGGTAAGCGTAGAACAATAAATACTAGCTACTGCGACCGCCAATTGCTGGGGTTTGAACATCATCTAGATTCTCCTTGCTCTTATTGTCCAGAAGACACTGTTATGAGTTGATGCTCTCAAGCCCTTAGCGGCGGGCCTGGTTCGGGACTGAATCCTGCGCACCTTGTCTTCTGTGAAGAACAGTATAATCATCATTAATGTTCTTTTCAAACATTTATGTATGTTTTTATTTTCCACACTAGCTTTTCAGGTCGGTTCCAAGAAAAACGTAGATTCGTGCGAAAACGCGAGGGCTTTAAAACCCTTAGGAGTACTTACACCCTTTGGCGAAGCTTTTATTGGTTTAGCCTGTCTGGGCTCAACCGATATCCGCAGGCTTAGTCTTGTTCCTGCTTTCAATTCTGCCTCATCCGATTGCGTTACAACATCCGTGATGTGCATTAGGCGTCCTTGGCTGGCGCCATGGTACGCATGCCTCATTATTTTTCCAAGAGCGCACTCATTGACAACACCGCATCTCCAAAGTCCTCTTTGAACTCAGCGACAACGCTGCGGCAGGACTTGAGCGAATTGACCATACCCACGCCCTGCCCGACCCAGTAGCTGGACAGTACCGTGGCGCGTTCATCGCCTTTGTCAATTGCTCTATCAATGGCGGTGAAAGCCGGTTCCGCTAGCATCGACATCAACGGCATGGGCAATGTCCCAGGTGAGTCTGGCCCATGCCAGGCATCGTGCCACGCGGAGTGTAATTGACGGGAGGGCTTGCCCGTACGCGCTGTTGATCGAATAGTATCCCGTGAGCTAGCTGCAAACATTTTTTGCTTTATCGCCTCAGAGACCTCTGACTGTGGGGTCGACAACCAGACAGTACCCGTCCATGCGCCCTGTGCCCCAAGCGCCATACAAGCCGCCATTTGCTTACCAGTCACGATACCGCCTGCGGCCAATACCGGTACCGATCGCTGGTCTGCGATAGCATCGATAACTTCAGGAACCAGTACCAGCGTAGACACCTCACCGCAGTGACCGGCCGCTTCGGTGCCCTGCGCGACAATAACGTCGACACCCGCTTCCACCTGCCGAATGGCGTGTTCCCTCGCTCCCACCAGAGCACCGACCAATACCTGATGTTGGCGTGCGCGCTGAATGAGCGATTGCGGTGCAATGCCCAAAGCGTTCACGATGATCTTTATAGGATGCTGAAAGGCGACATCCAGCAGACGATGACCTATGTCGCTGATGATCGTGGGCATCTCGTCCTGCACGAGCTGACTGTCGCTGACATTGACGCCATGGCGCTGCAGCAGATCTCGGGTGAACGCCCGTTGCGCCTGTGGCACCTGCGATCTCAATGTATCTAGCGATATATCGTCGCCGACATCGCCGAGGTTTTCAGGAATCAAGATGTCGACGCCGTAGGGCTTACCCGCTATCCGCTCATCGATCCAGCTCAGCTCCTGCTCTAGTATTTCAGGCGTAAAGGAACTGCCACCGAGAACACCTAATCCTCCAGCCTTGCTGACCTCGACAACCACATCTCTGCAATGGCTGAATGCAAAAAGCGGAAACTCGCATCCCAGGGATCGGCAGATTTCGTTCATAACGCTACCGCTCTCGTCTGCGCCAAGCGTGGCCTATTAAGGATTCAGCTTTGGTTCGCGGCTGCACTATGTCTGACTTCACGCATCAGAGAGTTAAGGCAATGGGGAACAAATACTTCATCCAATATGGGGCTTGCTCTGCGCCACGGCGCGCTCGCGCTTTGAGCTTCTGAACAAGAAAGTGAACAAAAACGCCCAAAGACTGAAGCCTTTGATGAGCTTGAAGGCCGAGCGACTCTCTTCCGGCGTCAATACGCCTTTTGCCGGCATGGCGCCCATGACGGTGCCCGTAAACTCAAGATTGCTGCCATTTCGACTAAACGACTTTACTTCCATGAGGACACTGCCGTCTGTGTTATAGATCTTCATCGTGCATTCACTCTTTCACATTAATCTGCTAAATCATCATAATTTCGGAAACGTCAGCTCCCGCATCATCCAGAATTTTCATGGCGGTCGCGCGCCCACCACCGGTAATGGCGCCTCCGGGGTGCATAAACGGGCCGGCTAAATACAGGCCCTCAGCGCCAGGTACCGCATACTGCGCCAGCCGCGGGGTGGGTCGTCGACCCAAATACTGATGAATCCAATTGCCGATGCCGAAAATATCACCCTGTTGAAAGCTGGGCGACCACTGGGCCATGTCTGCCGGTGACTCGGCAGCAGAAGCAATGATGTTGTCCGCGGACATATTCGTGCAGTATTTGCCGTACTCCTGCATCATCCAGTCTTTGTACTGATCGCGAATCTCGCTTGACCAACCGTCGACATCGCGCGCACCCAGAGGGCCCGTATTGCGCAGCGCTAAGGGCGCAAAGCAATACAGGTACAGCGTATGCTTGCCCGCAGGCGCGCGCGAGGGATCGTGATTGGTGTGGTGAGCAATAACGGCATTAAAGGTTGAGGCGAGCGTACCGGCGCGGCAGTCGTCCAGGCCGGCTTTCAAACCTTCCAGCGTAGACGGAACACACTCCACCAGCAGCGACTTATTGATCTCAGGACATCGGTAACTGGGCGCGTCGTGCAGCGCCCAGTGCGTATTGATTGCGCCAAAGGAAGACAGCTCACAGCGCTTCGCCTCAGCGACAAGCTCCTCGTCAAGACCATCGACTTGTTCGCCCAATAAGTGCGGATGAATATTGGCAACGATGCAGCGATTCGCGTGCAGGATTTCGCCATCACTCAGCTCGACCCCGGTCGCTCTGCCGCCTGAGTTAATCACTTTTTTCACCCAGGTGTTGGTGCGAATCTCACCGCCATGGTGCTCAATACAGCGCCCAAGGGCATCACTTAGCGCCTGTGTGCCGCCACGAACCGAGGTCTCCTCCTGCGTGTGGGCTACCGCGGTCAATGCGTACATATAGATGCCAGAACCGCGCTCGTCTGGATGCACCATGCCTTCGGCAACCCATTTGATAAAGTGCATTCGCACCTTCTCATGCTCAAACATGTCGCAAATCAGTTGGGTCGCACTGATCAACATCGAGCCAATCAGGTCTTGACCTAGAGGGCTTTGATCCAGCATGCCCATAAAGGCACCGAACGGCAGCGGCGGCTTGAACATACCGGCGCTTAACAGTGGCCCCAGTTGAGTCGTCTTGGAAACAAAGCTGCGGTAGGTTTCCGCATCTTTTTGCGAAAACTTGGCAATGGTCTCACAGGTTTTATCGAGACTGACAAAGGTCCCCATCCAGGTCTCGTCATCATATAGAGAGACATAGGTTCCCTCCGGAGAATCGAATTCGAGACCAAATCGGGACTGTAATTCAAGCTCGTCGTGTTTGATCATGGGGTTGGCCATGATAATGATCATGCCCGTTGCGTGCGTATCATGCTTGAAGCCGGGCGCGGTAACTTCGCGGCTTACCGCGCCGCCGCCGATAATCTCATTCTTTTCAAGCACACAGACTTTGAGGCCCGCCTTCGCGAGGTAGGCGGCGGTGGTTAGCGAATTGTGGCCAGCACCGACTATGAGCGCGTCGTAATTTGTTGCCATTTTCTTTCCTGATTAGCGAGTAATACAAACCAACTTTGTTGCTATTCGAGCACGCTCACGCTGTGCGCCGCATCGACGGTCAACACACTGCCCGACATATAGCTTGAGGCATCGCTCGCCAGTAACAGTAACGGACCATCCAATTCTTTAAGTTCGCCGAAGCGGGCGATTGGCAGCCTGCTCATTGCCAGCTGACCCTCTTCTGACTGCAGCCAAAAGCGCGTCAATTCTGTTTCAAAATACCCTGGCGCAAGGGCATTCACCCGAATGCGGTGCGGCATCAAATCCAGTGCCAACGCCTTCGTCATATGCAGCACCGCCGCCTTGGACGCACAGTAATTTGAAAACGAAGGCCTGACCTGCATGCCGAGTATTGAAGCAATATTGATGATAGAGCCTGGCGTCTTGGCTTTTACCAGACGTTGCGCGCACAGTTTCGCCGTTCGCCACATGCCGCTGACATTGATGTCCAACACAGAGGTAAACTGCTCCTCAGACATATCGAGCACGTTAGCCATTGACTGAATACCTGCGCAGTTAACCAGGATTTCCACTGGCCCATATTCCGCCTCAGCAACATCAAACGCCTTGATCAGCGTTGCCTCATCGGTCACATCGGCGGCAACAGCTAAGGCGTCATTGCCACGGTGCCTGATTTCGCCCACAAGATCGGCCAGTTTATCCTCGCGTCTAGCCACACAGACAACCTTCGCGCCGCGCGATGCGAGCAGCACCGCGAAGCGCTCACCCAGGCCAGAACTCGCACCCGAGACCAGTGCAACTCTTCCTGCGATTGAAAACAGAGTATCTTCCATGATTACGCTTCCACGTTTTCAGGTGCCGCCAGCACGGCGGCCAAGCTGGTTAGAAATCGCGCCGCATCGGCGCCATTGATCACACGATGGTCGTAGGACAGTGACAGCGGTAGCATCAAACGCCAGTTCACTTGGTCACCCTCGGCGCGATGTGGCTTCCAGTAGGATCGCGTGACCCCCAATATCGCGACTTCAGGCGCATTGATGATCGGCGTAAAGCTGGTGCCGCCCAATACACCGATGGAGCTGATCGTGAATGACCCACCGCTCATGGCGCTCATTGGAAGCCCTTTTCCTCTGGCGCGTTCAGAGAGATCGGCAATCTCACCCGAGATCTCCACCACCGTCTTTTGATCTGCATTGTGAATCACGGGTACCAGCAGCCCGGCGGGTGTATCCACTGCCACTCCAATGTTGTAGTAGTGCTTTAACACCAGCGATTTCCCGGAGCTGTCCAGTGACGCATTGAACTTGGGGTATTGCTTTAATGTCAGCGTCAACGCCTTCACAAGCACCGCTGGCAGCGTCGGTTTGGTCTCACAGGCGGATGCTGCGACAGACTTCCGATGCGCCTCACACGCTGTAATATCCGCTTCATCATGGTGAGTGACATGGGGAATCGTCACCCAGTTGCGTGCTAAAAAGTCACCCCCAATCGCCTGAATGCGATCCAACGGCTGGGTTTCTACGTCACCGTATTGCGCGTGATCAATCGCTGGAAGATCGGGCAGAGAGGCGATGTGTGCGGAGACATAGCCCGCCGCTTGCAGTTTATCTGGCATAGTCTGGCCCAGCTTGACGATCGCTAAACTGATGTGATCTCAGCCAATATGGCATCGACATCGTAGGTCTCTCCTTCCTCTGCAATAATTCGTATCGTCCCGGAAGCTGGGGATTCGATTTCCTGCACAGCCTTATCATTTTCGAGCAAAAACAGTACCTGCCCTTCCTCCACATTTTCGCCGTCCTTCACTAGCCATTCTGTGAGCGTGCCTTCTGACATGGCCATGCCGAGCTTGGGTACTACTACATGAGTCACTGTTTCGTTCTCCAGCGCAGGGATGCAAGGTTAATGAAGCGTGTTCTGAGAGGCAGCGACAATACGCTGCGTGGTAGGCAAGTGGTTAGTCTCAAGCGCAACAGCGTAAGGCACGGCATTAAAACTGCTGCCCACACGCGCCACGGGGGCTCGCATGCCAGAGAACAACTCCTCGGTAATCCTCGCTGAGAGTTCAGCCCCCACACCAAAGGGCGTCACAGCCTCGTGGACTATCACCGCGCGGCCGGTCTTCGCAACCGACGTTAATACGGTATCCAGGTCGAAAGGAGCGATCGTTCTTAAATCGATGAGTTCAACACTGACGCCCTCCGCAGACAGTGCAGCCACGGCTTCCCTGCATTCCATCATGCTGCGACCGTAGCTGATAAGTGTGAGATCCGTGCCTTCAACTTCGACACAAGCCTTGCCCAGGGGCAGCGCTTCGTACGCCGCAGGTGGCTCTCCCATAGTCCAATAAGTAGGCAGATTCTCGACAAATAAACAGGGGTCGTCATCTTCAATGCAGCCACGCAGTAGCCCGTAGGCATCAGCGGGTGTGGAGGGCACAACAACCTTGATGCCGGCCACATGCGCAAACCAGGCCTCGAGCATATCGGTGTGTTGCCCGCCTGCGCCGCCTCCCGCGCCGGTCATCGTGCGTACCGTGAGCGGCACACTCGTCTGCCCACCAGACATAAATCGCAGCTTGGCTGCGTGGTTTACAAACTGGTCCATGGCGACCGTCATAAAATTCATCAACATGATCTCTGCGATAGGACGCTTGCCGACGAGGGAGGCGCCGATGGCGGCCCCCATAATCGCTTCTTCAGCAATAGGCGTAGATCGAACGCGATCACAGCCATAGGCCGCGGACAGGCCGTGCGTTACTTTAACCACACCACCGCCCTCTTCATCCGCCACATCTTCGCCGAGTAAGATGACGTCGGCATCAACCTCCATCGCATCAAACATCGCCCGGTTTATGGCTTGCACGAAGTTGATCTTGTCACCCATCACGCAACCTCCTTGGCCAGTACGTCCCGTGTTAGTTCTTCTAATCCTGGTTCGGTACTGGCTTGAGCAAACTCGACGGCATCATCAATCTGCGCATCGATTTCTCGCTCAATGAGCTCAAGTTCCGCATTCGTCGCATGGCCTTGATCAATCAGGTAGGCGCGCAGAGCCGGCACAGGATCCCTGGCAATGGCGGCCTCTTTCTCACCCTCTCGCCAGTGTTCATCCGGATCGCCAATAAGGTGTCCGTTGAATCGAAACGTCATGGCTTCGATCAACGTGGGGCCACCACCTGAACGCGCACGCTGTACCGCCTCGCCGGCGGCCTGGTACATGGCGATGGGGTCGTTGCCGTCAACGCGTACACCCGGCATAGAGTAGGCGGCAGCGCGATCAGCCACACGCTCGACGGCGGTGCCCTTTTCGAACCGGGTATGCTCGGCAATAAGATTGTTCTGGCACAGAAAAATAACCGGCAGTTGCCACAGTGAGGCCATATTCAAAGACTCATGGAAAGCGCCAATGTTGCTCGCACCGTCACCAAACGTCGCGACGCTGACCCGGGCGTTACCGTCGAGCTGCGATGCCAGCGCTAAGCCGTTAGCGATCGGCAACGATCCACCCACAATGCCTGTCGTCACCATGTTGCCCGTCTCCGGATGGGTAACATGCATGGGCCCGCCCTTGCCCTTGCAAGTCCCAGTCACTTTGCCGGCGTACTCCGCCCAGAGCTCGCGCAAGGGTATGCCCTTGCATATTTGGTCGTGCACGCCACGGTAAATCGT
>JBCCNJ010000047.1:0-30836 GCA_039025905.1 Pseudomonadota bacterium | reverse complement strand
GTTTGTAGCGAGTTATCTGGACGCCTGGAATCAGCAAGACCCGGCCGGCGTCGCCGACCATCTTTCCAAAAACGGCACCTACAGCGACATACCCGAACAGCGGCATCTGAATCGGGTTGAACTCATTGCGCATTTAGAAGGCTACTTCAGTAAAGACACAAACTTTTACCAGCTCGTGGGTGAGGTGCTGGCAGGGGAGAGCACCATCGCCTTTCAGTACCGCGCTTGTCCTGGTGGACAAAGCAGCGAATGCGGATGGATGGGCGCCGAATTTATCACGATGGATGGCGCTGGCGCAGGCTTAATAGAGGATTACTACCGCGACCCGGCACTTTCCTCTAGGCGCCGAGGTGAGTCACCCGGCAGAGCGCGCTATGCCAAATCGGGGCTTAGCCCGGATGCGCAGCAAGTCGTGCTTAACAGCTTGATTACTGTTATGGAGCAGGACAAAGCGTTTTTGGACCCCGAGCTATCGCTGCCTGAACTAGCCGGCCGTCTAGGATGCTCTATCAACCATCTATCGCAGGCGATTAACGATGGACACGGTGTCAGCTTTTTTGACTACATCAATCGCTATCGTATCCAGGAAGCAACAGACATCCTGGTTCAGCCCGATCGGTTTAACCCATCGGTGTTGGACGTGGCATTGGCGGTGGGCTTTAACTCGACTTCTACGTTCTACGCCGCCTTCAAAAAAGCGACCGGCAAGACACCAGCGCAGTACCGTCGAGAGGCCTGTATTCGTATCTGACCTCAGAGGGCTCTGAGATACCAGAGGTAATCGAGCGGACTAACCTGGCCGTGATAGTCATCACTTTCGCCCTTGCGCAGCGCAGTGAAGACTTTGCAGTATTTTTCACCCAGATAACTCGGCAAGACCTCGCTCGTCTCGAAAGCCGTGATAGCGGCATCCCACCGACGCGGCAAGGTAACAGGTGCTTCTGAGAGGTCAGCATCTACGGGTACCGGGTCGCCGGGGTCGCAGCGCTCCTTTAGACCATGGTGAATGCCGGCGAGCACTGCGGCGGTAACCAGATATGGATTAGCGTCTGCACCACCTACTCGATGCTCAATCCGGCGATTGCTCTCACTGGACACGGGTATGCGCAATGCCACCTCTCGATGGTTATAACCCCAGTTCGGTGTGGTAGGGGTGAAGGCGCCGGCCTTGAATCGTCGATAAGAATTCGCATTGGGAGCCAGGATCGCCATGGCCGCTTCCATGGTTGTCATCAGCCCACCGATAGCGTGCTTTATGTTGTCGGTGTATTCCTGCGGCGGGTTGTCCCCTGGACCGGTAAATATATTCTTGCCTGCCGCGTCGT
This sequence comes from Pseudomonadota bacterium, assembly GCA_039025905.1. Taxonomy (GTDB): domain Bacteria; phylum Pseudomonadota; class Gammaproteobacteria; order Pseudomonadales; family Halieaceae; genus JARRPM01. The sequence goes on along the minus strand of JBCCNJ010000047.1, from coordinate 29,511 downwards.
ATACGCTTGCATGGATGTGCATACCATTGCCGGCCTGATCGGCAAAAGGCTTAGCCATAAATGTCGCTCCGATCCCGTGACGACGAGCGACGCCTTTGACAATGCGGCGCAATAGCATAGCGTGATCGCATGCCTCTAACGGGTCCTCAGTATGGTGGGTGTTAATTTCCCACTGTCCGGCAGAAAACTCGGAGTGAATCGCGGTAAGGGGCACGTTCTGCACATCGCAGGCCGCGCGGACATCATCCAGAAACGCATCACAGTCATACAGGTCATCGGCCATGCAATACTGAATGCCGGGCTGCCGCTGATTGGTGCCGGGCACCGCACCCAACAGAGGCTGCGGTATATCTGTCTCTCCGGGTGCCAGCAGATAGAATTCCAACTCAGTCGCAACCACGGGTTTCATCCCGTCTTGCTCGAAGCGAGCGAGTACTTCCGCTAGCACATTGCGCGGATCGGTCCATGAAGGAGTCATATCCTGATTCACAAAGCGCGTTAACACCTGGGCGGTAGGGGAGTTTAACCACGGTATGGGTGAGATGGTTCCTGCCAAAGGTACTAGCAGCTGATCGGGGTCTCCGGCCAGATCCGGCAAGTCAATATTATCGTCATACATTTTACCGCTGATGCCTAATAGGGGCATGCTCAGCGGCACCTTGAAGCTGTGATTGAACAACATCGAAAATTCGCGTCGATGAATACGCTTGCAGCGCAAGAGGCCATTGATATCAGGCATCAACAGCTCCAGCATTTGGGTCTGGGGATATTGCTCGAGGTATTGCTCGATATCACTCTGTGAGGCGTAGCTCATAATGGGTGCTTCTAACGGATAGATGTAGGGTGTTTGATACTAGCAGGCCCTGGCGTTCGTCTACCGTGCGTATAGGACGGGAGCAGGCCCGTTGTGTTGACTTGAAAGTCACATTCAGGCTGAATGCGCAGATGCTTCTGTCGATCCGGCAACAACTCTCACCGTTCATCGCCTGGTGCCACTTTGCATCCACTCATGCTGCCTGGCAGAACTTTTTTCGTGGCGAAGACACCGACCCGCAGTCCCCACTTTGAATGCCTAAACTGGTACGTATTCACCCGCGTACTCCCTAGCATCGCAAACTGGAGACAATCATGTTTGGACTACAGCAAACCAAAGAGACACGAGAACACACCGGGTCTTACTACGCCGCAACCGCTAACACCACCGAGGGCTATCCATCACTAGATTCTGACATCACCGCTGATGTTGTGATCGTCGGTGGCGGTTTCAGCGGCACCAACACGCTGATCGAACTGGCAGAGCGCGGCGTCGATGCAGTGCTGCTTGAAGCAAACAGGGTTAGCTGGGGTGCGTCGGGACGCAACGGTGGGCAGCTGATCATCGGCATCGGTCATGATCCGGATCGCTATATAAAACAGATTGGCGAACAGGGCGTCAAAGCGATTTATCAAATGGGGCTGCAAGCGCGCGATATCATCGCGGAGCGAGTCGAACGCTACAGCATCGATTGCGACCTTAAATGGGGCTACTGCGACGTTGCGCTCAAGCCACGGCATATGAAGCAGTTCGCCGAGTGGCGAGACTTTGAAAAAGAGATAGGTAATCCTCACCCTTATCAAGTTCTGGACCGAGAAGAGATCAAAGACTATGTCGACTCCGAGTGTTACCTCGGCGGGCTGCACAATACCGCGAACGGTCATCTGCACCCCCTCAACCTGTGTCTGGGAGAGGCTGCGGCAGCGGCCGCCCAGGGCGCTAGGATCTTCGAACAAAGCCGCGTTGTCAGGATAGAGCAGGGCGCGAATCCTGTTGTGCGCACTGAGCGTGGGTCGGTCACGGCCCGCCGCGTTGTGTTGTGTGGTAATGCCTATATGGGAGATCTCGTCCCGCGCCTGGCGTGTCGGGTTCTGCCTTCCACCAGCTGCATCATCGCGACGGAACCGCTCAGCGAAGAATTGGCCAAGCAGATTATGCCCGGAGATTGCGCAGTGTGTGATCCGCGCACGGCGCTGGACTACTTCCGGCTTTCCCCAGATCGCCGGATGCTGTTCGGTGGTCTATCCAATTACACCGGATTGGAGCCGAAAGATCTCGAGGGGACCCTGCGCGCAAAAATGGAGAAGGTGTTTCCGCAATTGACAAATATCGCAGTAGACTACGGCTGGAGTGGCAACATCGGGATCGGGTTGAATCGTATGCCCCAGCTGGGCCGATTAGCCGACAACGTGTTTTACATTCAGGCGTTCTCGGGGCACGGGGTAGCACCGATACATATCATGGCGAGAATTACAGCGGAAATGCTTGTCGGCAACCCGGATCGATTCAATATTCTCGCCAGCATTCCACACAGTCCGTTTCCAGGGGGCAAGTGGTTTCGTCGCCCGGCGCTCGCCATTGGGATGTCTTACTTCAAGCTTAGGGATACGCTTTGACAAAGCGCTCACTAGCAGCCCTTCAGTTTTTGAGGCAAAAAAAGGGCGCTGTACCAGCGCCCTAGAATCCGGCGAACAACGTAGACGCCGGTCGTTTAAATGTTACTGCTCCTTTGGCAACATCATGAGATAGACTTTGCGTACTTTTTCTATGACTTCTGCCGTGCCTTTCCAACCACGGGGAAACACCCAGCTATCTCCTGCTTTGACTTCCGTCACCAGACCGCTTTCGGAAGTGAACTTCCAATGACCTTCGATAAGATGGCAGAATTCCGTGACATCAAGATCGAGTTCCAGTGTTCCTTGTTCGCATTCCCAGGTGCCGGCTGCCAGTTCGGATACGGCGAACTCGCCCTCAAAGAAGCCACTATCTGTTTGCAGTGGCAGTGGCCCGACGGGCTCCCCGAAGCTGTCTACTTTGACCAGATCCGCAAGTGAGGCACACTGATGTTGTACACTGATTTCCGGCATGTCGAGAGTCTCCTGTTAGGTCTAATCGCGCCAAAATGCGCGGGCGAGAGTAGAGCACAGTCATCAGTGGGCTTCTTCCTAGCCGGTCGGCACGGAGGCTCCCGCTAAAAGGCGCTCGGTATACTCCAACCAGCAGGCAAGGGGCAGGATGGAAGCGTGAAACAAACCGATACTGATATCGTCATCATCGGAGCAGGCCACAACGGATTGACCTGCGCTGGCTATCTCGCCAAAGCCGGAAAACGCGTGACGGTTCTGGAGGCCCGCCCCATAGTCGGTGGCGCGGCAATCACAGAAGAATTTCATCCGGGCTTTCGCAATTCGGTGTACTCCTACTCGGTGAGTCTGTTGCACCCGCAAGTCATTCGAGACCTCGAATTAGAGCAGCACGGGCTGGATATCATGGAGCGGCCCGCCGGCACACTCAGCCTTTTAGAAAACGATCATCTGCTGTTGACGCGCGATGATGATCAAGCGCGCGCCGAGATCTCGCGCTTTTCGAAACGAGATGCAGATAGGATCGGCGAGTTCGAGTCGGAGATCGCAACGGTTGCCGTAGCATTGCGCGAGCTCGCCATGCAGGCTCCACCCAACTTCGGGGGTGGCTGGGGTGATGCGTTTACTCTGTTGAAGGCGGGCAATTTGTTCCGAAAACTCGACAAGCGCCATCAAGTGGTGTTGTCTGAACTGATGACCCGATCGCTGGGTGACTATCTGGATATGTGGTTTGAGGGCGAAGCGCTCAAAGGCGTGTTGGGGCTTGAAGGCGTGATCGGCAATTTCGCAGAGCCCTATCATGCGGGTACGGCCTATGTACTGCTTCACCACGCTTTTGGAGAAGTGAAAGGCCGCGCAGGCGCCTGGGGTATCGCCCGGGGTGGCATGGGGGCAATCACACAGTCCATGGCCTCTTTCGCGAAAAGCAAAGGGGTGATGATTGAAACCAATACGCCGGTAGAGCGGGTGATAGTAGAAAACGGGCGAGCGGCAGGCGTGGTAACCGCCCAGGGCCGGGAGATTCGCGCCGCGCATGTGGCCGCCAACGTGCACCCCCAAGTTCTGCTACAGCGGCTGTTGGGTGAGGAATATCTCGATGCCGGTGAGCAGCGCCGTATATCGGGCTATCGCAGCCACTCCGCAACCTTTCGCATGAATGTCGCCCTGTCGGAGTTGCCGCGCTTTACATCGATGGCCGGGCAGGGTGAAGAACACTTCAAAGGAGCCATCGAGGTAAGCCCCTCTCTTGAGTATATTCAGCGGGCCTATTTTGATGCGCATGCAACAGGTTGGTCGCGCAAACCCGTGATCTCCATGCAGGTGCCAACCACGCAAGACGATTCATTAGCACCTCCCGGCGGACATGTAGCCTCCCTGTTTTGTCAGCACTTTCAGCGCCACCTGCCCGACGGTCGAGATTGGGATACCGTAAAAGACGAAGTGGCAGACATGGTCATCAATACCATTGATGCCTATGCACCTAACTTTCGCGCGTCGGTGGTCGGGCGCCAAGTTAAAACGCCGCTGGATATCGAGCGCGATCTGAATATGGTGGGCGGTGATATCTTTCATGGCGCGCTCCATCTTGATCAGTTTTATTCTCTGCGCCCATTACCGGGGCACGCCGCTTACGAAATGCCGGTGAAAGACGTGTTTCTCTGTGGTTCTGGCGCGCATCCCGGTGGCGGTGTCAGTGGACTGCCAGGGCGCAACGCGGCGCAAGCCATTCTGCGCGCGAGCTAAAATCAATCAGGCGAGGAGGGCAACGCCATTGATATTTATGCCCTAACAATAGCATTGAGCGTTGTGGTGTTTGTGGCGGTTGGCAGCTACAGCGGCCGCCGGGTGAAACAGCTCGATGACTACTTTGTTGCTGGCAGACGAGCTCCTACGGGATTGATCGTCGGCACGCTTGTGGCGAGCGTATTCAGCACCACGATCTTTTTAGGCGAAGCGGGCTTCACCTACGATGGGCAACTCGGGCCTTATATTTTGCTGCCGGGGATTGCCGTAGCCGGTTATGTCTACGGCGCGCTCTTGTTTGCCACGTTTCTGCGTCGCAGTCGTGCACCCACGGTGGCGGAATTCTTCGGTAGACGCTTCCAGAGCCGTCGCGTGCAGCAGGCCGCGGGGGTCACCATCGTCTTGGGCCTGGGTGGATACCTACTGGTGGTGACCCAAGGTACCGCTATTCTGCTCAATGACCTTACCCCCTTGAGCTATCGCGAAGCCCTGCTTGCAGCCTGGGTGAGCTACACCGCGTTTACACTCTATGCCGGTTCCCGTGGCGTCATCATTACCGATACACTCATGTTTTTGTTGTTTACCGGTGCAACGATAGCCTTCGTCATCTTTGTTGTAGACGGTTTTGGAGGAGTCACCTCCGCTGTCGAAGCGCTCACGGTGAGCGAAATCAAGCGGGATATTACGGCCTGGCATGGCACGGTTGGCCCGGGCACAGGCTGGCCCACGCCGCTAGACTTCCTGATTTGGGTTATCGTAATTGATATGGCCTGGGGCATTGTCTACGCCGTTAGCCCCTGGCAGGCCAGCCGCCATTTGATGGCGCGTGATGAACACGTTGTGCTGCGATCGGCAATTTATGCGTGTTTTGCGGTGATTGTTATGCAGGTACTCGTTTACGGAATCGGAGGTTTGATAAACCTCGCCAATCCCGCGATTGAGCCCTCTGAAACGGTCATTATTTGGGCGGCTCAGGAACTGGTGCCGGGATTACTAGGCGCGCTGCTGCTGGCAGGGATCATGGCTGCGGGCCTGTCCTCGGCGTCTACCTTCCTGTCGCTAGTAGGGTTTAGCGTAAGCAATGATTTGCCCAAAGAGGCATCGGGGCTGACTCTCGGTAGAACGCGCGTCATCATGTTGTTGACCGGGCTGGTGGTGTTGGCGGTCAGTTTTTTTGTTCCACCCAACGTGTTCTGGATTGCTCTTTTCATCGGGACCGTGTTTGCTTCTTCCTGGGGACCTGTAGGCTTCATGAGCATATGGAGCAAGTCCATTACCGCAGACGCCGCCTTCTGGGGGATCGTATCGGGCTTTCTCGGCAACGTGATACCGGCAGCGGCACAGTATTTCGGTTGGATTGATTTTCCCAGCTACCTGGATCCCGCCGTGCTGGGCGTGGTGATCAGTGTGATCACGATCAAACTAATATCGCGACGCGGTCAGGTCACCGAGGCCGAGCGCGCTTATCGAGAAGCCCTGCACGACACTCCTGCATCCGACAGAGACTGGCGCAAGCTGCGCACCACTTTGCTTGCACCCACATTACTTATGCTCTACGGCGTGGTAATGCCCTTTGTGCTGTTATACGCCTACGTCAGGCCCTACCAGCGGGGAACAGGCGAAATTCTGCCCGGTGATGCCATTAACTGGGAGGGTGCTGAAGCACTGTTCGCGTTGAGCCCGGCTGTGTTGTTTATCCCTTTAGGAGCGATCAGTTTCTGGGTGATTTGGCGTCGCTATCGACCAATCACAGATATAGCGCAGGTCTCAGAACCGGGCTTAGATCGAATCTCAAACTAAAACTCAAATCCTGTCTCAGAACCCAGCGTAAGTTCTAGCCAAAACCAACTCTAGCGTCTGTCCTTCAAAATGCGGCGCGCCGCATTATGTCCAGGCGCACCCGTCACACCGCCCCCTGGATGTGCACCCGAACCACATAGATAAAGCCCCGGCACTGGTGTTGCGTATTGCGCGGCCTGTGGATGGGGGCGTGCACTGTAAAGTTGATCCGGCTCCAGGCGACCGTGGCAAATATCGCCGCGCGTCATACCAAAGAGACGCTCCAGGTCTAATGGTGTCAGACATTGGCTTGAGACCAATATCTCGGGTAAGTTCGGAATAAACCGGGTCAGGTGCCCTAATATGTTATCCACCACTTTCGGTTTTTCGCTATCCCACTCCTTACCCTCAGCCAGGTCGTAAGGCATGTATTTGCAGAGCAGACTCATCACATGCGTGCCTTCTTTGTCGGTAAGGCCATGATCCAGACTGCTGGGGATAATCGCTTCGATGATGGGGGGGTCGGCTGGTATCCCAGAGCGGGCAGAGCAATAGGCCTGCTCTAAGTGATCCATGCTTTCGATCAGGGTGATACTCGCACAGTGCTGTGGACCAATCTCTTTGCCCGGAATGGCGGCGAATTCGGGCACAGCTGATAGCGCTAGGTTCATGCGTAGTGAGGCGGATTCCTGACGAAACGCACTAATATCTTTTGCGAAACCATCTGGTAAATGCTCTGCGCCGAGTAGTGTAAGAAAGGTACGCTTTGGATCCGTATTCGCGGCCACCACCGGTGCTTTAACGATTTCACCGTCTGTGAGTTGGACTCCGCTGACAGCGCCGTTCTCTATCAAGATTTTAGCGACGGGTGTGTTGGTGCGTATCTCGACCCCGCGCTCTATTGCGGCAGCAGCCATCGCCTGAGTGATCGTGCCCATGCCTCCACGCACGAGCCCCCAGGCGCCCTGGCGACCGGCGATAGAGCCCACAGCGTGGTGTAGCATGGCGAGGCTGGCGCCGGGTTGGGTTAGCGGGGCGTAGTTCGCAGGCATGATGTGGGCGGTGACCATCGCCTTGACCTTATCGCTCTCGAACCAGCGCTCTATGATGCTTTTGGGAGCGCCGATAAAAAACTGCATCAGTCTCCAGCGGTTTTCCTCGCTGAGCGTATAGACGTCACGGCCGAGCTTGATGGCATCGAGTAAGTCACTGAGACCACCGCCGTGTAGCTTTGGCGGCTCTTTAAGCCATTGCTTTGAAAGAATAGCGCCCACCGTGTCTATGGTGTCTTCAAAGGCCTCCATCGCAGCGTAGTCATTAGCCGAAAAGCGTTCATATTCGGCTTTGTCGTGCGCTTCATCACCCGTGAGCAGCAGGTAATCGCCCTTGGAATCTAAATACAGGGAATTACTCAGCAGGATAGGTTCATAACCATGGCGTTCTAACTCAAGGTCCTGGACCACTTCCGGCCGCAGCAGGCTCACCACGTAGGATGCCAATGAGTTGCGATAACCGGGATGGAATTCTTCACTCACTGCCGCACCGCCGACCACGTGCCGTTGCTCCAGCACGCAGACGTTCATTCCGCCCTGGGCCAGATAGTTAGCCGTCGTCAAGCCGTTGTGGCCTGCGCCCAGTACTACTGCATCGAATTGCATATGATTTGTAGCTGTCCCGCTGATTGAAGTGACGATGATACCGAGATTATAAGCCTTAGCATTCACATCCTATACGGACGAAAAGTGCTCAAGAGCGGATTTTGTGGCCTATACGACAGGAGGACAGCGCCTGCCAATGAATCAATAATGGTGAAGCTAATAGGTTTGGCTGTTGGGGGAGCTGCCGATGGCGGCAAAGACGCGCTGGCATGCGCCGATAATCAACGAATGGCGATTGTTCTGGCTGATTGTGATTCCAATGTCACTGGCCATGATAATCGCTATGCTGATGACAAACCTGGCAACACCCGAAGGGGTGTCCAGCATGATCAGTTTCTCTGTCAGATGGTCGGTCCCGTTTTTGTTTCTGGCATTCGCGGCGTCGGCAATGCAGAAATTGTTCAGCGCTGAGTGGAGCCGATGGCTGCTGCGCAACCGCAAGATTCTGGGGCTAATCTTTGCTGCTGGTATGGCCTGGCAGGTCACCTTTATTTTGTGGCTGGTCGGCTGGCATCGCGAGTATTACATTGAAGAGGTCTACATACTGCGCGATGCGATCGAAGGGGTCATCGGGTACGCCTTCCTGATCGCAATGACCATTACCTCGTTCAAAGCGCCTCGGAAATGGCTGGGACCTAAACGCTGGCGCCTGCTGCATCTGTGGGGCATCTATTTTCTGTGGGCCTATGCGTTTAGCACTTACTGGCATTCACTGTTCTACTATCAGTCCCCGGATTGGGTCGATTATCTCTATTACTGTGCGGGGATTGCGGCTTGGGCGTTTCGCCTGGCTGCCTGGTCTAGCCAACGCATTAAGAAAGCAGATAAAACGGGAAGCCTGGCTGCCAGCACGCCGCTACCCCTTGGTTTATGCGCCGCGGCGGTTCTCGTGGGACTGGTGGGCGTCGCTAGCGGAAACGTATGGGGTAATCTGGCCTACGACCATCTTTGGGGCTACAACGCTGTTGCCTGGTTTGAACTGTACCTACCTTACTGGCCGCTGGTGCCGTTTTTGCCGCTGATCATTGCGGCGCTGGGAACTTTGTACTACACGCGGGGACGCGCGGCCTGAGTCACAAACCGCGATCTGCTGCATCACTGCTAAACGCGTCATAATAACGATTCACTTCCGTCTCCTCGGCTAGAGTGGTACGGAGACATCCAGCCTCTAAAGCAACTAAGTCAAGCCCTTGGAATACTGTCTTATGGTGGCCAGTTTGCTGAGCTAGTGGCGATAATGGAAATAGCGAGGGAGGAGATGCTATTCTGTTAGCCTACGGCAAAACAGTGGTGACCGCGCGTAGAGCGCTACTAGCAACATTGAACGGGTCAACTCATGTGTGAGATGACACCTCACACCGGTCACCTTGTGGGCGACACCTATACCTTTCCAACCTAAACACACGAGATATAAGGCTTACTATGAATACCAAACTCAAAATAATAGCGGTAATTTTCGTGTCAATAGTGATGAGCGCGTGCTCGTCTACTCCCACATGGGAGGGCATGTCGCAGACCGAGATCTCCCAGTGGAAACAGGCAGGATTTGATCCAGGCGCAGCACAGTCCTGGAGCAAAAAGGGATTTACCGCGGCTGATGCCTCAGCCTGGCGCAACGGCGGCTTCGATTTGGACAAAGCTACCGATTGGAAAGATGAAAAGTTCACCGCCGATGAGGCTATGTCCTGGAAGGCGGGTGGCTTTAACTTAAATGAGGCGGTTAAGAATCGTGCTAATGGGCTGCAACCTGTTCAGGCGGAAGCAGCTACTTCAAAGTAATACTCGCTTGGATTGATCGCGTCCGCCCATGTCTTGTGGGTGATTGCATAAACGAGTGCGGCCTCAATGCCGTTACAACGCACATTAAGCGTCTCCACACGCAATCGCCTATGACGTACTGTTTGGCTAGCTTACCGTTGCGGCAAAAGCGGTTAGTTTACTTGAGACCGGGGCTATGGTTACGCTGTGCGAGTTTATTCTCTGCGGCGGTCGCTGGGATTAGCGAGTCCCCTGTGCTTGCCGTCGATAGTAGGTGAGCGCCTCGGAAAATACTTCGATAAACTTCCGATTGTCGTCCGCCGTGCGCACCGCTACGCGTATGTAGCGCCTGGCCTCAAGTCCTGCCTTATTGCTGCAATCCTTCACCAGGATGCTGCCTTTGGTGAACATTCTTTTGCGAAGTTCGTCACTTGCACACTCAGGTGGCAGCCGAATCAGAAAGTAATTTGCCTGCGACGGGTAGACTTCGATCTCCGGCAGCTCGCATAAGCGCTGATAAAAACTGTTGCGATCCGCAATAACGTCACCGCGGGAATCGGCAAACTGCCTGCGATACTTGGGCAAGATTGCGAGGAAGAACTCGGCAATACCGTTGATATTCCAGATCGGCATCTCCTTGCGCAGTAGCTCTATTAGCGAGGCGTTGCTGGAGGCGGCATATCCCAGTCGCAGGCCGGGGATGCCCAGATCTTTGCTTAGACTACGAATGACTAGCAGATTCGCGTGTTCGTTAAGGTCTGCCAGCAAGCTGTTTATGTCGCCGTCGTCGGAAAACTCGATAAAAGACTCATCCACGACGATCAGCTCCAGGTGGGCGAGCCGCTTCAGCAGGGCTGTGATATCGGTCTTGCCCAGCAGCCGGCCCGAAGGCAGGTCCGGGTTAACGAGTACCGCAACGTTCGCTCCAGATGCCTCCACCGCATCGGCAAATGCTGTCGGATTGATAACAAAGTCATCTTTTTCACTGAAATAGAAGTGCAGCTGATCGTCAGCGAGGCCGTCGTAGTATTCATTAAACGTCGGCACTGGAATGGCTATGCGTCTCACCAGACGTCGCTTGATCATGGCGATAATTTCGCTGACGCCATTGCCTATGACCAAATGGGTAGAAGGCACTCCGACCCAGTTCTGAAGGTAGTTAAGTATTTCGCGCGATCCGGACGGATAGCTGCAAATCAATCGCTGCATATTCCGCCGCAGTTCTGACAGCATGCCCGGCGGTGGGAAGTAGAGATTGTGTAGATAGGAATAATCCTTGAAATCGTAGCGCCAAAAGCCGCCGTAGAGTCCATCAATCTTGTCGTAGACCTGCTCAGGCGTTGAAAACAGCACTTCTGCACGCTCAAGATCGACGAAATCGTCGACTTCGATCCATTTTTCATCGCCCACTTCCAAGGCTGTAATGCTCGAGCCGTGCTCCGCTATTAGCGCCGATATCACCAATTCATAGTATCGGTCTTTGCCATGTGCGCGCATGTAGTGCTCAAGCGCGGGCATGAATTTTTCCTGCAAATAATCTGCCTGAAACCGGTAGACATTGACGGTCTTATACTTGCCCGAATAATCGAAGTCTTCACCCTGGTCAGCGCCGGGCGTCATGCCGCAGATCTGCATCTTGTCATCGAGTTCGACCAGCGTGCCGTCCATGTTTGACTTGAACGTATCAACCAGGGCCACATTACCAGGTGACGCGCGATAGATCAGTTCAGCCAGGCTCGCAGCGAGCAGCACATCGGCCTCCATCAGAATGGTTTCCCGGTCGCAGTAGTCCCGAGCTAGCCAGAGCGAGTAGATATTGTTGGTTTGGTCGAAAACCGGGTTGTCCAAGTAGTGAACGGGAACACCTTGGAAATCATTCCCCAACGCCCGTCTGACCTCGTCACCAAGGTGGCCGATCACGATCACGATCCGCTCCAGCCCCAAGGCGGCAAACTGGCCCAAAGCTTGGGGGAGAATCGCCTCACCATTGACCTGCACAAGGCACTTTGGCGTGGAGCGGGTCAGGGGATCTAATCTGCGGCCCATGCCGGCTGCAAGAATCAGGAGTTGCATTGCCTTAGCCTGCGGTGGCGGCCTGTTCCTTTAGGGCATCATACTCCGATCTCAACATGCCCCAGTAAATGCGGTCGTAATAGCGGCCGTTGCGAAAGAACTCCTGGCGCCCGACACCCTCTTTGACATAGCCAGCTTTGGTATTGAGGCGCTGGATGGCTTCATTGTCGGAGCAGGTAGATGAAATCAGTTTGTTCAGATTCAGGTATTCAAAGCCGTAGCGATTCAGCAGCTGAATTACTTCCAAGGCATAACCTTTGCCCCAGCAGCTCTTGTCTCCTAGCACAACTGCACGCAGGGCGGTGCGGGTCACCCAATCGATATCGTAGATATGCGAGTTGCCGATGTGATTACCCGATTCCTTCTCGATGATGGCGAACAGCACGGAGTTACTGCTTCCAAGCTCTTTTTCGCAGTAGTCGATCAACGCCGCGTCGGTTTGCGGATAGGTACCCACTTTGATGTATTGAGTGACTTCTCCATCATTGATCCAGTTGCGGTATTCACCTTGCACGTCTTCTCGCTCGAAGCCGCGAAAGTAGATGCGCTCGCCCTCCAAAAACAGTTTCTTATTCTTCACGACTAATCCTCCGGTGCGTTGTTGCTGTCCGAGTAGATGCGACCATAGCGCCCCCGCCCGGGTTCCAGATTGAGACGCGCGCGCAACTGGGAAGCAGTCATAATGTCTCGGCCGTTGAGCTCGCTGAGCTGTTTAATTCGGGTGACCAGATCCAGGTTCGTTGCTAATGTGGTACGGGCGGAATCGAAGTAAATGTTATCTTCCAGGCCAACCCTGACTCCGCCATCCATGGCGCAAGCCAGGGCGTTTATGGCCAGCTGTCTCTCTCCAAGCCCTGCCAGGCTCCAGAGCGAATCCTCGGGTAATTCCCGTACCATCGTCGCCGCGTGGAGCATATCCGCCTGGGCGCTGGCAACATTTCCCAGCAGCAGGTTGAAATAAAATGGCGGCTGAATAAGCCCCTGACGTTGCAGGTAAATGGCGTAATTGATCATGCCAAGGTCGAATGCCTCCAACTCCGGCGCGATATTCCTGCGCCACATCTCTGAGGCCAGTCCCTTTATGATGTCCGGTGAATTCACCGAGGCCTGTCGCAGGAAATTCATGGAACCAAGGGTGAGGCTGCCCATGTCGGGCTTAGCATCACCGTCTAACTGCAGCGGCGCAGCGCGCTTCTCAAACTCAGGAAAGTTTCTGCCGCTGAGCGAGACACAGATCACAAGGTCCGGTGCATGCTGGCGTATCCCCTCAATCATGCGACCATAGATTTCTGGGTCATAAGTCGGCGCGCCGGATTCTTGGTCACGGGCGTGAATGTGCGTCATGCTGATGCCGCACTCATAGGCCGCCAACACATCTTCTACCACTTCTGAAATAGATATCGGCACATGCGGCGTGGCATCCTTGGTCGGAATCATGCCGTTGGGAGCGAAATTGACGACAGTCGGCGGGTTCACAGCATAAAGCAACCTGAAAAAAGAAGCGTTATACGCGCTTCAAGTCACAAACACCAGCGTATAACGTGCGGGGAAGAAGACACCGCTCGCCACGTAGCCTACCGGGCGGTGGTACTCCGTTGGTGTGTTGAGTCGTCGGGAGACGAAACTGACCAAAGCCAGTTCGGATGGCTCTGTTTAAGAACTAAGCGGCGTTGATGAAGTTGGAAGCTTGGACAGTTGAACAGTTCGTGCGTCGCGATCGTCTGTGAGAGCAGATTCAGGATGAAGGCCGATCGCGAGAAGATATTGCTAACATCGGCGGGCTCAACTCAGTTCCCCCACGGCGCGGTGCGCCTGCATAATGGCAGTTTCCATCATGGCGCTCGCGCCGGCATCCGAGTTGGCGATACCGATGCGACCATAAGGTTGGCGAGCGCGCACATGCGGGTAGCGGGGGTCGTTCCAATCCTCGTAGAACTCATCTTCTAGTGGGCTGTACCACGAGGAATAGCCATGGGCCCAGCGGTTGACCGTGATGCCAGCAATATCGGCCGCGGGATCGAAGCCACCTTCACCGAGCATGCCTGTCAGCTGTTCCCGAATGTTACGCTCAATTTCCTCAAACGGGGTAACTAGCAGGTCTTTGCGTCCCTCTCGGTATAGCTGATGTCGAGAACGGCCCTCTTTGTCGCGCATTAGAAACGCTTCCATATGAATCAGCGCAGGCTTATCCGGGCCTTCGCTGTACTGGTAGTCTCCAATACTGACGGGAAAATCGAGCTTGGCCACGGTGTGATAGCTATCTGGCGCCATGATCGCGCCCACGCCTAAAGTCTTCCATGGCTGCCAATTGTTCACGGCAACCGTGTTGTATAGCAGCGGCATTTTAACCTGCCTGGACAGTGCTTGTTGCTGATCAGTCGGCAGTTCTGGGCATAGGGCGGGGATCATCGCGTTATAACAAGCCAGGATACAGTGTTTCGCGCGCACGGTTTCACGCTGACCAGCACGAACATAAGATACGTCGACGTTCTTTGCCGTGTTTGCTTCACCTCGATGAGCGACTTCGATCACGGTACTGTTAAGGCGCAGTCTTACGGGTGCCTCCTCAAGATCGAGTTTGCCGTAATCCAGCGGTGCAGTGACGATATCCTCCATACTGTTGCCGGCGACAGTGGAGGGAATTAAGCGCCTTACGAGAAGGCGTGCAATAGACGCGTTGCCGTCGGGAAAATGATGGATATAAGGCTCAGCCTCCTCGGGTACGAGGCCGCTGACCTCCAGGCCCGGTAGGCCGGAATAGAGAATCGCAAACAGCGCGGGCGAACTGTCGATACGCAGGCCTGAATCATAGGTAAGATCCTGCAGCACTCGATAGGCCTCCGGCTCTGTTATGCCTAGGTGGCGCGTCATAAAATCTTTGTAGCTCATGGTGCTCAAATAAACGTAACGCTCATACTCCGAGTCGCTATCAACCGGTTTACCCGCACCCATGAGAGCGCCAAGTAACTGGGTTTTGGCAGCCGCGGATAGCGGCATTTGTGCTACCGCTTGCTGCGTACTCAGTCCCTCTTCAGAGATCGGCACGTAGTCCATGAATACCGTGCCGAGGTGATAGCGCAGTAGTGTTTTCTTGCCCCAAGCCTGCGGGTTGAAGTACAAACCCGCGGCAAGATTATGACGACGATAAAAGTCATGATCATAAGCGGTATCAAATCGATTGGGGTCAACCTTGAGATCGCGTAGCAGGCCTTTGACTATCTCAGGGTAGCTCGCGGGCGCGACCATGGTTTGGCTACCGCCGTAGCCGATAAGAGTGCGATCACCCACGGTAAATTCGTTGCGCCGGGCGTGACCGCCAAAATCATCGTGATTATCTAGCAGTAAAATGCGCGCGCCGGGCTGCTTCTGCAGCCAGAAATGCGCCGCTGCCAGACCACTGATACCCGCACCAACCACCACCAGATCGTACTCGACCCCATCTGCTTCAGCGCTTGGACCCCACTCGCGCACGCCGTTACGTGCCAGGGCGTGTGCAACCTCCCAGGATCCGGGGTGATTGCCGCGCATGCCGGTGAAGCCAGGCGGATAGGAAGCTGCTGCACTGGCATTGACCTGGAAGGAACCCGGTAGCATGGCGGCGCCTGCCATCAGGCCCATCCCCTGTAGCAGATCACGCCGCGTAATCTTGCAGCCCATGCCCAGTTGACGATCAGTGTGTTTCATCGCGGTAATAGTGTCTGCTTAAGAGGCATCGGCTAGCGCCGGTATCGTCTGCTTCAGACGAAGGTACATAAATAGATAGATGCAGAAGGCGACGATAGACGCCAGCGCACACATCACAAAAATAGTGCCATAACCCAGCCCCATCGCCAAGATGGACGCTGCCACGTTCGGCCCGATAATCTGCCCCAGACCCTGGGCGCCCGGCATCAGCGCAGGGAAGCGGCCCGAGCGGTCAACGTTGGCCATCGTTGCCGACTGGTAGACATCAACAAAGATCCAGCAGAAATTGAAGGCAAACATGCTGATCATCACGTTCATGTTGTTGATCCCATTGGCCAACATAACGACAATGATTGCTTGAAATATCAACGTTGCCAGTAGCGGGCGAGCTAAACCGTAGCGGTTGCTGATAAGCGTCGCGCAGGCACAGCCAATCACAGAAAACACCGATGTGAACACCAGTATGTTCTCCACCCATTCCTCGGATGCATTGGAGGCTACGGAGGCCAATTCGATATACGTCCAATAGGCTCCAATATTGACGTAGGTAAATAGCACGGCCCCCAGCACCAGCCAGGGCACGGAACGCGGTACATGGAAATGTTCGGCATGATGTTGGCCACTGTCTTCTTCCAGATCAACTTCTACATCCAGGCTTTTCTCTGCGGGTCTCGCCGGTAACCAGCTAAGAAATAAGAGGCCAATGACGTAGGTCGCTATAAAGAACAAATAGATCTGGTCCATTGTTAGTTTCGGTAACAGATACAGTTCACCGCCTTGAGAGAACGCAAATGAAAACAAGAGAATGTTAAATGCGCGAGCCGGTTTCGAAGTACCCGATAAGGTAGCGATAGCAACGGCGGTATAGACGCCACTGCCAAGGCCGGCGATTACGCGCAACCATAGCGTCTCTTCATAACTGAGCATGAAAATGCAGAGTCCGTTGGCCGCCATAGCCACTAATGCGGAAACGAAAACGAGCAGCCGTCGATTCACCTTAGAAACCAGTAGCGAGGCCAACACGGCGCCTAGAGAAAACCCGCCCAAATCTGCGCCCGCAACCCGACCGACCTGCACTTCCGTAAACCCCAATAGGTCTACCCAGGCAGAGCTAATGACGGGAATGCCGACCATCACGCCATAACCGACTAAAGCCATATAGATCGCGATCGAAACGGATCGCCAATCATCAAACTGAGTGCGACGATGAATTAGCACGGTCTGAGTATCAGACATGCAATTGGCCTCCAGGCGTGGCGTGAGTGTGGCGTTGGAACTGGTAACGACAAGGTTGCTCGCAGCACAATGTAACGCGATTAGCGCTTAATTAAAATCATTGAACCGGCACCGATAAGAACTTCGAGGAAGTCATTCCTGTCACACGAGTCCGCAGTGCTTTTCGTAATGGGACATATTGCTCGACTACCGAAAAGGATTTATCCGGACCTATAGGGAAGCATTCGATATCTCCAGGCAAAGTGATAAGTTAACCCGTAAAGCTGCCGCCCTTAATCCTAAGTGGCGGCTAAACTCCTACTGCTAGAGATGCTCCGTGATCGCATGGAAACCGCTGGCACAGACAAAGAGAAGATTCCCCTCAAGCTATTAGTTGCCATTACCGCCTGCTGGTATTTGGCGCAGATGGGCTACTACGCGCAAGCACAGTTGTTTGGTTCTGTGATGGAGCGGTATGGACTCGATGAAGCGGCAGTTGGACTCATCATGTCGAAGGAAGTCATGGTGTACGCTCTCACTGCGCTGTTGTTAGCGGGCCCGGTTACACGTATTTCACGTGCGAAAATTGCGTTATTGGGCGGTGCGCTGGTGTTTGCGAGCAACATTGTCTCTGGCATGAGCGAGAGCTATGAAGTATTGCGTATCGCACGCATGGTATCGGGTTTTGGCGCGGGCATGATCGGCGCTGCCGGCACGGCCTCTGCTGCTTCGTCTATCAATCCTCAGCGGGTGTTTGCCATAGTCGCCGTAAGCTGGGGTTTGTTAGCTGCAGGGGGCGCTGTCATCTTTCCTTACTTCACCGAGGCCTTGGGTGCAATGGGCGGCTATTTCTCTTTGGCCGGTGCGGTGGTGTTGCTGCTGCCGCTGTGTTTTTGGCTGCCGCCCCCCCCGCGAGACCCAGAAGAAGAAGCTGCCAAAGCGGCTGCGATGAACAGCTTGTCTCCCTTAGAGCGCTTCACTGAAAAGCTTGGTGTGCGCGGTGCTCCCAATAAGGAATTTGCCATAGTTGCCCTCATCGCCTTGTTTATTTACGAAGTCGGGCAGGGCGGTATACAGGTGTTCTTGGAACAGATGGGCCTGCGCACTGGCATGGACGCAGTAGAAGTAGGGCGCGTCTTGGGTATCGCGGGCTTTGTTGGATTGGCCGGTGGCGTGATAGCGGCCTGGCTGTCCAATCGATACGGTAACTTGCGACCGGCTTTGCTGGGTATTGCGACCAATGCCATTGTGGCGTGTGCCTTAGCGCTGGGAGAGAGTGCGATGGCCTTTGCGCTCTTGTACCTCGCCTGGAACGTGTGTTTTTACTTTGTGGTTCCCTACATTATGGGGATCATGTCGGAGATGGACAAAAAAGGCCGGTGGGCGGTTGCCACCGATGCTGTCTGGTGGTTTGGTGCGGCACCTGGTCCTGCTATCGGTGGCTATCTCGTGGCAGAAACGGGCTATACCGGTTTGGCGATTTTACCTTTGGTGGTAGGGGCAATCAGCATCGTGTTGTTCAGTGTGACGCTGGGTCGCTTTTACGCACGGAGAAATACACAGCAAGATAGCCCACCAGTATCAGAGGGTGTCTCCTCATAATTCAAAGCCTGCGGTACACTCTGCACCGCAAAAACAGTCCTCGACTAGATGACGATGCATCGATCGATGTGCATCGTGTTAATAATGCTATAGGGCAAGCCCGCATTTCACATGAAGGTGTTTCTTCACATCGGCACAGATAAAACTGGCAGTACCGCCATTCAGTACTATTTGCATAAATATCGTGAATATCTTCTCAGTCAGTTACTGTATGTGCCCTTGACGGGCTTCGGTTTCAAAAACGGTCATCACGACCTGCTATTCAAGCTCAGTGACGAAAACCTGGATGCTCTACAGGAAGAATTGGAAACTGCGGAACATGATGGCTTCAAATCCGCTGTTATTAGCTGGGAAGGGATGCGCTTATATCGTCGCGCGCAAATCAAACATTTACTGTCCGCTCTCGGGTCGCACGATATTCACCTTATTGTATACCTGCGTGATCAAGCGGAATTACTCCAATCTGGCCTTCTACAGCAGATCAAGACCAATCGAATCAGGCATCCATTGTTTGCAGTAGAAATGCCCAATTCGCTACAGCAGTGGATTTACAGTGTAGTGGCGCGACGCAACCCCACCCGGGACTACTATCGCATGCTCAAACGTTGGGGACGTTACATTGGTGACCAAGCCTGTATCGCGACGGTCTTTTCTCAAGACACGCTTCTGCAAGGCAATGTCGTTAGGGACTTTTTAGACAAGGTCGGCGTCGCGTATGAAGATCCTTCGTTAAATCATCCCAGAGTAAATTTGAGCTTGGATGTCGAGTCCGCTCTGCTCATCGAGAGATGGCGCCACAGCAAACTCCCCAAGCAGCAAGTGAGAGATAGGGTAGGCTTATTGCAGTCCCACATCCGATTCTACGGAACAAGAACACAGTACTTTCTATCGCGTGAGAGCGTAGAAGTGATTAGAAAGTACTACCATCGGTCCAACCAGAAAACACGCCAGCATTTTCTGAACCCACAGCAAGCCGATTTCCCGAGCAGTAGGGCCTGCTGGCGAGGGGATGCAATTACGGAGATTGAGCAAAGAGCAGAGGTCTTGGCAACAGATATCAGACAGGCGCTGGAGATCCCCTATTTGCAATTTAATGCCTGGAACAGCGACATCTCTGACCGGGTAGAATTAGAACGCGGCTGGTGCAAACAAAACATGTGGGGCCTTTGGACGAATGGCGCTGAGTCTCTGATCCGATTTCGTGTGCTGGCCGAGCAAATTGAGGCTCATGACAAGGGCCCGATCATCACGATAAGGGGTCGTTATTATGGACATAACACCGACACCGGCGTATTCATCAATGACGTTTGGTACGGTGAGGTTGACCTCAGGCAAAAAAGAATGGGGTTTTACATTTCCAGGGAACAATTGCCAGTCTATAACGTGGTCTGCATCAGGCTGGTTCACGCAAAGCCGGTATCACCGCGAGAGTTTGACGGCAGCGATGATGACCGCGCACTGGCCTTTGGAATACAGAGAATTGGCGTATCCTTCGACAGGACACTAACAACACTATCGCCTGTCAGGGCCAATCATTAGCACCTGGAGCGTTACATTTCACACTGCGGTTGGTTCTATGTGCTCGACGCGATCGGGTTTCTGCCTAGAGACGAGTAGGCAGCCTCCAACAATCAACAGGGTACCGACTATTGTCGTGAGCGTCAGTGTTTCGGAAAACACTAGCCAACCTAATAGCGCCGCCCAGATAAAGGCGGAGTACTCTAAGGGGATCAGTACTCTGGCTTCAGCGCGACCATATGCCCAGGAAATAAGCAACATAGAAGCGATACCGCAGAGAGTAGCAGCCAACAACGAGGGCATCGCATCGAGGGAAGGGATGGCGGCGATAAAGGGAGCCAGTAGCAAATAGACCGTAGCGATGACGGTGTGGTTGAAGAAGGCGATTTCCAGAGGCTGTGCCACCAGCGCCTGTCTACGCTGCAGTATCAGATTGTAAGCATACAGCAGCGCGGAGAGCAGGATGGCGGCGATACCCCAAAATACGTCATCGCTAAATTCACTGCCGAAGTTGCCGCTGACGATGATCAGCGCACCAACAAAACCGACAATGGAGGCGATGATTGATCGTGGGCCGATTTTTTCTTTCAGCATGACAGCGGCGAAATATAAAGCGATCAAAGGTGCAATAAACGACAGCGCAACGGCTTCCGCGAGGGGCACGCGCACCAAACCCCAGAAAAACAAAAACGCCATTAGCGACACAACGATGCCTCGCCATATATGTAGCCGAAGAACGGCCCTTTCCGGCCAGCTTGCGTGGATTGTAAAAAAAGGGACTGCCACCAGTGCCGCGCCTAGAACACTGCGCCACAACATGGCGTTGTAGACGCCAAATTCAATAGACAGGCCCTTCATCAGTACGTCCATCACAACGTAGATCGCGATGCCTGTGGCAACCGCGCCAATAGGTATCAATGACGATGTTGTCGGTGAAGTCACTCGCTTAGCACCAAAATAAAGCTGTTGCCCTCGGTCTTGATTATTAAGTGTTGGTCTTAGGTGCTCTCTTAGCGGGCGCTTTGGGTTTGCTCTTGGCTTTCGCTTTCTGCCTTTTCTCGGGCGTCGCCTTGGACCGCTTGCCTTTGACTTTCGATTGGCTGGACGCAGGTAGACAGGCGGCCTTCAGCAACTCCTTGAAGGCCTCCTCCAAACAGTCGACGAAAAAAAGGCAGTCCGGCATGATTTCACGGGTTGATGTCACGTTGAACGTCATATTGCCGTCAAAGCTGGGAGTGGCGATAAACAAGCCGATGCCATCGCCCAGCGGAGCCAGACCGTAGCTTCCCGATGTTTTAGCGCCTTGCATAAACAGCGGTTGCTGTGGACCGGGAAAATTAGACACAAGCAAATTGCATATTTTTGATGCCCAGCCGCTGTTTACCATGAATCGGCTTGCTAATGCCTGTGTCGCAGCGGGAATGTGCTGCGTTAGGTCGGTCATTAAGCGTACCGGTAGCCCAGAATGTGCGTCCTTGCTCGCCTCAGTCGATGCTCGGATGGCGTTAAGTCGCTCCATTGGATCTGCAATATTGGTATGTATCGGTGTGGTCATCGCCGATAAGTGATTGCCTGGGGTCGACGTGTCAGCGCTGCCACCCGGGCGCACATTAACCGGTGCACAGGCGACGAGCGGCTCATTTGGCAACTCATTGTGCTTGCTGAGATAGGTGCGCAAAGCGCCGCCACAAATGGTTAACACCACGTCATTGATGGTGCTGCCCTCGACTGCCCGTTTGATCCTTTTGAGATCATCTAATGGAAAAACAGTGGCATCGAATACCTTGTGAGGCGAAAGCTCTACGTTGAATCGCGTATGGGGTACCGGGTGAGCTCGCGCCCCGGCTTTGCCCACGCCAATGGCCTCTTGAGCGGCCTGATAAATTGTGGGTGCGGAGCGCAACAATGCGGCGCCAAATCGTGCGGGCGATGTCAGGCGATTCCAGGCGGCTCTACCCGTCATTTCCAGCCAGGTGGGTGCTCTGCCCGCCGATGGGCTGAACTGATCAGCAGGCAACATGGGTGTCCCCTGGTTATCGCTGTCAGTTATGGCGTAAGTAAACTGCACGAGTGCGGCCCCATCGACAGCTGAGTGGTGGATTTTTGTCGCGATAGCAAACCCGCCCTTGGGGATACCCTCAATATTATCCAGGCCCTGCAGGACCAGCATTTCCCAGAGAGGGCGGTGCATGTTCAGAGGCCGCGAGTGATAGCGCGCCATGTAAACACAGAATTCCCGCCAGTCGCCTGGTTCCGGTAGCCGTTCATTGCGCAGATGGTATTTTAGGTCGAAGTAGGGGTCTTCGGCCCAGTAGGGGTAGTCCAGTTCCAGCGGGACCCTAACCAGCCTCCGCTTCAGCAGCGGGTTCATGCCCAGACGTTCGTCGATATGGCGAACGATATCATCGAAGCCCACGGACTTTCCGTCCGGCACAGTAGATGGATCGAAAATTGACACAAAGGTCACGTGAGTCAGATTGTTTTCTGACTCAACGTACAAGAACTGCGAATCCTGCGGGCTGAGTTGTTCCATTGTTCTCGCTACTCTCTTCGCCTTTATTAAAGATCGATCGCGCCAGTCACTATGCTGCGAGCGAACGACCTGCAGTCTTTCAGCCGCTACCGTTTTTGGTAGCTAACTACCGCCATTGTTGCGCGCTTGGGTAAGGAAAACGGTGTACTAGCAGTTTCAGCGATTATCGCGCTCGCGCAATGATACCTGCGTTTCTGATGGACGTCTTGATAATGATTGGGTTTTATGGTCACCTGAAAGTCGTGCGTTATTCCTGTCGGCTCATAGATAACTCAGCCGTAGCAGACTGCAAATACACAAACTGATTATATGATCGACAAATAACAGTGTTCTCGATCTAGAAGGTTGATAGGCAGCGAAAACACTTAGAAATAAGCGTTAGTTGCATGAAGTGATAAGGACGAATTCTGATCTGTGTGATTTCCGTTACCCTGAGAGTTGACTCAATATATCGAAGGTGGGCAGCCATTGATCTGCCGACTCATACTTCTGGCCCACAATAACGCGATCGACACCCACAGCGTCATATTCAGCGAGCTGATCCTTGCCCTGGGCAACGTCCGCCGGTGCCGCCATAAACGTGACGACTTCTCCAGGATTGCCTTTTTCCTTGAGCGATCTTGCTTTGTAGTCGGCAATCTGGGGGGCGAGCTCAGATACCTTGCCCATTGGCAGCCAGCCATCTCCGTAGGTGAGGGCGCGCTCTATCGCATGCGGCGCATCGCCGCCGATGTAAATTGGCGGTCTGGTAGGCTGAGGTTTGAATAGAAACGGTTGGTCATTCGCCGTGACAACAGTGTTAGTAAAGCAGTCGTGTAAAAACGCGAGCATTTCGTCAGTCAGTTTGCCTCGCTGCCGTCGATCGACGCCTAAGGCCTTGAACTCGGGCCGCATCCAGCCAACTCCAATACCGAGCAACAAACGTTCTTCAGAGAGCTCCTGAATGGTCGCAATTGCCTTTGCAGTCGGCAATTTAGGTCGGTAGGGCAGTATCAACACACTGGTGCCGATTTTGATTTTCCGAGTTTGTCCTGCCATCCAGGCCAGTGTTGTAATTGGGTCCAGATAGCGACCGCCTGAGCCTTCGGCGTCATCCGGCGGGATCGCGATATGATCAACAATCCAAGCCGATTCGATTCCCGCTTGCTCTGCGCTAATGAGTATTTCTCGGATGATCTCATGTAGGGACTGGGGCCCCATAACGCGAATGTTGATTCCGATTTTCACGAAACTGTACTCCTTGCAATGATAGCTTCAGTGGCCATTAGCGCACGAGTTGGTTCGTTGGGCTTGAATAAGCGTTGTCTTGCAAGGCGGTTTCAGCAAGTCGGACCCACCAGCTGGCACCGATGGTTAAGATCTCGTCATTAAAATCATAGCCAGGGTTATGGACCATGCAGGACCCCTCACCGTCACCGTTGCCGATCCAAATCAGGGCGCCGGGCTTTTCTTGCAACATATAGGCGAAATCCTCCGACCCCATCACGGGTGTGAAAGCCATATCGACATGTTTAGCACCTACAATCTCTGCTGCTACCCGGCCGGCGAAGGCGGTTTCCTCATTACTGTTGATCAGAGGTGGGTAGCGACGATCATAATGGAAGGTGCAGCTAGCGCCGTGGGCCGAGCAAATATCTTCCGCAACCTTTTGCATTTGAGCTTCCAATTTCATTCTCACCTGCGTTGAGAAGCAGCGCGTGCAGCCCTTTATTTCAACGCCATTTGGAATCACGTTATAGGCGTCGCCAGCATGAAACTGTGTGACCGACAGGACGACGGGTTCTAAAGGATCGACTGTCCGCGACACGAGAGTCTGATAGGCCTCCACCACCTTGGTACCAATCAGGATTGGATCTGTGGCGAGATGGGGCAGGGCGGCATGACCCCCACGACCTGTGATGACCAGTTCAAAGATATCAAATGCCGCCATCATCGGGCCTGGTTTGATCGCGAATGTGCCCACCGGTAATCCTGGCAGATTATGCATCCCATAAACCGCTTCCATAGAAAAGCGCTCGAACAGGCCGGCCTCTATCATGGCTCGCGCACCACCTTCGTTTTCCTCCGCTGGCTGAAAGATGAAGTAGACAGTACCCTCGAAACTCCCATGTTCGGCAAGATAATGGGCCGCTGCTAGAAGCATAGTAGTGTGCCCATCGTGACCGCAGGCATGCATTTTGCCGTGATGGCGCGATTTATGGCCAAAGTCGTTGGCCTCTACTATCGGAAGGGCGTCCAGGTCAGCACGCAGGCCAACCGCGCGATCTGCCCGCCCCTTGGTCAGCGTACCTACAACACCCGTGCCAGCAATACCTGTTTCAACCTGGATGCCAAACTCGCCTAGCTTTTTCGCCACTATGTCTGCCGTGCGGTGCTCTTCGAAAGCCAGTTCCGGATGTGCATGAATGTCCCGACGCAAGGCGCGGTGTTCATCGTGTTTTTTCGCGATCGCCTCGATCACTTTCATCGCTGTCCTACTCACATGTAAGCCGTGTTTTGCTGGACACCCATTAGCGAGAGCCCTTAGCGTGGTTAGTATAGTTTACTGCAGGTTGAGGTGAGTGCGAGTAAACATGCTGCGCTGTTGCCTTTAGCGACTGCCAAAGATCATCTGAAATAGTATTCGCCAAGACTATCCTCTCAGTGTAAAAGCCCGTCTCAGATACATCGGCTGGCAGCCAGATATTACTCAGAGTATCTCGATCGACGAGCGCCACCCATCAATGTCAACTTGCTACTACTCGTACGAAGGGCTCAAGGCACGCCGAAAATATGATGAATTGGCTAGAAACGGGTATCGCGCTTATATGTCCCGTGCTCTACTGTGCTGGCTTATAAATTTTGCGGAACTGAAGTAGCGATAAGGCAAGTACTATGACACTGAAACATCTAGGTTCGAGCTGGGGAGTCGTGCCGTTGCTTCTTTCAGTCATCCTCTCTGGTTGTTCTTCAAACAATGATGGCGTGCAGCCATCGGTTACATCTGATTTCGAGTCGGCTGCAATTGGCGAGGTGGAGTACTTGGGAGCACAATCCTGGGAGCTTTATCTCGCGGATGACAATGATAACGACGCGTTGCCAGACAGCTATCGCAACTGGTGGTATGTCCGGTTTGACGACCTTGATAGCAACCAGGTGACAGAAATCTCTCTGCGCAACCGTGGCTGGCAGTACTACTACGTGCCGGTGTACTCCTATGACGGCGAGGACTGGCAACACTTTGAGGAGTCTCAGGTCAGCATTACTGAAGCCTGTGACGTCGGAATTGAAGGCTGTTACCTCAATATCAGCGCGAGTTTTGATGAACCCACCGTGTATGTCGCCCGCTTTTACCCATACACCTATAGCCAGCTACAGACGTATATCGCGAGCATTGAAGGTGATGGGTTAGTCTCTGTAGAAACGGTCGGATTTAGCCCCGATTTTGGTGAGCCGATTCAAGTTATCACCATCGAAAATGATGACATCCCGACGATGGATAAACACTACGTCTGGATACACGCCAGAAGCCATCCCGGTGAGACCCCGGCGTCATTTATGCTTGAGGGCATCGTTGAGGAGGTGCTTGCGAACTTTAGAAACGGCCGAGAGATTGCTGATGAACTGGTGTTCTATATCAATCCGATGCATAACATCGATGGTGTTCTGGTAGGTAATTATCGCACCAATACTTTCAGCCAGAACCTCGAGATAGAGTGGCTTATCGATACTAGCGAGCCCCTCTATCTAACGGGTGAAGCCGCTATGGAGAACCGCGATCTCAATTTCTTTATGGCGGATATTGTCACCACACAATCATCTGACAACAGCATTGCATTGAATTTGCATGCGACCAACTCCGACCCCGAAACCGATGCTTTTGCATATGCGCACTTTGGGCTTGATCCCACGCTGTACACGCCCAGCGAAATTGCGTTGTTTGAGAAGCAAGACGTGTTTATCAACGACATTATTGCCAACTACGATGGCCATTTTATTGAAGCCTGGGAAGGGGGTAGCGGCTTTTTGGAGTCTCCGTTCCCAGAAACCTGGTGGTGGTACAACGTTGGCGAGGAGTCTCTGGCCTTAACGATCGAAGCAGTCTATTCCAAAGGTACTTTCGGTTATTGGGTAACTGATGAGGATGTGCGCGAGCTGGGAAGAGCGATCGCTGAGAGTATTTTTCAGCATTACGAATCACTCCAGTGACCAATAAGCGGTCACGCGAAAATTACAAGCCGTTCGCGCAGACTCGGGTTTCTATCGGCCATATTGGACTTGGTTTAGCCGACGGTGCATAACCTATGCGCCCCAGCATCTGCACAGTTTCCTGAGAATCTGTCAGCAGGGACTGCAGCTTCGCGCGATTTCAGCCTGCTCTGGATAGCTTTGTAGCGCCTGACAAACGGGCTGGACCGCAATACCTTGAGCGGTGGCGGCTAACCAGAAACGTAGCCAACGTTTGCCAGCTCCGATCTGGTCTATTCAGGAGTTGCCGCGTGTTAATACAGATTAAAGGGCAGGGGCATTCGCGAGTCAAAACTTGTCACTTATGCCGAGAACACCTCGCCCATCAGCTTGGTCACGCGTTGACTGATCCCAGGTGAGGTCTTTTCGCTTGGCCCCGCGCAATTTAAAACATGAATCTGGTTGATATAAATCCAATCCGTAATGACCTCTTTTGCTGATGCCGAATAAGGGTCAACCACATACACGGGCTTGGCATATTGTTTCGCTACAATACTTGTCCAGTCAGTACCTGGGTCTGCTCTGTCATTGCCCCTAGGGGCCAGAATCAGGGTGGCATCAGAGTCTCTTGCATTCCATTGTGTGCGGAGAGAGCGAGGCACATCAGGCGCGTCCGGGCTGCGCTCTACTGGCGTCTCGACTAACGGGAACATGCTCGGGATCGTACCTGATTCACAAATTCGACCCGGTGGGCACCATCCGGCACACAGAATCCCATGCTCCATCGCGGCTAATTGAGAAGACTGGTCGACGCCAGTCTGCCCACCCGCTAAGACCAGCCGGGGATAGTTTTGCGCTTTGCCAAATGAAGAAGATCTCAAGTCAGAGGCCCGGGCAACACTCGCAGGAACCGCAGCGAAGGCTGACGATAAGATTAAGGCTGATTTAATAAGGTTTCGTCTTCGTGAGGTCAGCATACGGCAGAACCTATTTCTAGCAAACGGTAAATGTTCGATTAATGATGCTCTATCGATTTATTCTGCGAGAGATAGTTCCCAGCTTTTCTGTGCTTTTCGTAGAACAAGGACGTGAATTCAGCCTGTATGATTACATAATGCCGGGCAGCATCAGAGAGTTGAAGAGGCAATTTCCAAGGCTGCTGGCCATAGCACCTCCGTATAGAAAGCCCAGCACGTTAGGCCGGTACCAAAGGGTAGGGCGACACTGCGTGGCGACTCAGCTTAAACACATTTCACTAAGTGAATGTCGCTACTTTTCGACGCAGCTCAGGGAGCACTTCGTCTTCGAACCACAGATTCTTCTTGAGCCAGCGATTGTTTCGCGGACTTGGATGAGGCATTGGCAGTATTTCAGGCCAGTAGCTTTTCCAATTTCTGACCGTTTCGGTGAGCGTTTTAGACTGCTTTTCTTTTAGGTGCCAGTCCAATGCGTACTGGCCAATTAAAAGCGTGAGATCGATACGCGGTAACAATTTCAACAAACCACTGCGCCATTTTTCTGCACAAATCGGTGGAGGAGGTAAGTCGCCACTCGTGCTCGTACCGGGATAGCAAAGAGCCATGGGTAAAACCGCCACAAGTTCAATATCGTAAAACTGATCCCTCGATAGACCCATCCAGTCGCGAAGTCTATTGCCGGACGCATCGTCAAAAGGTATGCCCTTTTCGTGCGTCTTCCGCCCCGGTGCGTGACCGGCGATCAATATACGAGCGTTTGGGTGGAGCTGTAAGATGGGTCTCGGCCCCAGCGGAAGGATATCGCATGCTGTACAGCTGGTGACGCGTTCTAATGTCTGTTTAGAGATAAGCTGCCTTTCGAGCGGAGAGCTCATTAAATCGGCCGGTTTGTAAATGGCCCATGATTTTACCTTACCTGCACGGGAACTGCCTTCGGGCAGTTTTACGTCTGACGCACTGGTCCTTGGCTTTGGGGCTGGATCAGAGTCGCCTCTGCGAAAATAGCACTTAACAGTTCTGGCTTGTGCTTCTATACGGGAACGAGTGTTCGATCTGGCTTAGTGTTACCTGTTGTTAAACGAATTATTTCCGCTTTGCGCTTTGTTTGATTTGAAAATGAGCGCTGAAGAACAGCCTGCAAAGTTTTTCATTGGAACAATCATCGAATAGTTCAAGCTGTCATCTCAGGATTGCATATTGCGTGTCCAGCTCTATACTGCGCGTCCCGCATAGTACCGCCAGAGGCTCTAGTATGTTGACAAAGGAAACCGCCCAGGTAGACGGTTTCGTTTACGACTTTGTAAATGAATTCGTAGATAACATCCCGTTTAATAGCTTCATCGGATTCGAACTGGCCTCGCTAGAGAATGAAAGACTGCAGTTTACCTTGGCGATGCGAGATGAACTGGTTGGCAACTTCGTTCACGGGATTCTTCACGGCGGCGTGATCTCAAGTCTGATCGATACGGCCGGCGGCACAATGGCGCTCGTCGCTGCACTAACACGTGATCCTGAATCTGAACGACATGCGATCCTGTCGCGATTGGCCAAATCAGGCACGATTGATATGCGAGTTGACTTTTTAAGGCCAGGCCGGGGTGCTGAATTTAGGTGTACAGCGAATCTAATACGCTGTGGCAAGAAAGTTGCTGTGGTGCGCACTGACTTCGAGAACGAGCAACATGAGCTTGTCGCTGTAGGGACTGGCAGTTACTTGTGCAGCTAACGGGGTTTAGAAGCACCGCCGAGTCGTCTGCTATCCATAGCCCGTCTAGGTGTACCGATTTGTAAATTTAGTTGCTGCTGTCAGAGCGCGCTGTTCTCTTTGTGCATGGCTGATGACTGCCGGAATGTGTTAACAGCAATGCTTTATACGTGAAAAATAGCATTGTATTTAATGGCTATT
>JBCCNJ010000046.1:0-31171 GCA_039025905.1 Pseudomonadota bacterium | reverse complement strand
GGATCTTATGGTGGAAACGCCCGAGCAGGCTGAGCTGCTTTACTCGGGTGGCGGCTTTGCGCAAATCTTCGCGCCCGACGGTGCACCCATGTGCGATCCGCTGCCGGAGAAAGATGATGGCCTACTGTTCGCTGATATCGACTACGGCGTGATCAGCGTTGCCAAATCCTTCGCCGATCCGGTGGGTCACTACGCTAGACCCGACGTGACTCGGCTGCTGCTCAATCGAGAGGCGAGAGACCCGGTCCATGATGAACGCCCGCCCGCTGCATCGCAGCCTGTCGTAGCGCCAGTGGAACAGAACGAAGAAGACGCCGAACCCCTGCAGAAGCAGGCCTGAGGCAGTAACAGCGGACAAGCATCTGCCGGGTCAGTGAGAACGACCGGCAGGGCGACCCGTACACCGGCGTCTGGAACAGATGTGATGGTACAGTGAGGTTATAAGCCCGCGTGACGAGCTCATCTAAGATGAGCGGGAGAGGCTATGCAATTCATCATCCCCGACGGATACATCAAGACCACGAGTAGCGCAGAGCCCTCTGAAGGTTTTGATTACTGGCGAGAAGCCATCTGCGATGAATTCGTGAAGCTGGACTGTGAGCAGGTAGGGCCGCGGCCTTTTTCGGCGGTTCTAAAGGGCGGTGCCCGCATGGCCGATTTGCAATTCTCCGAAGTTATCGCCGAACCCCACCTCGTCCACCGCACCCGCGGGCAGATCTCGCGCGCAACCGAGGAAGACTTTTTGATCAGCTTCCAGATATCCAGCGAAGGCCGGGTTAGGCAAGATGGCCGCGAAGCGCTGCTGCAACCGGGTGACTTCGCTATGTACGACAGCACCCGACCTTACACACTCGGCTTTAGCGAGCGTTTTCACCAGCTTGTCGTGCAAATGCCAAAATCCGTGTTAGGTCGTCATTTAATCGAACCTGAAAAGTTCACCGCCGTACCGATTAGCGGCAGAGCAGGTCTTGGCGCTATTCTGTCCAATTTCATGTTTTCTATCGCCGGTGAAATGTCCAGCGTGGCCGATACCCCGGACGAACTATCGGAAAACCTGGTGAATATGATTGCCATGGCCTTTAGCTCCTCCGTAATGCTGGAACAGCGGGAAGGCCAGTCACTGGCCCGTGAAGCCATCAAGCGCCGGGTGCGACAATATATTGATAACAATCTGTGCAACCCGGATTTATCCAATACGCAAATCGCCGAGTCGCAACGTATTTCGACCCGATACTTGCATAAGCTGTTCGAAGAGGAAGATCAAACCATACACAGCCTGATACTCACGCGGCGCATGGACAAAGCCCACGAAATGCTCGCGAGTAGCGATTACAAGGCGCACAATATCGAGACAATTGCGTATAACACCGGTTTTAACAGCGCGGCCCACTTTTCTCGAGCCTTTAAGAAGCACTTTGGTAAAAGCCCCAGCGAGGTGAGAAGCGGGCTGCGCTAACACTGAGGAGTCCAAAATGGCCCATCTCTCGCCCCTACCCCGAGATACGCACGCCGATCTGGTTGAGCGCTTCGAACACTATCAAAACACACGCGGTTTCGTTCCCAATAGCATTCTCACCATGCAGCGGCGCCCCAATATCGCGCGCGCGTTTATGGCACTCAATCAGGCTATTTTGTATGAGGGTACGGTATCTGAGGAGCTAAAGATGTTGGTGAGTCTAATTGCCAGCCAGGCGGCGGGTTGCCAGTATTGTCAGGCCCATATGGCGAACCTGGCGAGCATCTATGAGGCCTCTGCCGACAAAATTGCAGCCGTTTGGGAGTATCAAAGCAGTCCCTTGTTTTCAGAGGCTGAACGCGCGGCACTTAACGTGGCCTTTAAAGGCTCCATCGTTCCCAACGAAGCCAGCGAGGCCGACTTCGATCAGCTCAAGGCGCATTTCGATGACGATCAAATTGTGGAGATCGTCGCCAGCATCGCGCTGTTTGGGTACTTGAATCGCTGGAATGACACCATGGCGACAGATCTGGAAGACTATCCAACGGGTGTGGCAGAAACCCTCATCAGCGGAAAAGGCTGGAGCCCGGGTAAACATGGCGGCAGCTAGGTCAACAATGCCTCATCTGAACACTTTCAGTGATAGAGATGTGCGCATTGCAGGCGCAACCGTTTGACCGTTGTCAGGTGCCAGCAGGACGCAGAGCATCCCGACTCGCTGCGACAAGACAGTGCAAAGGTGGATCAGTAATGCGTTCTGGTGTCCGTTACCGCCGGGAAGCGGCAATGGTGACAAACACTGTCACCCGGCAACAAAGCGAGCTATGCTTTGGAAAAGCTTAGCTACGGCAAACGCGAAATGCTTCAACGCCGTCGGATACGGCGGCACATAGAATAAATTACACATGCTGACCCGTAGCGCGAAATCTCATAATAACGACGCTAGGTGACACTATGAGCTACTCCGTTTCTCAAGCAGAGATAGATGACTACAACGACGACGGCGCGGTGCCCCTGCGGGGCGTCATCAGTCCGGAGCAGTTGGATAAACTGGCCGCTGCGATAGAAGATGATATTCGCGAGCCCGGCCCCTTCTACCACGGCTACGAGTCTGAGGAGGGGCGTTTCCACGGCAATATGCGCCTGTGGGAAACCCATCCCGTCTTCCGCGAGATTTGCCTGGAATCTGGGATGCCCGCCATCGCACAGGCGTTCTTCGGCAGCCAGAAGATTAATTTGCTGTACGATCAACTGTTCGTCAAAGAAGCGGCCATGGGACAGCGCACGCGCTGGCACAACGATCAGCCCTACTGGCCCATCAAGGGCTGGCAGGTGCTATCGCTATGGATTGCGCTGGACAAAACCACCAGTGAAAACGGCCGCCTGGAGTTTGTGCGCGGCTCACACCGCTGGGGACGCTGGTTTCAGCCCGAGACCTTTGGCAAAACCCAGAGCATCAATCAGTATGAGCGTAATCCCGACTTCGAAGACATCCCGGATATCGAAGCCCATCGCGATAGTTACGACATCATTTCTTGGGATCTGGAGCCTGGCGATGTTTACCTATTCCATGCGATGACGGTGCACGGTGCGGGCGGGAACGCCCTGCAA
This sequence comes from Pseudomonadota bacterium, assembly GCA_039025905.1. GTDB lineage: Bacteria > Pseudomonadota > Gammaproteobacteria > Pseudomonadales > Halieaceae > JARRPM01. The sequence goes on along the minus strand of JBCCNJ010000046.1, from coordinate 28,104 downwards.
AACCGGCGCCGCCGCGGCTACACAGTGCGCTACGTCGGCGATGATGTGGTGTACGACTATCGCCCCGGACTGAGCCAGCCGCTGGTATGTGAGGAGCTAACCCAGGGTGGACCTCTCGATTCAGAGCGCTATCCGGTCTTAATCAATAACGCTTAAGCGACTAGCCCGCGTATTGCTTAAACAGCTCATCCGCTATCTCGCCAATTAAACCTATGAAGGTAAGATCTTGCTGACCTTCGTATTGGCCGCATTGACTGCAGTACTCACCGGTTAACAGGGCTCCACAGTTGCGACAATATTGACGCCTTTCACTCATGAGCGAGATCCCAACTAGATTCCAACCGCGACCTGTAACATTGAGTTGGTGATACAGTGTCAGCCGATAGCTGACCATACCTTTCAGATCGTGCTTTGAAGCCTACGGGGTTTCAACAGAGCCGGGAAGAGCGATTATCGGGCAGTAAAGATAGTGTGTAGCGCTCGACACAGCATAAATTGCTGTCCTGGATCAGGACGAAGTGCACAATCGGACAAGCTTTAATGTACAAGCCACCAAGCCAAAAACAGGGAGGCCACTTAAACTGGTGCTCTTTTCATCCGTTCCTAAAGGTATTGCCGTGGCTGAATTCATCTATTTTAGCGAAGACGACGCGCCCTATGCGTCAAAACCTTTGATGGAGAAATCGCGCGCTCAGTTCGGCATGTTGCCGAACCTGCACCGAGTTCTCGCGGGCGCACCCATCACCTATGACGCCTATCTGACGACTTTCGATCTCTTCTTCAATCAGAGTTCCTTCACTCGCCTAGAAGCACAGGTGGTGTTCATGACGGCGAACGTTCACAACCGCTGTCACTACTGCACCGCCGGGCACAGCATGGGTATGAGTATGGAAGAGATGCCCGAGGGAGTGATCTGCGATCTACGCGATAACAACGAACTGGAAGATCCTAAGCTACGCGCTTTGCAGCAGTTCGTAATCGCACTGCTGGACAATCGCGGCCACATCAACGAGGCGCAGATGCTGAAGTTTCTCGAAGCCGGCTACAGCAAGACTCAGGCACTGGAAGTATTGTGCGGTCTGGCGTCGAAGCTGATCTCGAACTTCACAAATGCGATGGCCAAGACTGAGCTAGACGAACCTATGCAGGCCTTTCAGTGGCAGCCAGGCGATTGAAAGCGCTGCGGCTAGGCTAGTTTCGACGACTACGGAAAGCGGTTGGAGATTCACCGAATCGCGCACGAAAGACCTTGTTGAAATGCGAAATATCATTAAAACCGCAGTCAAACGCCAGCTCGCTGATTTTTGTTCTCTGACCACTGGCGAGTATTCGCGCGACCGCAGACAAGCGCGCATCCAGCAACAGTTTTCCAAAGGTCGTACCCTCGTTGCGGCAAATCTTATGGATATTTCTGACTGAACAACCCAAGCGATCAGCCGCGCTGGCCGGGCTAATGTCATCGTTCCTGAATTCACTCGCCAAATATTGACGCAGGCGGGCAATCAGCTGGCTACTCGCGCGATTTTGCTCGCTGTCCGGTGTGCTCGGCCGCAGCGCCTCGATAATACTGTGATTGAGCACATGCATGAACAAATCCGCATGCGCTGTATTCGTCTGCACATCGGTGGACGCTTCCGTCAGCATCAGCTCTAATGCGGATCGCAGAACTTTTCCACTGCGATTCACCAGACTCAAGCGCTTACCCAGAGCCAGCTCCAGCGGAACCTGAATACGCTCTCGCAACGACCAGGCGGGAAGCTGCACACACAGTTGCCGAAATGAACTGCCAAATTCAAGTACGTAAGGCTGACTGGGATCAACCAGCACACAATCGCCGACGCTGAGCTCGGTTGTTCCAAATTGGTGCAATACCCGCCCAGAGCCTCCTACATGGACATTCAAATAGATCAAATCGCTGCGCGCTCGCTCGATCTCCTGATTGCCACGATGCACGCGCTGTGCATCGGCGGTGATGCGGGAAATGCGAATACCGGCGCAGTCAACCGTCTCGATCAGGCCGCTGAAGGGGTCGTCGTACACTGTCTCAGGCAGTAGTTCTGTGAAGGTCTCACACAGTGCGTCTTTCCAGGCATCCAGTCGCTCCGCTGGATCAAAATTCGACAGGCTGTGAACCTCTTGCGGCGTGGGCGAGACCGCTTCGTTTTCCTTCTCGGCGATAACATTGTGCGTTGGCAACCAAGCAAGCTCGGAAGGCTCGAGATAGGCTGCTTGCCCTGAAGATCTCATAGTGTAGCTCTCATGCGTTCTAGGGTGACTATGCATCGTCAGTATTCAACAGTTGCGCGGGTGATTGCAATGTTTTCATCCGGGCCAACGCAGGAGCGTTTCAATGTTGACTCATGTGCATCAAACCGTCGTCAACGCATCGGCCGAGGCAAGACAAAGGACTAGAATTACCGGAGCGCACTCACAGTGCCTTTTCGAAAAATGAATCAACGCATTATGAATAAGCGGTCGGGCCTCCGGGGCAGCCACCCCGTACTCGCAGTACTACTCATCACCGCGATACTATTCATCACGACGACAATAACGGCGTGTGAGCGCCGACAAGCACCCGATCCCTCCCCAACGTCGGTCACCATTGCAAAGGCTTCTGCCAATATGGACTGGCCCATGCACGGCTTAACAGCAGGTGAAAGTAGGCACAGCGATCTGGCCGACATCAACACGGATACCGTTAGCGAACTTGCCGTAGCCTGGTTTACCGATATTCCCTCCAGGAGCCTGCGTGGCGTTGAAGCCACGCCTATCGTGGTAGATGGCATCATGTACGTCACCGGCCCCTGGAGCGTCGTTATGGCCATTGATGCTCGCAACGGCGACACGCTTTGGCACTACGATCCAGAGGTGCCGGGCGCGACGGCACGAAAGGCGTGCTGCGACATGGTAAACCGTGGCGTTGCGGTCTCAGACGGCAAAGTGATTTCGGCAACACTCGATGGGCGTCTGATCGCCCTCGATAAACGGTCGGGCGAGCTGCTGTGGTCGACGCTGACGGTAGACCAAACTAAGAGCTATACGATTACCGGCGCACCGCGCATCGTTGGCGAATACGTAGTGATCGGCAATGGCGGCTCCGAGTACGGCGTAAGGGGGTATGTATCGGCCTACGATATCGACACGGGGGAACAGGTATGGCGCTTTTTTACCGTGCCCGGCAATCCTGAAGACGGTTTCGAAAACGCCGCCATGGCCAAGGCTGCAGAGACCTGGACGGGGCAATGGTGGCAATATGGTGGCGGTGGCACGGCCTGGGATTCCATGGCCTATGACGCCGACTTGGACTTACTCTACGTGGGCGTAGGCAATGGTTCGCCCTGGAACCAGGCTGTGCGCAGTCCGCAAGGCGGTGACAATCTATTCATCTCATCGATCGTTGCCCTGCGGCCCAAGACAGGCGAGTACGTCTGGCATTTTCAGACAACGCCCGGTGATCAATGGGACTATACCGCCACTCAGCATATGATCCTGGCGGATATCGACATCGAGGGCGCCACTCGCAAGGTCATCATGCAGGCGCCGAAAAACGGCTACTTTTACGTTCTCGATCGCGAGACTGGCGAGTTTATCTCAGGTCAAAACTTCGTGCCTGTGAACTGGTCTCGCGGCTTAGATCCGAAAACAGGCCGACCCGATATCGTAGCAGAAGCCAAGTACTCGCTAACGGGCGAAGCATTCTTGGGCATGCCCTCCCCCGGCGGTGGCCACAACTGGCAGCCCATGAGTTACAACAGCCATACGAGCCTGGTGTACTTCTCTGCCATGGATATGCCTTATTCCTATGTTGCGCTCTCTCCGCAGAATTTTAGATTCAATCCTTCAGGATGGAATACCGGAGAAGATCCAAGCCAGTTCCCCATGCCAGAAGATCCGCAGATCCGCGCGCAAATCCGAACTATGTTGAAAGGCAAACTGTTGGCCTGGGATCCGGTGAAGCAGCAGGAAGCGTGGTCAGTGCCCATGGGAGTGCCGTGGAATGGAGGCACGCTTACAACTTCTGGCAATCTTGTATTTCACGGCAACGGCGAGGGTTACTTTGCCGCTTACCGCGCCGACAATGGCGAGAAAGTATGGGAGCAATACTTGTCCTCCGGCATTGTGGCGTCGCCAATCACATACGCGATTGATGATGAACAGTATGTTGCCATAGCGGTTGGTTGGGGTGGCATCATGCCGCTCAACTTGGGGGAACCGATGAAATCTGGCGTACCCCCTCTGGTGAATCGTATCGTCAGCTTCAAGCTGGGAGGCGAGGCTGTATTACCGATAGTAGAAAAGCCCGTGCCTATACTCGAACCACCGGCGAGTACGGCCGATGCACTGACGATCGCGAAAGGACGCGTGACGTACCACGAGGCTTGCTGGATGTGTCATGGTGACGGAGCTGTTAATAACGGTGGCGTGCCTAATCTAAGAACATCACCCGTTCTGGGTAACGCTGATGCTTTCGCTCTGTTCGTGCTGGGCGGCATAGCCGAGACCAACGGCATGCCTAACTTTGCGGGAGAACTCACCGAAGTGGACGTGGAGAACATACGCGCGTACGTAATTAACCGAGCACAGGTTTTAAAAACGGATCCGGCGCTACCGTAAGCAGGATCTGGGGCCTCTGCCAATCAACTTCGCTGTCGGCGGAACTCGGTGGGCGATACGCCGTATCGTCGCCGGAAGACCTTATTGAAGTGCGAGATATCGTTAAAACCCGAGCTGAACGCCAATTCACTGATCCGAGCATTACCACTACTGGCCAGCGCGCGAGCGACCGCCGTGAGACGCGCATCGAGTACCAGCTTGCCGAAAGTAGTGCCCTCACTGTGACAGATCTTGTGAACGTTGCGCACCGAACAACCCAAATGGCTAGCAGCTTGGGCGGGACCAATATCATAGTTCCTGAAATTGCACCCCAGGTAATGTCGCAAATCGACAATCAGCCTGTGCATCGCAGGCGCGCGACAGGCAGTCGATTGCTCTGGCCTTAGAGATTCAGCCAGAGTGTGACTCAAAACCTGAAGAAATAGCTCGGAATAGGAGCTGTTGGTCCGCGTCGTTTCTGCCGCTTTTTCCAACATAAGCTCCAGCGCGGATCGCAAAACACTACCGGATCTATCTACCAGACTCAGACGCTTACCCAGTGCCGTTTCAAGCGGCATCTCAAGCCGTTCTCGCAGGGACCAGGCGGGTATCTGGACACACAGCTGCCGGAACGCACTGTTAAACTCGAGCACATAGGGCTGATTGGGATCGACTAACATGCAGTCTCCCACCGCCAGTTCGGTTGTACCAGACTGGTGCAGAACTCGCCCGGTGCCCCCTATGTGCACATTGAATTTAATCATGTCACTGCCAGCGCGTCGGATCTGCTGATCCCCTCGATGTACACGTTGAGCATCCGCCGTGATCCTTGAAATACGGAGGTCTGCGTAGTTGACCGTTTCGATCAAGCCATTACAGCTATCGTCGTACGCCATCTCAGGTAACAGCTCAGTGAAGGTCTCACACAGTGCTTGATGCCAGGTGTGCAAGCGATCTTCTGCACGTATTGCGGCAAGACTGTGAACCTCTTGAGGGCAGGGTAATATGGTGTCAGGCTCTCTGTCGGCGGCGAAATTGTGCGTTGGCAACCAAGTAAACGCCGAAACTTCAGGATAACCTTCTCGTTGAGGAAGCTTCATAGTAATGCTCCTTTATTTCAAGCTTAAAATACTTTTGTTGGCTTGTGCAATCTTTATGTGCGCCGCTTACACCGACAGCAAAGGGTCCCGCAACTTTGGTTTGTCATAATGAACGCAAAAACAGTGCCAAGGGAAAACGTTATGCAAAATCGAAATATCAGATGGTCAGCAAAGCTGTTGGTAGCGGCGGCGATCGCTGCACCGCCCGTCACCAGTGTGGCTCAGCAGGGGGAATCGTTTGCCATTGAGGAGATTACCGTCACGGCGAGGCGGGTCAGTGAGAGTCTGCAGGAGACTCCGGTGTCGATTACCGCATTCTCGCAGGAAGGACTGGAAGCACGGCAGATTTATTCGCTGGAGGGTGTGGCGGACTTTACGCCCGCGTTGACGATCAACAGCTCGTCCGCATTCTCGGGCAGCAGCCAGACCGTATCTGTCTTCCTGCGCGGCGTCGGGCAAACCGATTTCACCATGAATACTGATCCTGGCGTCGGCATCTACGTCGATGACGTCTATCTGTCGCGCTCTGTTGGCGGGCTGCTCGACCTGGTTGATGTACAGCGTGTGGAGGTGTTGCGCGGGCCACAGGGCACCCTGTTTGGGCGCAACTCCGTGGGCGGTGCCATCAACATTACCACCGTGCGTCCCGCAGAGGAGTTCGGTGCTCGCATCTACGGCACCGCGGGCAGCGACAGCTGGTACCTGGGCGGGGCCTCGGTAGATGTGCCTTTGGCAGACAACTTTCTCACCAAGCTCAGCCTGCAGTACCAGGAGCGCGATGGCTACGTGAAGCGCACCACCGATGGTAAGGAACTGGGCGACAAGGACAACTTCAGCGGGCGTCTATCCGCCCTGTGGTCACCTACTGATCGGTTGGAGTTCTTTTTCAACGCCGACTACACGCGTTCCCGCGAAAACGGCGTACCCCTTAACCTCATCACTGCCGTGGCAGATGCCTCCTTCCCCGCGGCCCACAATATTATTGTCGCGCCTCAGATCAACCCGGCGCTGGCGCCGTTTCCCAATGGCTGTCTGGATCCTGAAGGCGCGATCGTGGGCGGCACCGCCTGTTACAACTCGCAGTGGGAGACAGATGCCAATTCCTCCTCCACCGATGGCGGCTACCCTGTGTATTCCAACCTGGACGTGTGGGGCGCGGCGATAACCGCCAGTTACGAAATCAACAGTGCACTCACGATCAAATCAGTCACCGCCTACCGCGATCTGGATAGCGAGTTTTCCCGCGAGGGCGATGGTTCACCGCTGGATATTAACGCCACTGAGGATATTTTCGAATACCACCAGTGGAGCGAAGAACTGCAGTTGATTGGTAATGCCTTCGACGGCCGCTTGAACTACATCATAGGTGGCTTCTGGTTCGAGGAAGACGGGGAAAACCCGAACACGGTGGATTTCGGTTATGTCCGGTTCTTAAGCGGTGGCGATATTCGCAACACCTCCATCGCCGCCTTCGGTCAGGCCACCTATGACCTCACCGACAAATGGGCCGTCACTGCCGGCATTCGCTATACGGAAGAGAAGAAGCGCTTCACGCCGAATCAGTTCATCATCAGCACCTACAACGTGCCGTTCTTTCCGCCGTTCCTGAATTTCACACCGGGAGAACCGCTGACCACGTCTGAGCAACAGTCAACCACCACCAGCGAGTACACGCCTCGGTTCGATATCTCCTACCAGATTACCGACAACAGCATGGTGTATGCCGGTTACTCCAAGGGGTTCAAGAGCGGCGGCTTTACCCAGCGCATCTTCCCTGCCCTGCCGGAGCCCCCCTCATTCGAACCCGAGACGCTGGACTCGGTCGAGGCAGGCTTCAAGCTCGATCTGTGGGACAACCGTTTGCGCCTGAATGGTGCGGCCTACTTCAACTGGTACGATGACCTGCAGGTGACTGTACCTGTGGGAGTAGCGCCGACCACGCAAAACGCAGCGGAAGCTGAGATAAAAGGTTTTGAACTCGAGGTTACCGTTCTGCCCACAGAGGGGATGACCGTACATTTTGGTGCCGGTTACATCGACGCGGAATACACGGAGTTGGATGATCGTGTCAGCCCGACGATCACCGAGGACAACGAATTCCCAGGCACACCCGAGTGGACGCTCAACGGTTCAGTGTCTTACGACTTCGCACTGGGTGATGGCTACACACTGACGCCAAGGGTCGACTGGAGCTATCGTTCAGACTACTTCTTCGACGCGGAAAATTTCGTCGGCCAGGATAGCTACGACCTCTACAACGCCAGCATTGCCTTGGTCAATGACGTCAATGGCTGGAGCGCCAGGGTCTTTGGTAAAAACCTGGCCGATGAGGATTACCTGTTGCACGGCGAGCAGATACTCGAACCTGCCGGCTTTGCGATGGTATCACCGGCTCGTGGTCGGGAATGGGGTATCAGCCTCGATAAGCGCTTTTAAGTCGAGGCAGTACATGTCATCCGGCGCATCGCTATCGACCCGGTTTACCGAAGCCTATAAGGTGCGCCACCCCTTCGCTTGCGCAGGCCTGGCCTTCGCGGGCATGACACCGAACCTTGCCTTGGCGGTCAACGCAGCAGGCGGTGTCGGCGCCGTCGGTATGGGCATGTTCCCCGCTGACTACATCGTGTCCGTGGTTGAGACGATGAGGGCGGCATCAGACAACCCTTTCAATATTAACTTCATTACGATATTCACCGATGAGTCCCACATCGACGCCTGCGAGCGCTGCAAGCCGCCCGTGGTGTCCTTCCATTGGGGTCATCCTCCAAAGGCCTGGATAGAACGGCTGCAGCGAGCAGGGATTCACGTTTGGGAGCAGGTCGGTTCTTTAGAAGCCGCGCGCCTCGCTGTCGAAGACAATATTGATCTGCTGGTGTTGCAGGGCACCGAGGCCGGTGGTCACAACCTCGGCACACTACCGCTGTCGGTGTTGGTTCCCGAAGTCGCGCAAGAGCTCAGCGATACCTTGATACTGGCGGCCGGAGGCATCGCCGATGGCCGCGGGGTTGCCGCTGCCCTCGCCCTGGGTGCAGATGGCGTTTGGGTAGGTACGCGCATGGCCGCCACCGAGGAATCGGATATTGCCGATGCCTACAAACAGCGCCTGACCGCTGCCGTCGGCGCAGATACTGCCCTGTCCTCTATCTTTGGCCGGGACGTGGAAGGTTTTAATCCCATGCGCGTGCTTCGCAACGAGATTGTCAGCCAGTGGCAGGATAAACAGGAGCAGGCGCCTAGCAAGCCGTCAGAACAAGAGGTTATCGGCTCCATGGATATCCTGGGCAATACCTTCCCTCTGCATAAATTTAGCAACCTGGTGCCTGTGCGCGGCGCAAGCGGGGATCTGGAGCAGATGCCGTTATTGGCGGGTCAGGGCGTGGGGCTTGTGAAAGACATAGAGCCTGCCGCGAAAGCGATTGAAACGATGATGGATGAGGCCTGCACTATCGTTAACAGGCTACACAAGAGTCTACACTCCTACACATGACCGTACTGGATTGCCAATCAACAGCTACCCAAATTGCTGCCGCGATGCGAAGCGGTGACACCACTGAAGCTGCGTATCGAGCCCTTATTCAACCCGCTATCGAACGCGCTAATAGCTGTAATGCCTACGCGCGCATGGAAACGCACAATTCAGGCGCGAGCGGCCCGCTTGCAGGTGTACCTGTCTCGGTGAAGGACAACATCGCCCTAGCCGATTCCGCGGTTACGGCAGCAACACCCGCTTTCGCAGAATTGCAGTTAGAGGAGAACTCGGCCATATCACGTCTGCGCGCGGCCGGCGCGGGGTTTATTGGAAAAACTAACCTGCACGAGCTCGCGTTTGGTATCACCGGTAACAACACTTTCACTGGCCCCGGCCTGAACCCATTTGATACACACTACCTCGCCGGCGGCAGCTCAGCCGGCGCAGCGATCACAGTGGCAACGGGCGCCGCTGCCATTGGCATCGGCACAGATACTGGCGGTTCCTGCCGAATACCCGCGGCCCATTGTGGCGTTTTCGGTTTTCGTCCCACCACCGGTCGCTATCCTTCCGGCGGCATCGTCGAGTTATCCTCTTCTCGCGATACGCTCGGCATCCTCGCGCGCAGCGTTGCTGATATCCAATTGGCCGATAGTGTCATGCTCGAGCGCCAACCCCAGCCAGGCGTAAACCGGATCAGCAAACCGGTGATTGGCGTGGTCGCACCAGACAGTTTTGGCGTGCCTGTTTACTCAGGTGTTGCCGAGGCGTTTAAAGCCGCGATAGCGACGCTGACCGATGCCGGCTATCGCTGCCTGAACGTGGATCTCAGCGCCGCGATTGCCGCAGACGCTGCCTGTGGCTTTCCCATCGTCAGCTACGAAACACACAAAAGTCTCAGTGAACTGGTACGCTCGAAGCTGCAGATGCCGTTTGACGAATTCGTCAGTACCGTTAAAAGCCCCGATGTCGCTGCCCTACTCGCGTCCCAGCTCGGCCCGGAGGCCGTCACCGACGAGATGTACGAAACCGCGATCACCAAAGAGCTGCCACACCTAAGAGCGTGTTTCGATGAGGCCTTCGAGCAGAACGCGGTCGACGTGCTTCTGTATCCCACCAGCCTTTTCCCACCACCGCCTGTTGGGGTAGCAGACAGTTTCGAATACCAAGGGGTAGAGCTACCCACATTTGTCGCCTACACCGCGACCACCCGCCCAGACAGTATGGCCGGACAACCGGCCATTTCGCTGCCCTGCGGTCTGGTGGAGGGTCTACCTGTTGGATTGCAGTTAGTTGCACCAAGGCAAGCCGACGACGCCCTGTTAGCGATTGCAGCGACTTGCGAGGCGCTACTTGATCCGCGCCCTAGACCCTCGTTTTAAACCTTTGCTCTAAACTATCGCGCTAAGCTATCGACCTAAATCATCACGCTAAGCAATTACCCTAAGCTATCGCGCTAAAATCTGAGGACAACGCCACCATGAGTGACAACGACATCATCACAGAGAACAGCAAACTACGTGCGCTGCTGGGAGACGCCCATCCACTGGTGACCAAAAAAGTCCTTAACGCGCTAGATGACGAAGGCGAGCGGTTTATTCGCATGTCTCCCATCGCATTTCTCTCCACATCGGACAAGGAGGGTTTTCCAGACGTATCCCCGCGCGGTGATCACCCCGGTTTTGTCACCATCGAAAACTCACAGACGCTTTACATTCCCGAACGACCTGGCAATAAGCTGGCGTTTAGTTTGCAGAACATTCTGGTGAATCCCAATATTGCGCTGCTGTTTATCATCCCGGGCGTGCTTGAAAGCTACCGCGTGCACGGCACGGCGCGGATCACCACCGAACCGGAATTACTGGCGCGCATTGGCGAAGACACACGCGGTAAAACAGCGGCGCTCGCACTAGAGGTAAGGATTCGCCAGTGCTTTTTGCATTGCGGTAAAGCGCTGATTCGCAGTGAACTGTGGTCACCTGAGTCACAGCAAACTGGCGTAAAGTTTCGCTTCGGCGCCACTACCGCCCGAGAGGCCGGCGGTGATGCAGAGATGGTGTCGATGATCGACGAGATCGTCGAAGAGGATTACCGCGATAATCTCTAATTGCTGAACAGGCCTGCGTTCGCCGACAGATACTCTGCGAGTGCTAGCGGCTTAACCCCGGTCAGTGTCTGGACATCGTCGGTCACCAGGTCTTCGGCGCCTTCAGCACAGCAACGCATCAAGTCTACAACCTGACCAGCCAGCCACGGATCCAGTCCGCCCGCCACCCGAAGCAGCAATCTCATGAGTGGCGCGGGCGGTCGCACATGCCTGATGCGCCTGGAGGTCTGTTCACCGATTCTGCTCGCCACTTCAGCCATGCTGAGACTTTCGGGGCCGGTTAAGGTAAAGGTTTTACCATCCCACTGACTATCCAGCAGCGATCTGGCAGCCGCGCTCGCCACGTCGTTCATATCCACAAAGCCGATTGCACCCTCGCCGGTGGCTGCAGGTAGAAAGCCCTTTTTGATCGGATCTGCAAACAAAGCCAAAGATTGAAAGAAAAACGTGGGGCGTAAAATCACAAATGGCAAGTCGCTATCGCGCAGGTTATCTTCCACAGCACCGTGCGCAATACCAAAGGTGCGTCGTGTCTCCAGACCAGCCGTCATCGCAGAAATCTTCACGACTCGAATACCGCCGCGCTCGGCTGCAGAACGCACGACTGCTATCTCGTGCTCAGCCATCGCAGGATGGTCGGCCGACACCAACAGCATGCTGCTAATTCCATCGAGCGCTTTGTCGAGAGTCGCCCTATCAGTCATCGCGCCCGTCACCACCTCAATCGACTCAGCCGTTCCGGTTGGACCAGACTGCCTTGAAAGGATCCTGATTTGGCAGCTTTCATCGGCGCTGCGTAGCTGTGCCAGTGTCGCCCCGCCCACGCGGCCGGTAGCGCCCAAGAGTAACAGTCGTTTCATCACTATCGCCTTTACGCCGCACTGTCCCTGTTATAACGCGTATTGAAAGCGACGTCTTGGACAAGCGCATGCATAAGACTGGGTTGTGAGCGCACAGCGCTTTATAGGTCAAAGAGTTACTAGCAAGATCTGCAGATTACATCACGACGGACTGACGAATCAGAATCGCTACCGGGTTCAGAGTGCAATGAGACGCATCGATAACAACGAGCCAGTGGGAAGTCTGAGATACGGGTCGCTCTCACTTCTAGATTGATTATCTATCGATTTTTAATTATATTTCAATCTATCTTATCTTCTCCGCCCGGTGAGAGCTGACCCGCTATTACATATCCACTGAACGGTAGTGAAATAGCTGCAGGCGCTATGGCTTGATTTTATTGGCTTGTGCAATTTTTATGTGTCCCGCTCACACCGAAAGCAGCGGGTCCCGCGGCTTTAGTCTGAGGACTATCTGCTGCCCGGCAAGCAGATACTCGGGCTGTCCGGCTTTGCGATGGTATAACCGTAGCGGGGTCGAGAGTAGGGTATTAGCCTCGATAAGCGCTTTTGGGCCTAATCAGTACATGTCATCCTGCGCATCCCTATCCGCCTGGTTTACCGAAGCCTCCAAAGGGGGCAGTCGCCAATGAAAATCGCCATACTCGGCGCTGGCTTCGCCGGCATCGCGACGGCGCGTGCGCTCTCTGCCCTCAATCATCAGGTCATGGTTTTTGAATCGGAATCAGAGGTTGGAGGGGTATGGGCCTCGTCACGCCGGTATCCTGGGCTGTGTACCCAGAATCCTGGGGATACCTATCATTTCTCTGAGATTCCATTGCCCAACAGCTACCCCGAGTGGCCCTCCGGCGAACAAATGCAGTCCTATATTCAATCTTGTGTAACGCAATTTGGACTCGATCACCTCATTCATCTGGAAACCCGAGTCGAGCGAGTCACTTACAACGAGGAGCTTTGCACGTGGACACTGCATACCACCTCACCGACTTCCCCCAGCGAGCAGAGGCAGGAGCACGAGGGGTTCGATTTTTTGGTGGTCGCCAACGGCATTTTCTCGCAACCCAACGTACCGGCCTTACCGGGGATTGAGAACTGGTTAAAGGCCGGTGGCACACTGCTGCATACCAGTGAACTCACTGACTTGGAGGTGGCTCGAAGTAAAAACGCGCTCGTACTGGGCTACGGCAAATCATCGTGTGATGCGGCATGTGCTGTCTCCCAAGTAAGCGAACGCACCACCATCGTGACTCGACATGTAATTTGGAAAATACCGAGGAAAGTGGCAGGCGTCGTCAATTTCAAACATCTCTTTATCACAAGATTAGGTGAGGGCCTGTTTCCTTGGGCAACGCTGAAAGGTTTCGACCGGTTTATACATGGTTTTGGAAAACCACTGCGTAATCTACTGCTGGCCGGCCTACAAAAGATCATAGAATTACAGTTCAAGTTGCGCGCACGTGGCCTGCATCCAAACCAACCACTTGAAACCGTCGCTAGAACCTCTGTCAGCCTGGCGACAAATGGTTTTTTCGAAGCGGTCGCCAATGGGCAAATTCAAGTAGCACGTGATACGACAATCGAACAGCTGACGCCAGGAAAGGCTCTGCTCACCAACGGCGACACTGTAGATACTGACCTGATCATCGCTGGTACCGGATTTAGGCAAACCGTACCTATACTGCCACCAAAAATGATGAACCGGCTGCTTAATGACGACGAAGATTTTATGCTCTATCGAGGAATCTTGCCCGTCGATATTCCGGGGCTCGCGTTTATCGGCTATAACTCCTCGCTGATGTGTCCGCTGATTTGCGAGGCCAGCGCAATGTGGCTAGCCGAGTATCTAAGAGGTGGCATCAATCTCCCCGCTAAAGGAGACATGCAAACGCGCATTGAAGACAGGCTCGCCTTCCATAAAAATCGCATGGACGGTAACTATTTTCATGGGACGTATCTGGTACCGTTTTCGATACGTCCCATTGATGAATTACTCGACGATATTGATCTGAATGTAGGCCAACTCGAAAGGCTTAAGCAGTGGTTGAGGCACGTCAAACCCACCGCATATGCGCGCAACTATCAAGTCTTGCAACAACGAGCTGGAATCGCCTCGCAGAGCGCACCCGTCGATTCCAAACCATACGCCGAGTCCACTCAACAAAGCAGCGGCTAGTGCTTCTTCAGGCAATCGAGTCTAAGACGCCTTAGTGGTCATCTTCCTCAAGGTGTCATCTTGTTTGACATAGTGATGATACAGCGCCGCCAGCGCATGCCCCAGAATCAACAGCCAGACCACCCACTCCCCCATGATGGACTTGTGGATTGTGTCTATTGGCGCCTCAAACTCCTCAAACGTTAAGCCCAGTCCGTTGGAGACAAGTAAGGTGAAGAGTTGCGTATCTTCAAACTTGGGAATCTCAAATAAGAAGAAATAGTCGGTCGCCGCACCTGTCCCCAGATAGCCAGTTAATGGCATGATGATCATGACTGCATATAGCGCATAGTGGCCTGCATGCGCGGCAAGATGCTCTAAGCGCGTGCCTGGCTCGAGGCTGGGCGGCCGATTCATCAGCCGCCAGATAATACGTAGGACCACCACCACGGCAACCGTTACACCAAAGGACAAATGCAATTGTAGGGCGTTCCAGTTACCAGGAGTGTCGGTATCGGTTAGATACTGGCGGTAGTAGACACTGGCATACGCGGCGAGAAACAGTAACGCCGTTGACCAATGCAGCCATTTTGCAATGGTGCCATAGGAAATATCTGAATTTCGCAACACTTAGACCTACCCCGAATACCAAGGCTCGCAGTCTTAGAACCAGCCAGATGACGCGCGCCTTAATACCACTATACCTCAAGCAACAAACCAATGCCTGCGGGCAGATGATGAAAAGTACCGGGACGGCTGGCAGACACTGGAGCATCAGAGTTCGATTGCGCAGCCTAAGGCTGTGTTCACTATCACCACGATAATAGCGGCAACGCTTAGATATAAGTGGGATCGGCCTCAGGCACGATTGCCGAAATTCTAGTCAGAACAGGACCGACCAGCGCCATATCATAATCATCGGTCAGCGTCTGGATCTGCTCGGCTGAGGTGGTGACATGCATTGAGACAGGCGCCAGCGCAACGTTGTTGGGGCCAAGCCCATACCCGCTGATCAGGTCTACCCGTAATTGATTGGCTTTAATCCTGTGAATCGAGGTCACTTCCAGTAGACGAGAGTGCATTTTGGAATCAAAACCCGCCACCGACTTCTGCATCGCCGGGACTATCGCCTCAGGTGAGACGATACGACAGGCAAAGGGCACGCCTTTGACCTCATATATCGCATCGCTAGCAAAATACTGATTGAGACTACTCCATGTTTGGGTACCCGCGATTACACATTCAAACGCCTGAAAGTACTGCATGAACACACTGATTGGATGTTTTGGCATATATTTTTCTCCCTGATTACTTGATAGTAGTATTTACTACTTATTGAAGTGTAGTAATTACTACGTATAATGCAAGCACATTTAGTTAACCCGCTAACGCACGATGGTGACATCACAAAAAACCAGCACAGCACATGATCGATTGCTCGATGCTGCAGCCGAATTACTGCAAAAGCATGGCATTGCGGGTTTCAATACCAATGATTTGGCAACAACGGCCGGCGTGACCGCACCCACGGTTTATCGCAACTTCAGAAACAAGCAGGATGTTCTACTTGCGCTTGCAGTACGCTTTATCGAAAGTGAAAAGATCTGGCTGGCAGACGCGGAGTCAGCGTTTTTGGAAGCGTCCTCGCCCTTCTCTGCGCTACACGCCGTGGTCGACTGTTATTTTACCCTGGCTAAGCAAACCCCAGGCCTGGTGCCACTGCGACAGGCTATGCGCGTCTGGCCTCAGCTCAACGCCATTGAACGGCAATCGATCCGGGCCTCTTCAAAGTGGCTCAGCCATATGCTCAAGACGAAGTATCCTTCCCAATCGACTGAGTATTCACGTTTAGCAACGAGTATGGTGGAGACCGTGTGTTCTACCGTAGATCGCTGCTATGTACTCCCCAGAAAAGAGGCGAACTGGCGGCTTGAGATGCTCTCGCGTATGTTAGCTAGCTACCTTGCTGAACAGCTCTAGCCTACGCGACAAGCCAAAAGGTCGAGCTCAAGCCGCACGCTATCGAGCGCTGTTACCATCCTGAAGCACTGCGAGTCGCGACAATAGGTGCTCCGCGCGTGACAATCAGCGTATGTTCAAACTGCGCGGAGAGGTTTTTAGGGTGCCCGATAAGCGTCCACCCATCATCGGCCTCGCTCACCTCGGTTGATTTAGTCGAAAGAAAGGGTTCTATCGCGATGACCTGCCCTTCGCGCAGGCGACGTGTGTCGCGCCGATTGCAGTAGCTCACAATCCCGTCTGGTTGTTCATGCAGTTTGCGCCCTATGCCATGCCCCGCAAGGTTGCGAATAGTTTTAAATCCATGGGATTTGGCCGTGCGGGCAATGGCCAGCCCTATACGGTTGATGGCTGCGCCTGCTTGCGCGGTATTCAGTGCTTCCTGTAAAGCGGTCTGGGTAGCGCGGCACAAACGCGCTTTCAGAGCTGAAACCGGCGGGACCACCGTGGTTCCCCCGGTATCTGCATAATAGCCATCTACCTCAGCGGATACGTCCACGTTTACCACATCACCTGGCTGTATCGCGCGCTGGCCGGGTATCCCGTGGGCTGCTTCCTCATTTACGCTGATGCAGGTCGCTCCTGGAAAGTTATAGGTTACCTGCGGTGCCGACCTGGCGTCGTAGCGCGCCAACAAGTCCGCTCCAAGGGCATCGAGTTCTGCGGTGGTCATACCGGGTTCCAAGGCGTCGAGCATGGTGTCTCGCACCCGGGCGACTACACGCCCCGCTTTTAGAATGCCTTCAACATCGCGCTCGTTTTCGACCGTCATACCCCTTCCCCAATTCCAGCAAGATACGTACTACGTCAACACCTTCTACCGGCCAATTTTACGAGAGATTGCGGATTTGGCTCAATCCTCACAGCACACACCAAGCCAAGATTTATGGGGATAGCTCACTACGGATTGGCTACAAACTCGCTCCTACCTATTGAGGAGAAGAAGCGGCCTCTACCCGGGATTCCACTAGTTACTGACAAACAATGCCCATAAGCTGTTCAAAACACAGCTGCAAACCGGTGCTAAACATTATTCTTTTCCGACCACACTCTGAGGTCGTCGAGGATGTTCAATGCGCTGCGTCCGAAGTCGGTTAACTCGTAGGTAACGGCTATCGGTCGGTCATCGATGACCTTGCGCAATACCATGCCGTTGGCTTCTAACTCCTTTAAGCGTTGATCAATCATCTTTTTGCTGGCCCCTCCCAGCATCCGGCCCAAATCGTTAAACCGGACAGGCTCGTCCTTCAGGTGGTAAATGATCGATCCCGTCCACTTGCCGCCGATGAGACGCATCCCCTTTTCAATCGCGCAGGGCTCCGTACAGGCATTGATCACCGTTTTGCGGCCTCGACTATCCGTTCTAACAACGCTCTCCACAGAGTCCCCCTCCCCCCGAGAATTAGTAGGTTACTAAAAGTAAACTAATTGAAAAGAGATATAAGGTTACCATAGTATACCTAGCACTTGCAGTCAGCAGCTTATCTGAACCAAGAACAACACGAAGTGGAGTCTATGAAAAACATCCTGATTATTAACGCGCATCATCAATACCCTTTTTCTGCAGGCAAGCTCAATGCCGCCATGACGGACAAGGCCAAGACACTGCTCGCTGAGAGGGGTTACGCCACCCAAATCGTCAACGTTGATGCCGACTGGAATGTGGAAAGTGAATTAGAGAACCACAAGTGGGCCGATGTTGTTTTGCTCCAGTCCCCGGTGAATTGGATGGGCGTGCCCTGGACCTTCAAAAAATATATGGACGAGGTCTACACCGCCGGCATGGACGGCAGTTTATGCGATGGAGATGGCCGCACCGGTTCCGAGCCGAAGAAGAATTACGGTGCCGGTGGCACTCTGAAAGGTAAGAAATATATGCTCTCGCTGACTTTCAACGCACCAGAAGAGGCGTTCAACGATGACGAAGAATATCTGTTTCAGGGCAAAACGGTAGATGATCTTTGGTTTCCCATGCACATGAATTTTCGATTCTTTGGTATGCAGGCGATGCCAACTTTCGCCTGTTACGACGTCATGAAAAACGCCGATACAGAAAATGATTTCAAGCGATTCGAAGACCATATCAATACACACTTTTAGGAGCCACCATGCACACCAATAAATTACATGCAGGCAGTGCCTTTCCCGAAGTAAAGGCCACACTGTTGTCGGATGAGACGGTATCACTTTCAGCAACAGCAGAAGGCTGCGACTGGAAGATGGTGGTTGTCTACAGAGGCCGGCACTGCCCATTGTGTACCAAGTATCTCAATGAGCTGGAGCAATACGTACAGGCGCTCCGCGACAACGGCGTTGACCTCGTCGCGGTATCGGGTGATAGCAAAGCGCAAGTCGAAAGTCACCTTGAAAAGTTAGACATCAGCTTTCCGATTGCGTACGGATTAAGCCAGCAGCAGATGCAGGAACTCGGGCTCTATATTTCGATCCCACGATCGGAAAAAGAAACGGACCACAACTTTGCCGAGCCGGGCCTATTCGTGGTTAACCAAGACGGCAATCTGCAAGTGGTCGATATCTCCAACAATCCCTTTGTTAGGCCCAATCTTGCAGAACTGGTCTCCGGCCTAAACTGGATACGCAATCCCGAGAACAACTACCCTATTCGCGGCACGTTCAACTGACGTCTCGGCTATTATCATCACCCAATATTGCCACCTAACGTCACCGACGAACGCATAAGCCGATAGAGACAGCCGATAACTGTCACGCAGGAAGACTCTAGGGAGATTACTGCGTTGCAGTTCAGTCGGCCATTGCCCGGCAGCCAACGCACAAATCGAAGTCGTCATGCAGACACCCAAGGATATCTACTTGATGACACACTAAAGGTCCCGCTCCTTAATAATCACGTCAAAGTAGCGGGTATCTTTTGGACTGCTTACAGGATTTTCTGCAAATTGATCTCGACAGCCCGGATTACAAAAGCCGACCGTGTGGCCTCGGTACCGGGTTAGAGAGTCTTCTTTAACTGGCTTTCCCGAACGAGGGCAATATCTGTTAATCGCTATATCCATACACCACCACCTTTCATGTTGCGTGCTTTGTTCGCGACTTCCCAGTGATCAGATGCCAGGCTCGCCTTCCGGCATAAATGGCAGATCCGTTGCGCCATAATCATATCCCATCTGGCTGAGCACGGTGGTTAGCTGACCTCTATGATGAGTTTGATGATTGTACATATGCGCGACAAGTATCCAGGCGGGAAAAGTATGCGCTCGATTGTCCATCTTACTCGTGTAGCTGAAAGGGTCTGATAACCAGGACCGCTGGACGGTGTTTGCCCATGCATCCATTTTTTTCGTCCCAAGCGGTCCTGCATTCCCACAGCTGATCATAGTCCTGGAACAACTCGTCCCCCAAAAGCGGCACGTCTTCTTCCTTGCCAAGAAAACGCATCACGAGTCTTCCTCGACATCGCGATGGCCCTTGAAAATAAATATTAGGGTCGCGATCGTACCCACTAAGAAGACCCCGCCTCGAACCAGAGATATCATCAGGTCGTATAGGTTCGCGGTGTCGTAGGCGCTGGCTCCTGCAACATCTGTCACAAAGGAAGCGGTTCCGAGTGTTATCGAAACCACTAGAGTCGTCACGAGAAGATACAAAGCCGCTATCAAAATCTGAAGGGTGGGTTTCAGCTTATGGCCGGCGACATACGACGCAATAATTACAGCGAAGGTTATCGCTATCCAGGTTTCAAACTGAGTATTGATGTTTCCCCAAGCCACCTCGAATAAGAGTATTTCTTCTTCTATTGTCATGTTGGATCGCCTGTAAGTGGATGACACAGTCAGTAGAGCTAATAGGCTGACCCTTTCGATCGACGAATAAAGATCAAATGCAGCCCATGGTTGAGACGGGGCGTCAAGCACTGCGACGGAAGCGTGGGTACCTGGTCGCAGCTAACTATCCTAATTCTATACTCACCCCAAAACATCCTAACAGCGCTCGCGACTACTTAAGACATTGCGCCGGTCCACCGGTGTTTTTACATACCTCTAGCGGACTAAACGGTCTAATAAGCGACTCTACGTTCGCCTGGGTAATCGGCGTATCCGAAGGCTCAAACGCGGCACCGCGGATTGATCTGTGGATGAGGTAAATGTCTTTCTCGCCCTTGATAGCGTAATAAACACCGATTTCGCTCTGGCCTTTTTTAACACCTGTGGGATGGTCAGCGGGCATCTCAGCACAACCTAAGACGGCAGTCGCTGTCTCAAATCCATCGATATCGGGCGAGGTGTATTTTTCATAGACGCGATTTTCGCCACACGCCGCTGCGAAACCAGAGGCCAAGTTGTCAAGGAATCCCTCAGCGCCGGTTCTCGCTGCAAGATTCTTAAACCCCTGGATAGAAAACATATTGCTCCAGTTTTGAGTGTCTTCATCCTTCGGCGTGAACTCCATCATAAACATCGCGGCATTTTGATCCTGAAAAGCCGGTTTCCAATCGGCGGGAAGCTGGAAGGCGACTCTTTGACTATAGATCGGGACAACAGCCTTAGCAGAAGAAACCTTCACCGGGACGTTATCCACTGTTTTAACTTCCTGTGCATGTATGTGCAGCGCCACAGCAAGCGTCAACATAGTCAGTATTATGCCTTTCATCTAGCCCCTCTCTTATAGAATAAGTTTCAGGCCCAATACTACCTTAATAAGCCTGACGAAATGCCCTTATGGTGTCCATTGACGAAGGCACTCGACACCTTTAGCCGTCACCGCAGCGAACGCCTCGACGAGAGCTTCATTTCCCTCGAATTGTGCCTCGGCGACATATATTTTTAGCGCACTTTCGGCATCCGGATAAGAGCCACCGCCTTCGACAACGTCAAACATCACCTTCTGAATCGCCTGTGGATATTCATCTAAACTGTTTACATGACATTCAATCCCATGCTGCATAAATTCTTCCGCCCTGACACGCGCTTGGTCCGCGGGCATACCATCAGCCATAAAGCGATTCGCCAATAGCGCCGTGTTATTCATGACATGGGTTGAGTACGCCTCGATATAGGCGTCTCTGCCCGAAGCCGCGCCGAAGCTTAAGCAGGACAACAGCGTCGAGGCGACGACCAAAATCCGTGTGAACTTAACCATTGCAAATCTCCAGAAAAGACGGGGCGATTCCCGCTACTATAGCTCAGCCGTGATTTCCCACACATCCGGTTGAAACGGTAGAAACGAGACCGACAAAATTCCAAGTGCTTCGACTTGGCCAAGGATAGACTTGCCGTTTCTAGAACCAGATCTAGTTTGGACCCTGGGAGCAGGCATCATTCTATCGCCTCAACACTGCGAGACCGATTCACGCATACGCTGCAGTGTCTCCATCTCGCCAACCTCGCGCATGTTCGCTAGCCATTGATCAACCCAGTCTGGATCGTCCATGCAATCCTGTATGCCGGCTTGTTCACGCACCAGTGTTTGTAGCTGCTCTTCGCGCACCTTGATTGCCTTCACGTTATTTCCGTCTCCAGTGGCTTCATAAGCGATGCGCTGAAGCGGAAAACCGATCATGCGGGATATCATGGTCTGGGACTTCGTCTCCATGTTTAGACCAAGGTCTATACAGGCTTGACGCCACACCTCCTGACCAGACAAGGCGCGACAAGTATCCGTGAATTCTTGGAATGCAGGCAAATTGCCAGCGGTGACGCCCGCCGCGATTTCTGCTGAACAGGCTGTACTCGTTGCCAGCACTTCTTGCGCGGCCGCGGTGAAGCGATAAACCTGCTCGCCCCAGCCTATTGAGAACACGGGCGCTTCTGCGGCTCGCCGGTAGCTGTCCAGCGCAAGTTCTATTTCACCCTGACCGAGTTGATAGTGAGCCAGGTTCGCCCAGTAAAACCCATTGTCTGGGTCGAGGTTCGTCAATTCGGTCGCCCTCTTGATGTTGCAGCCGAGCGAACCCTCTATTGGGTTGCTTGGATAGCATCCGTTAGCAATGAAGTTCAAGACCATCTCATCATCTGGAGCTATTTGCAGTGCCTTCATTTGCAGTAAGCCAGGGCTGGGAAGATCGACAGTAGGATCCTGTTCACGCAGCACATCCCAGTCCGCCAAAACAGAGGCCAGTAGCAAAGTCTCGGGTTTTTCTACCTGCGCGAATTTTTGGACTGTTTCAAGTGTGTAGTAATCGGCATCACAAGCAAAAATATAGTCATCGCTAGCAAGCAATAAGCTGAACACCAAGGCAAACGATTCGAACGGTTTGTTGCGGATCATGGCTGATGAATACCAAAGGCTAACTGACGATTGTGAGGGCAGAGCTCCCAAATTAGGCAAATGGAAAGCGCAAGCTGAATAACTTTCTTCGCGCTGAAACTCGATAAGCATGCGTAGCCTACGCGTGCACTTTTAAACGCAGTACTATGCGGCACCTTTACACAACTCGATTTCAATGATGGATAAATAGCGACCTCGGATGCTTTCAGACTCCTGTTTGCCAACAATGCATCCACCGGCAGCAAGATAAAACTGTTCTGCATTCGGGTCGGATTGCAGAGTTATTTTATTGCCACCGAGGCCTCGCACTTGTTCCTTTGCATGCTGCATCAGTTCTCCTCCGAAGCCTTTACCAATGAATGAAGGCTCTACAAAAAGTGCGTCTAGTTCATAGACGTTTTGTGTTAACCGCCGGATCGCATAATAACCTACTACGTCGTCGCGCAACTCTAAGACAAAAAAATGGATACTGTCACTTTCATATTCGTCTATAGAAATAGACAGCTCTTCTTCACACGCTTTTAGAAATTCGGGTGAATAACCCCAATAGGCTTTCGCGCGCAGGGCAAGCGCGCTCACAAGCGCTAGCTCGTCTAATGCAAGGGGCCTGATGTTCTCTCTAACTGTCATATCGCATGACGTCTGCCGCGCCGAGTGCGCTGGAAAAGCACTGTCTACCCCTGCTTTGTGTCCACTCAGGAATGAATTTCATAGAGAACTTCAAATATCGTGCATACGAGCGGCATGTTGGGACTGGGTTCTCTGCCTAGATCTGCACAGACCCGACTAAAATAGGACCAATGTGCCTCTCGCCAGTATTCGAGCGTTTTGTCACCCTCACCTTCAATGGCAGCATATTCCGGCGATACGGCATCGTAAGAAACGACTTCAACGGAAACGTTCCGGGTGACAAATCGTGGTTCTTCAGAAAAGCTAAGTACAATCGCTATGTCACCAACAGCGGGCAACGGCTCATTCTGTGCTTCATGCTCCCACAATAGGGATGTCCCGGCTCGTTTTGTTCCCTTGCCTATTAGTCCCAACAACTCTTCCGAGAGCTCCGCCGTGTCTCCGTAACAGTCTATGTAGACATGTGCGTTAGGAAGTTTATATCCCCTACTGCGCAAGTCCTCTGCAATCTTCGATACGTCTGACATCGCTAGATCTGCGCTAGGCCAAAGCGCGCCTGGCATGACCGGATCGCTGCGTTTGATGCACCATCCGAAAGCGCGCTTGTCGCCGGCTCCGCGATCACAACATTGTTATCCTGCAAGTGTGGTTACCATATCAACGGACTTTTTTCATTCCTCCAAAAGATCCAGCGTCGCGTTTCCATGTGTTGACTGGTGCCGATTTGGTGCAGAGCCTGCTCCCCAGCGTCCATCTTGATTATTGAAAGGAAGCCCGCGTATGTGGATACGGCCAAAGTACTACCGTCAGCAGATATGTCGATATCACCAACTGTGGAACCTATAAACAACTGCCAACGCGGGTTTCCGTCAGCGCCAAATGCCCGAACATATCCACTCGCATCGCCAATGATGAATTCATCTTGCCGCGCAACCCCAGCGTAAACACGAGCACCATCTTGAAGAACCGCGATTCGTTCATCATCCTCATATGGCTCGGTCTTAAGGCCAGGCAACAGGTCGGTAAGAACGCCTAGCGTGGTTCCATTGTAAAAATGACAAGAGTTTACTGCCACAATACTGTCATCCGCGCTGAACAGCGCGTAATGCGGGTAGTCACTCCAGTTGCCTACGTCGCCTACAAGGTTCAGGTCGGCGTCAAACAGCAAGTGTGTACTATCCTGATCTCCAACTGCGATGTACTTGCCGTCGTGCGAAATGGCACCATGCTCCATGGACAGCCCCATCGAAAGCACGTCATCAGGGTAGTCTTTTCTCAAGCGCGCGAAGTGTTCCTTGAGTTGATTCGTTGTAGGGAGAAGGCGGATAGCTTTGTTTGGCGACAGCACGAAGATTCCGTCACTACTTACAAGCAATACCCGTTTTCCGTCAGGAAATGGAATTAGGCGTGTTGGCACCGGATTTCCTTCGAACGGTTTGACGTCAAAACCGTCTGGAATCCCTTCGAGACCGGTCGGCCATGGACAGAGCGCAACTCGGTCTCCGTTCCAGTCTTCTCGGATTTCAATCCCACCGGGTCTAGAAAACGCAAAAAACTTCTTGGTGGGATCGTATCCGAAGAATCCATCAGCCTCGATCTCTTCCACGGAATCTCCGGCTATGTGAACGATCTTTCCTGATTCACATGGAGCACCCAGTCTGGCGAGGATCGAATTATCAGGGAGAACGCAAACCACAGAAACTGATTGGCCATTTTCTTCCAAACAACCGATTAAGGGCTCATGGGCAGGAGGCCAGAGTTCTCTCAATAGGTCCGTTTGGCCATTTACGTTTGCCTCTCGTATAGCAGCGAGCACGTCTGGAGCGAGCTCTTCACGACCTGGATCGGACGGTTCTTCGCCAGCGTGGTCCCACCCATCTGCAAGACCTTTCGCAACAAAAGCGTTTACCGACTCTACGTATTGGAGCGTCTTTTGACGCCATTCCTGCTGCTTGCTCGGATTAGTCATTGTCTGCGTGCATTCCTAGTTAACTATCATTTAAACGATACACTCCTGTGATACCGCCCGTAGAATTGCCATCCGTGTCCACCAGAATGAAGTTTGTAAGCTCAATCTGGGCTGTTACTGCGGAATAAACAACCTTTTTGGCGGTACCTCGTTCTATGCCTCCAGGATCAGGAGACCCATCCCTGAAAAGGACGGGGTCGCCCAAGGCGACGACTTCAGTCCGTTCGCCATTCTTGCGTTTCTCGATAATTTGATCCGCATTCAGAACAACGTCTCCTCGCGTGACGGTGACGTTCCCGGTGTAAGTGATAGTGCCGTCTTTGAAATCTGCCACGGTTGTTTCAGCTGTAATATGTATTCCGTCGGGTGTAGATACTTCTGCAGCAACCGCAGTTAATACGAGACAAGAAAGCGACGAAACGAGAAACCCCAGCCAACGCATTAGACGGTTAACTCCGCAAGAACGGCCCCGTAGGCTTGAACTGCGGGCCCTCATTTAAGTGCATGCGCCCCGATGTATAACATCGCATAATTAGCCATTCCCCAAGCCATGGCATAGGGGACTAGCATTTTTACAAAGATGGATACACCTGACGGTTTATTGAACATCACGAAGTTTGGGTTCGACTCCCCCACCCAAACTTTAATGCAAGCCCCTACAGGATGCCGTGCAGTAAAAGCCTTAAAGTCGTGCATGTTAAATGTATCCGGCTCAGCCGCGTATGTGCTCCCATTTATTTCGTACTGGATTTTAAAAGCAAAGTTCTTAGATATGTTTCTCGCGCCCCTCATTTCTGATTTCAAGACAGTGGCATCTATCGGTTCGGAGGGGAGCGCAGACGACGTCCGCTTAAACTTGGGCAGCAGAAATAGGACTATCCCAGCTATAAAAACGATGTTCACAGCGGCCCATAGAATAGAGAATTCGCTATAACTCATGCTGCCTTGCACTATAACACTTCACGCGGGGGCGCCGGTCACAGCGTTCCGGCGCGAAGCGCGACAACAGTAAGGGGCCGGTAAAACGACCACAAGATCATCAAATCGTTCTCCGGTGGCTGCCAGCATGAAGTCGAACCAAGTCCATCGTGAATGAGTCGCAACTTGCAATGCCGCTGGTGACACGGACGCGGAACTGTCCAAGCTGTAGTTTTAGACGCTGTTCTGAGCGACACCGTATCTCCAACGCTGACGAAGCCCTTACGAACCCTCACATCTGAATTCGACCCAGATCGAGACCTTCTTCTGATTCTTGTCCAATCCGCAATCACAATACGAACCATGTTCGTTACAAACACGCCCGTTCAACCTCCGATTCGTGCATTTATCGAAATCTGTCACTTTATCGAAAGCCTTTTCGCAGACAGGGAACACACGCAGGCACCGGTAGTCATCGAGAGAGTGATAATCGTAAGCGAAACTGCAGTTGCCAGTAGAATGACATCTCGCAGACACTTCTTTGACCGGCCCCTCGGGGCAGGCAGCAGCTGGGTTCGCATGCGAGAACAACACCGCCAGACAAAGGCACCTCGAAAGCAGGAAGAAAAAATAAACGGTCGGTTTGGATCTCAGCATTGCCTGCTTCTCCGGCACAGGAGATAACACAAGTCTCGCGTCATAGCATCCCGTGGTCAAGTCTCTGCAAACGCTGCGCCCTGACATGCTAACCGAGAAAACGAACGGCGGTTTTGGTGTCCTTGCGGCCTGCGCTTACTAAGTGCCGGTCATTTTGAAAGCTCATGCCGAACCTCCATTAACGCAAACCCCAATAGATTTAGTCCCCTCCATAAATTTGGATTCTGCGCCTCAGGTTGATCCTCCGATAGGCCAATGCCCCATATTCGGTCTGTGGGGCTGGCTTCTACGAGAACTCTAGAGCCTGTATTGATAAGAAATTCACCTAGATCAGCATGACAACGAAATTTTTGGAGGTTTCCCTCAACGACGATCCGATATCGACTAGCTTCCCACGTGGCCTGATCGAAAGTACGAACCTCGCGCCCGATAGACTTGGCCTCTCCTGGATTTGAAGCTTTCAAGAGCCGGCTAGCAGCCTCTGCATCAGAGAACAGGATCGCTTTACGATACATCATATAGTGCTCTGCCGTGAGAAAGCGATTTCCTTCAGCTTCAAATGGTGAGTCATACCACTGGCTGAAGCAAGATTTTGAAACTACAGAATGCTTCTTGTGACCCCAGAAGAAAACGTATTTAACTCTGTTCCCTTCATTGACGTGCTGAGCAAGTGATTCTCGATCCTTTACCATTGTCCCGGTGCCAACGCTCGGAGCGACCACTTAATATCCAACGCTGAAGCGTTCAGCCGGGAGCGCGGTGCAAAGTTGGACCTCCCAACCCCGCAGGGGCGATAGCCGCAACTTTTTATGTGAGTTAACTATCAGTTAGATCCTTTGCTGCTTCGGCTAAGATCTTCTCTACTTCCTCGTTTCTGCATTCAAAGAATTGATGGACATCAAGGGCAACTAGCGCAGGGGCGCTTTCTTTAATAGCGTCCAGAATTGCAGACCGTTGCTCGGAACTTGCATTTTCTAGTCTTGCTATATTTCTTATCGCAGCAGCGATAGTTCCTTTTCTAACTCTAACGCCTTTAATCGTCTTAAAATCTTCACCATCCTTGAGTATGTCTTGTGCGCTAACGGGACGTTCATCCATAGTATTCTAGCTCCTTGATCGTTAACTACTGGTGAGCACACAACGCATAACGCCGCGGCGTACCGCCGCCCTTGTTATATTCCATCGTCACCTATAAAACCTGTAGCAAGAAAATCTAGTTCCTCATCTTCGAACTCAGAGTTCGCAAGTACCCATCTTGCTCGATGGGCAAGTTCAGAAGACACCCAAACCTCAAAGTTGGAGATGACACCACCTTCCAGATTTCCTTGCCGAACATCTGCAGGCACGCCCTCCCTTGAAAGATACTCTGCGGCGAGATCAGCAG
>JBCCNJ010000045.1:0-31559 GCA_039025905.1 Pseudomonadota bacterium | reverse complement strand
AGAATAAACGCATAGTATTCTGGGTACTACAGGTGTTTGGCTGGGGTGCCTGGGGCGTCACCTTCTACCTGGGCATATTAGTCTGGGGGGATGCTCCGGAAGGCTACATCGTTTACCTGCCAATTATTTCCTCAGTCGGCCTGCTGATTTCGCTCGCGTTGCGCGCCTTGTATAAGTCTATGTGGGAGGCGCACATCGTCTGGCGGGCCCTGGCGATACTGGCGGGATCTACCATTGGCGGTGCGCTCTGGCGGGCCTGCAGAAAAGTCATCTATCACCAGATTTTTCCACCCGATCCCGTCAAAGACACCATGCATAGCGACAACGTCTGGATATACTTCGAGGGAACCGCCAGCGCCATCATGGTCATGATGGCCTGGAGCGCACTTTACTTTGGCATTAAGTTTTACATGATGATGCAGGAGGAGCAGCAGCATCGTCTGAAGGCAACAGCCATGGCGCATGAAGCCCAGCTGAAGATGCTGCGCTATCAGCTAAACCCGCATTTTTTATTCAACACTCTGAATGCGATCTCCACCCTGATATTGGACAAGGAGACGAAACTCGCCAACTCAATGGTAACCCGACTCAGCCGCTTTCTACGCTACTCGCTGGACAATGATCCCATGCTTAAGGTCACAGTCGCGGACGAAGTCGAAGCAATAAAGCTTTATCTTGATATCGAAAAAGTCCGTTTTGACCATCGCCTTCAGCTCAACTTTGACATTGATCCTGCCGCGCGCAACGCACTGATGCCGTCGCTATTGCTGCAACCGCTGGTAGAAAACTGTATTAAATACGCCGTCTCACAGTCGATAGACGGTGGTTCGATTTCTGTTAACGCATCTGTATATGACAACAAGCTGTTGCTCTCTGTTGCCGACGACGGACCCGGCCTGGAGATTCGTCCGGGCGGGTTGCCAAAGGGTACCGGGGTCGGTTTGCGCAATTGCCGCGAACGTCTGCGCGAAATCTACGGTGATAAGCAGGTATTCACCTTGAGCCAGACAGAGCCTCAAGGACTGACTATTATGATTAGCATTCCAATGGAGTTGGCAGAGAGACAGTCATGAAGCCACTGCGAGCGATTGTCGTCGATGACGAGCGGCTTGCCCGAAGAGGCTTGGCGCTGCGCCTGGCTGAAATTCCCTTGGTCGACGTCATCGCACAGTGTGCCAACGGTCACGAAGCCTTGGCTGTGATTCATACGGAATCTCCGGATCTCATATTCCTAGATATTCAAATGCCTGGCATGGACGGGTTTGACATGGTGTGCGAACTGCAGGCAGATGCCATGCCACTCATCATCTTTGTCACCGCCTTCGACCAGTACGCTATCGAGGCTTTTAAAGTCCATGCAGTGGATTACATCTTGAAACCCATCGATGAAGAGCGCTTACAAGAGGCCGTAGCGCGCGCAGTCAAACGCCACTCCCAGGAGCAGTCGGATTCGAAGGAGAGCCTGCTAGCCTTAGTCAGCGGCCGTGACAGTGTGTCCAAGGCGAAAGAGTTGCTAGCGACAGACTCCGCTGACCAAAAGACCTGGCCCGACAGACTGACGATAAAAGATGGTAGCCAGTATCAGTTTATCCGCATCGATGATATCCAGTGGATCGACGCCGCCGGAGACTATATGTGCGTCCACGCCAAAGGCAAAACGCATATTATGCGGACCACCATGAAGCGCTTGGAAGCCAGCTTAAACCCCGATATTTTCATGCGCATCCATCGTTCCAGCATTGTCAGCGTTAATGCGATCGCTAGCGCCGCATCTCATATTAACGGCGAGTTTGTTTTGACCTTACACGGGGGCACAAACCTGAAGGTTAGCCGCAGCTACCGCGACAAAATCAAGTCTCTACTGGGCAGTTAGCAAAGCATCCACCATTAGCGACTAACCGTTTGTCGCTGAATTTGCTCGGTTCGCCGCGCATATTAGGCGCTTCAACGTAAGTCACTTTAAGATGCCGACCTCGATATCTATTGTATCTCTCAAGCCAAACGATCAAGCACAGCTTGGCTCGAATCGGCGCATACGCCGTCACTAGTTATGTAGGGAGATACCAAAATGACATATTCACTTGTTAAGCGACTCGTCGGCGCGACCGCTATCGCTTGCAGCCTGCTCATTAGCAGCCTCGCTAGCGCCGAGACAGCGATAGAGCAGAGCAGTCAGTCGCAGGCATTCCAAACACAGTCTATTAGCATTGCTTACTCCAGTGCAGAGCTCGCCACTGCCGAGAGCAGAGCAGCGCTTTACAATAAGATCAAGAACGCGGCAAAACAGGTATGCGGTCCTACCAGCGCCCACGAAGCAGGCGGACTGCGACTAGCCTCACGCAACCGCGACTGCTACGAGGACACAATAGAGCAGGCAATGGATCAGATTGGAAACGGACAACTCGCCTCGCTGGCACACTGATAAACTAGTTTTGCGACACCTCTACGCCTCCTTTCCCCGGGAGGCTTTTTTTTGCCCGAGTTGCGCGCTAAGAAAACCGTTAATTGTTTCAAAACACTCAAACTTAAGTCCGCTATCACCCGGCACAACATGCAGGTGAAAAGCCCGAGCGATTTGTCATAGACTATAGCTCTTAATGAGAAAGCGTCGCGGCAAACAATAAACTGCCTGACTGAACAGGTCATCCAAACATCGCGGACGGATAACAGTGCCTGAACTATCTCTCGCTACCTGGGCGAACATTGCAGAAATTATAGGCGCTGGCGGCCTCATCAGCGGCCTGATTTTTGGTCTCTTCCAAATTCGGCAGTATCGAAGCCAGCAGCGCGATGTGATTGCAATCAATCTTGCACAGACTTTTTACAGTAAGGACCTGGCTCATGCCTTGTCGCTACTGCGCCCACTACATGATGGAATCACGCTACAGGAAATGCAGGCGCTGGGTGAAGAGTATGTGGAAGCCGCTATCACCGTAACAACGTCCTTCGAAACCATGGGAATGCTAGTGTACAAACGCATTGCCAGGCTTGAACTGGTATTAGACCTCGCCGGTGGCATTATTACGGTGATGTCACGCAAGTTGCGGCAATGGCAGCAAGACATGCGAGACAGCCAACAGCAGCCTTCCTGGGGCGAATGGTTTGAGTGGCTCGCGGATCAAGCCGACGCGGTGAAACACACAAAAGAGCCGGCACATGTTCGCTATCGAGACTGGAGACCTTGACTTCAAGCAGCCGTCCATTGCCTTTAATAAAACCGGTTTGCTTTCCAGCTTTATAACCGAACAAGGTCGCACCTCTGCCCACGCATTCCCCATCCATACTCAGCATACACTTCAGCGCACACAAGAGAGTAAACATCCGACCCTATAGGCTGGCAATTGCGAAACCACGCGGGTCTTCTCGAACTGATAGTGTTTGCCCTATCGTTCATCGCCAATAGAGCGAATGACTTGGCAGTCGAGCAGCGCCAGCTACTTGAATCTACTCAGGTCTAAGTGGTTCAATAGAGCCTGCTGTGTTGTCGCCGGGGGGCCACGCCGCAGTGATCCAAACACAAGCACTGTTCGTACCGCTTTTTTTCCACCACCACGCCGAAGGGCTCCACTATGCATAAGAAAATCATTACTCACGCTGTTCAGGCGGCCGTTTTTACCACCAGCATCGCGATCCCACACTTTGTCACGGCGCAGGAAGCAGCGCTCGAAGAAGTCGTTGTTATTGCACGACGGCGAACAGAGGATCTGCAGGACGTCCCCATCTCGGTAACGGTGTTCAGTGAGACTGATATTGAGGACGCTGGAATCAACCGGCCACAGGACTTCATTTCCCTAACACCTAACGTGTCCATGGTAGATACAGCGAATGCGGGCGACACGCAGGTCACCATTCGCGGCCAGTATTCAACTCGCGATGCGGAATCATCCTTCGCCTACGTGGTTGATGGGGTATTGATCACCAACCCCAACGCCTTCAACCAGGAGCTATACGATATTGAGCAGATCGAAGTGCTTAAGGGCCCACAGGGAGCGCTTTACGGGCGAAATGCTGTGTCGGGAGCCATTATTGTCAGCACCAAGCGACCTACTGATGAATTCGAATCCAGCCTCAAAGGTACCGTCGGTGAGGACAACCTTTGGAAAGGACAGGCGATGGTCAGTGGCCCGATCATAGAAGACCAGCTGTATGGGCGGCTAACCGGCTTTTATGGCGAGACAGACGGCCAATTTGAAAATGACTTTACCGGTGCCGACGATGTTATTAACAACTGGGAGGAGACAGCTGTCCGCGGCCGTCTTATTTGGGAGCCCAGCGATCAGTTATCCATTGACGGTATCGCCAGCTACAGAAAGGTAAAGGGCGGCGCGATTAACTTTAATGCGGTGTTTGCGCTCGATCAGGCGGCAGAATTAGTCAACCAACCGGCGTTTTTCGCAGACGTGAACGACCACAATTTTAAATACATCTTCAACGTACCTGGAGAGAATGAGCAAACCGATTACTTTGTCTCTCTAAAAGCGGACTATGAGACTGCGGCCGGCACTCTGACATTGACCGGTGCCTACGATGACATGGAAGAAGATCTGATTTCCGATGGAACCAGTGGTGCCTTTGGTGTCTACTCCAACGGTGCTGAAGCTTCTAGAACCGAGTGTACTGAAACCTATAACACCATCGACTACGGACCCTTACTGCAAGCACCGAACTACGCTATTCAGGATGGTCAACCTCCGGGCACTTACATCGGTAACTTCCAGCTGAACAGTTTCCTGCCACCGTATGGTCCGGATACATGCGACGGCTATCAGTACCAGGAGCGCAACCAAAAGAATTCCAGCTTCGAAGCGCGCTTTACCTCCAATGACGACAGTAGCCTCCGCTGGCTGGGTGGTGCGTACTACGCCCGCATTGATCGTGAGGTGGTGGTCGCGTACGGCGCTGACCTCGGCTTGGGCTTTGACAGACAGCCCTATGTGCCACCAGAGGGTCCAAACCCCACAGATCAGCTGTTCTGGGATGACTTTATCACTGACGTCTATGCCGCTTTTGGTCAAATTGAGTTGGATGTGGGCAGCAATGGTGAGCTGGCGCTTGCCCTACGCTACGATGTGGAAGACCGGAAGGTTGAAAACAAGGTGCCCGACGTACTCAGCGCTCAGGCCTATGGCGGTGGCAACCCGATCAACCCAGCCTTCAACAATGCTTCCGTAATCCCCGATCGCAGTGAGTCATTCGATGAATGGCAACCGAAGATCAGCTATACATACGCTTTTACCGACGATATATCTGCTTACGCGTCTTGGGGTCGCGGCTTCCGCTCAGGCGGCTTCAACAGCATCGGCAGCGAGGCAACCGTAAATGGTACCTTCGGCACTTATCCCACCGCCCCACAAAATATCAAGGACGATTACGACAAGGAGGTGACCGATACCTCAGAGATTGGCCTGAAATCCCTATGGCTGGACGGCAGCTTACGTTTCAATGCGGCGGTGTTCTACACAGAGGTTGAGGACTATCAGTTCTTCAACTTCTTCGCTGGCCCATTCGGCTTGCTGCGCGTGGTAAACAATGTCGATGATGTTGAGATTTGGGGCGCCGAGTTTGATTTTGCCTGGCGTCTGACCGAATCGCTGACCTTCACTGGCGGTTATGGCGGTATCGATACAGAAATCAAGTCAAATTCCAATCGTCCTTATACCGAGGGTAATAAAGTTCCGTACGCCCCGGATGGCAGCGGCTCGTTAAGCCTGGAGTTCAAGCAGGGTATTTTTGAAGACTTGGAGTTCTCGACTCGCGTCGATTACGAGTATGTTGGCAAAACCTGGTTCCATACCGTACAGGACGATACAACGGTCAACTTTTTCACTAACCTGGAACCGGTCTACGGCGTACCAGGCTTCGGCTTCGGCACTAGTAACTACAGCCGAACGGAGCGCGACGCCTATTGGAAAATGAATCTTCGCATCGGTATCGCCGGTGAAAACTGGTCGATTGTCGCCTGGAGCAATAACGTCACTGACGAAGACTACCTGGAAGAAGTCATTCCCGCCCCGGAATTTGGCGGCTCCTTTGCACATGACACGGCAGGTCGTATCAGCGGCGTCGACCTGACCTATAACTTCTAGCAAGTTGTTCACTGCGCTGGGCTGCGGTTTCACAGACCGCACTCCAGCGTCCACCTTGAGGGCTGCTGGGTTGTCGGTACAGGGCCCGATTCCCTCGCCCAACTAGCCTGAACTCAGTCGGGTAAGTTCTCACCCCCGTCGTCCATTTCTGCAGGTCGCTGCCAATAGCCAAACTGCGGCGTCCAATTGTCCGTGCCATACCCGGCAAGGCCCAACAAATTCCAGGCGGAACAAAATCGATCATTGGGACCAAATACAACGGCATTCTTCCTACGAATGGTATCGCCATCGCGCACATATACGACTGCGCCGGGAACATTACCAGCGCCATCAATGACCGATTGTTCAGTCATATAGGGCCCGCCTCCATGGGATGCGGTGCGAAACCGCCAGCCGCGACTATTGGCGAACCGACGCTGAAGTTGGGGATCGTCCTTGGATACCAGCACCACAGAGAGCGTGGATTCCAGGTGAGGCAGGAAACCATTGAATCCATCCGCCCACAGCGTGCAGTAGCGACAACCCTGGCCCATGTTATGTATAAGCAAAAGGCTCTCGTGCCCTGCGAACAGATCTAACAAGGAAGATTCACCTTCGACGGTGTTAAACCCATAGTTAGGCACAACGTCCCCAACATGAGCCCGTCGCAGCTTATTCATCTTTTGGTTGAGTTCATAGATCTGCATCTCTAATTCGGCGATTTCAGTACTAGACATGTACTCCCCTCCCTGTTGTTGATTACTTGAACATAGCAGCGCAATGCGCTCTTGGCCAAATTGGCCAGTCATAGCGAGTGGATGTCGCACCATCGCAGCCTCCCCGGGGTTATACTGAACGTTTACTCTGGTGAAGAACCCCCAAACCTCCATGGAAGGCCTTCCGACACCGCGGCGCTACTTTGCTATTTTTGCTATTTCCTGCGGCACCGCGGTCACAGTGATTGACGGGCACATTCCGAATGTCGCGCTGCCGACAATCGCAATCGAACTAGGTATTCCCGCCTCCGCGGCTGTGCTCATTGTCAGCGTATACCAGCTTGTACTGGTGATGAGCCTGCTCCCCTTCTCTGCACTGGGCAACCGCATCGGACTGAAACGAATGTACCAGCTTGGCCAGCTGCTGTTTTTAGTATCGGCAGTCTTGTGCTACCTGGCACCCACACTTGAATTACTGTTGGCGGCTCGCACGGCACAGTCTCTGGGCGCTGCAGCGGCGCTTAGTGTAGCCAGCGCGCTGGTTCGCGCGACCTATCCTAGCAAGCACTTGGGTCGAGGGCTTGGCGTAAGCAGCATCATTGTCTCCAGCTCTGCTGCGATCGCGCCCGTGCTGGGAGGGTATATTGTGGCGGTTGCCCACTGGCAGTGGATATTCGTTGCGACGGCGCCGCTGTGTTTACTGTCTTTAATAGTAGGCCAACATGCGCTGCCAGATAACGCACCGCACAAGGAGCCCTTCAGCGCTGTTGGGGCAGTTTTGTGCGCTATGACTTTCGGCCTGCTGATTTCCGGACTGCTGGGTGTGTCGCAGGGCGCATCTGCAGACATAGTGCTGGTGACCATCGTGGTTGGCCTCATAATCTCCGTCGCCTACATCCGTAGAGAGCGGTCTGAAGCCCTGCCTATTTTGCCAATTGATTTGCTGGCAAACCGGGTAGTTGCACTGTCGATTGCAGGTGCCCAATTTGCTTTCATTGGCTCCATGACTTTTATCCTGTCGTTGCCGTTCCGCCTACAAACTCAGTATGGGTTTTCGCCAAGTGAAGTCGGCGCGGTAATTGTGCCCTGGCCCTTGGCAATGATGGTGACGGCGCCGATCGCAGGTGTTCTTTCAGATCGCTACCATCCCGGCGTTCTAGGGGGGATCGGCATGGCAATTGCCACCACTGGCATGTTGCTCCTGTACCATATGCCGATAGATGCGGGACATACAGCAATCATGTGGCGCATGGCGATGTGTGGCACCGGCTTCGGCATATTTCTCGCACCCAATGTTCGCGTAGTCCTATCGGCAGCACCCCTGCACCGAGCCGCATCCGCAGGGGGCCTTGTTTCGACTAATCGCCTAGTCGGTCAAACACTGGGCGCTGTGCTGCTCGCAGGATTGCTCACCGTGGGACAGGGCAGCAATAGCACACCGGCACTTATCGCAGCAGCGCTCACAATTCTGGCCATGATCTGCAGCCTGGCCAGGTTGAGGTATCGCTAGCTGCCAGTCCTGCGCAATAATTCGAGCTTTTAGTCTCAAGATCGATTCGCAGCGCACCGCGCATGCTATACACTAGCACCAAAATGCGTACCCAATAGACTCCGCGGAGGTAAAGCGATGGCGATTGGACTCGCGCACCGTGATAGCTGTTTTCAGCTGCTATTCATTTTCTTTCTAATACCTTTTTTGGTGGGCAGCAAATGCGCCATTTTCGTTAGTTCTGGCGATAGCCACGACTATGAGCATGATGAAAGAAAGGAAGAGGACGGCCTCTTGGTGACCACCAGCAGCGGTACACTGGGAAATCCACCCATTGCAGGTATCAACTATCGTTCTGCAAACCTCTCGGGCGTCACGGGTGACCAAGGAGAGTTTGAGTACTCAAGTGCACATCCGGTGCAGTTTTCTATCGGTGAATTAGACATCGGCAGCCCCGTGCCCGGGAATACCCTGGTGACCATCTCAGACTTGGCGATGACGAACGACAGATCCAACACGAGCGCTGTCAATATCAAAAGACTGCTCACTGCGCTGGACACCAACCCCGCTGATGCCAGGATTACGATATCTGAAGAGGTGCGCGCGCTAGCGCAGCGTTCTAACGATCACGTGCGCTTCGCAATCGAATTCATGGACTTTTCCGATAATACGGCATTCGTAAATAATGCCAGTCAACTGGTTGCAACACTGACCAAAAACTATACCTTTACGGCCACCTTACCCGATCGACCGGACAAACCATGAGCGACACTCCGCTGTATAACGCCTACAGGCAATTTCTATCAGAGGCGAACACGCCATTTACCGTACCCGGCCATAAGCGCAATCCAGAGCTGGCTGATCCACTACTGGCAATCGATGCGCCACAATACGGTGGCGTAGAAAACCGACGGGTTGACCCTTCCCACCTGGCGCGCGCCGAGCGGCTAGCGGGTGAGCTGTGGGGAGCGCCCTGGTGTGGTTTTTCAGTGCAGGGCTCTTCCCACGGCAACCACGCGATCGCCATGTCGATCGGCAAGCCGGGGGATAAGGTGATCGTCTCGCGGACTTTGCACAAGTCGCTTTTTTTCGGCCTTGTTGTCGCGGGTTTAGTGCCAATCTGGGTGCGTCCAAACGTAGACGCCCAGACAGGTTTACCGGCTGGCGTTTCAGTATCTAGTATCGAGCACGCGCTAGTTGAACATCCGGACGCGCGAGCAGTGATGATTGTCGAACCAAGCTATATAGGCGGTCTATCCGATGTAAAAAGCATCGCTGAACTAGCGCACAAACACGGCATTCCGCTGTCAGTTGATGCTGCCTGGGGCGCGCACCTGGGTTTCCACCCTGAGCTACCTAAGCATGCAATGCAGCTGGGTGCAGACATCATGGTGACCAGTATCCACAAACATCTGACAGGCTTTACCCAGTCTTCTCTGGTACTGGCGCGCGATACCTATATTGACCTGGAGAGACTGGAGGCGGCCTTCGAGGGTTTACATACCACCAGCCCGTCAGGAGCGATACTCGCTTCTATAGACAGAGCTCGCGCTCTGCTCGAGACCGATGGAGAAAAACTATTGACCAATGCCATCAGACTTACGCGCGAAGCGGCCGATCGCTTTCGCAGCGTGCGGGGTTTGGGGGTAGTAGCGTGCGACACTGTCGAACGCTGTCCCGCACTTTTCGCCCATGATCCTACAAGAATCGTACTCACACTTGCCGGTACCGGGGCGAATGGTCACCGGGTAGCCGATCTGCTGGAGAGCCGAGGCGTGCATCTTGAGTTCGCCGACCGGGACAACCTGTGCCCGCACATTACCCTAGCGGACACCGATACCAGTATCGGGCATATGGTGGTAGAAATTATTCGCGCGATCGAGGAGCAGCGCGACGAGCCACGTGCGCCGATACCCCTAACCTCCTGGACTGTCATCCCCGATACGGTGTTGTCACCGCGGGACGCTTTTTTCGCCGATCATGAGCGTATTGATGCCAAGCACGCTATCGGCAGGGTAGCGGCAGAGAGCGCTGTTCCCTACCCCCCCGGTATTCCTGCCCTGGCCCCGGGCGAACGTATCAGTCAATCCATTCTCGACGCCCTACAATCAGAAGCTGCAAGCGGTTCACGGATCGCCTACTGCGGTGACCCTACGCTTGAGACCGTACTGGTCGTGAAAGAGGACGACTGAGCGGTCAGCTCTCTGCCTCCGTGTCAGTCTTCAGCAAGGCAACACTGGCGGCAGGGTTTAGCAATTGAATGGTCCGGCTCGACAGTTCCTTTGCATCACTGCCATCAAGAATCAGCTGCCGCAGCTCCTCGGTAGTCAGCTGCGGGTTTAGAGCCAGCAGTTTCGCCGCCAGGTTAAGCACCTGCGGTGAAGACATTGACGTGCCATTAAATTTGATGCGATCTCCCCCTGGCACATAGCTTTCCACTTCAAAACCGTTGGCATAAATGTCCACTTTGCCAAGGCTGGTAAAGCTGGTCTCATCACCTGCCGCGTCAACGGCGCCAACGCTGATGATGTTTGGGAAGTCATAGCTGCTAGGATAAAACTCGTCGAATGTCACATCATTGTCCGAGTTACCGGCGGAGGTAATAAACAAAATATCGCCCGCTCCTTGAATAGCTTTACGCAGTGCTGAATCGACGATCGTATATATCTGCCGTGCCAGAGCCTTGCGCCGCTCAACCGTACCACCGGCATTGTTTGCTTCAAGGGCTTCTTCAATACCGCGTAGCGAGCCGCCCCAGCTCATGTTGACCGCCCGAACACCATACGTCTTGAAATAGTCAATCACGTCGCGAAACATCGCTGCCTGAGCTTCGGCCTTTTCCAAAGTGGGCTCTTCTGGGATCAGGGTATGGCCATAGGTCATGCGGGCGACGAGAATTCTGATGAAGGGATTGCCTTCTATCGCAATACCGGCCACATGCGTGCCATGCGCATAGTTGCCGTAGATGTTGAGCGATTCCAGAAATCCTGCGACTTGATCCTGTTCTAAGGATGACAGCTTCCTACGCAGTTCAGCTGCTTCTTCACTGTCTACATTGGACTGGATATCACCTAGCCCCTTCACCCGACGCTGCATGACCTGTATGTCCTCGTCAAACTCACCCACCGGATAAAGCAAGGAGGACTCTCTGTTTGCATCCAGGTCGTAGGCAATCCCATGTACATCGTCAACATAGGTATTGTTGTCGTTATCCTGATTACTATCTGCAGTCTCATGTGGGTTACGCCACAACAATGGCTGGAACGTGCCAATGC
The DNA here is from genome assembly GCA_039025905.1 of Pseudomonadota bacterium. Lineage (GTDB taxonomy): Bacteria > Pseudomonadota > Gammaproteobacteria > Pseudomonadales > Halieaceae > JARRPM01. Next base: position 20,014 of record JBCCNJ010000045.1, on the reverse strand, counting down.
TCGTATCTACACCTGAATCCCAGATCGCGACAGTCACAGGCGTTGCGTCGGTGTTCTCGCTAAGGTTGTATTGTCTCGCCTCCCAAATGTCAGGCTTTGCAACGTCATGCTCGGTGATGTAGGCCGTGTACACTTCATTTATTAGTGGCGCATCTCGCAAGAAGTGATCCAGGGTGAAGCTGGTCCCGACCAGTGCGGAGGCGATATCGTAGCTGATTTGCCCATTATTTCTATCGACGATGGGCTGATAAGACGAATCCAGAGATCCCATCACCAGGGCTTCACTCAAAATCTCGGTGCGACCCTTGGCGCTCTTAATATTATCCTGCACAAGGTCATAGTTCAGAGATTCGAGGCTACTTTCAAGATTCGCTCTAAGGTCTGCACTCGGATCATTATCTGACAGTTGCGCTTTCGCCAGTGCTTCGCCATACATGCCCATCGTCAAGCGCGTGGCTTCTTTGCTCTCCAGGGATCGCTGTTGTTCCAGCAGATCGAGATAGTCCTGCCAACGGTTTTCCAATAGCGCAATGACACCTAGGACACTATAAAAATCCTGTACGGTGCTATCGTCAGTGATGTTATAGGCCTCAAGGTTCGACAGAATGTCGGCTTGAACCTCGTTGGCTAGTGCGAGTAACACCTCCCGATTCTCTGGGGCATATAAGTCGGTTACTGGAACATCCAGCTGATAGGTATGGCGTGGCAGGTCATCCTTGCGGGAAATAACGGGTTTTTCGTCGGGCCGCAGAGCTGCAGTCTCTGCATGCACGAACGGTGAGATAGCGCAAAAAGCAAGCGCGACCGGGCCCGCGACAGAAAAGACATGGGCGCATAGGAGCCTAAATAACATCCAAAAATCTCCTGCTAGAGAGTGGGTCCTACCGATGATAACCGGAGGACGGCGAGGAACGGTTTGCGCTAGACAATATACCCTTGAAGCGGCGTGAAACACCACCCGAAAGAGAAGAGGGAAAGCAAGCCGGCCGCGTTCAGCGACAAGCTTTTTAGACGAAACGCGCGGCCGGCTTAATCGACTCGGAGTGACCCAAATCAGAACTCAGGCATCTCGGTGAGCCTGAACGAGACGATCAAGCGGATTGACCGGGCCCTGAGACCGAGTCATTCCCAATCGCAAACCTATGCAGACCCTGCCGCGCCATGGCGGCGAACGTCAGTAGGCCTGATTATTGTGCTCGTTCTGCTCCACGTTTTGGTTTTCCTGCCACAAACCCAGTGCAAGAATGGAAGAGTAGATGAATAAAATACATGCCATGACTATCACCCCTAACGCTTGTGAAATCCATATCAGCTGCCTCATACTGCTGATGGAGATAGCTTAGGTCTTTCATTTTTGGATTGAAATGGCCGAAAATGCTCTATCGTGTTGCAAAAATGGGCATGCCCCATACCCCAACCTTCGAGGAGCGCGCACATGCCGAGAATCGCACACTGGCTGATCCTCTCATTTCTCCTCTTTAGTTATTCCGCCAAACCCGACTCTGAGAAAACATACTCCTGTTTAGATCAGGCCGCACACCGTCAATTTGATTTCTGGGTGGGCCGCTGGCAGGTGACCGATCAATCAGGGGACAAAATATTCGGGCATAACACCATCACTATTGAGGAGGCGGGATGCCTGCTTCGCGAGCAGTGGCAGAATATTTCTGGCGGCAGTGGCAGCAGTATCAACTATTTCCATCCTTCAGACGGAAAATGGCGCCAGCTTTGGATCGACGCTGGGAGTTCGATTATTGATATCCAGGGCGAAATGGACGACGGAAGCATGGTGTTATCAGGCAGCATCTTTTACTTAAAAGACCAGAGGCGGGCCGATTTCAGAGGTACCTGGACACCGCTTGCAGATGGCACTGTGCGCCAGTTTTTTGAAGAGCGCGATAGCGCGGGAAACTGGCAAACCTGGTTTGATGGCTATTACCGCCCACTGCCAGAGGCAGACACGGAAACAGACTCACCCTAGTCAAGGGCTTGCACAATAGTAAAACTGGCCCGTCGTGGCCTATAACCCTCTCACACCGGTGGGGATCGACAATTTCAGCCGCGACACTGAGACGGTTTTCATATCCACCGAGTCGAAGATCGCATTGTGAGCGCTCGATTTAGCCCCGTTAGATCAACGTAGGCAGGTTCACGATTGGAGCCCGCGTAGTAGTCGCGGGTAGTACATCAACAGGAACAACGCCCTAACTACAACATAAATGACAAAAGCCAACCATAGGCCATTGAGCCCCAAGCTTGGTGTGAATATCCACCATGCAAGCACGAACACCGCGCTTGCAAGAAACGATGCGTTGCGCATCTCTCGGGTTTGCGTGGCGCCAATAAAAATGCCGTCCAGCTGAAATGCGGCTGCCGACAACAACACATAGAGTGCCGCCCAGCCTAGCGCCTCTGCAGCAGCAAGTCGCACCTCTATGATGTTGGTTAGCGCCGCAATGGCCAGATCACCGAACAAAAAAATAAGCAGAGCCAGAATGACAGCGGTAAACAGAGCCAGTTCGGAGGAACGGCGAACAGCTATCTGAAGATCCCGTTTGCGCTTCGCACCGAGCGCTGTACCCACAAGAGACTCTACGACGAAGGCATAGCCATCAAGAAAAAAGGCGCTGAAGGAAATCAGTTGAAGCAGTATATGGTTCGCTCCTAAGACAGCGTCTCCATAAATCGCACTCTGGTTTACAAACCAAGCGAAACAGAACAGCAGCATCAGGGTTCTCAACAAAATGTCCGTATTGGCAGACATCATTCTCAGCATTTTTTTGGCGTCGAAAATGCGCGCACGAGGCCAAAACGGCCCATGCGTCTGATCCCGTGCTCGCAATAGGCGAAAGACAACCGAGATCGCAAATAGGAGTGTGAACCATTCAGCCAGCACAGTTCCCAGGGCGATACCCTTGGCACCCCACCCGAAAACGCCAGCAAAAAGCACGTCGAGCACAATGTTGACGCCATTCAAAAACAGCTGCACGATCAGTAGCTGCCGACTTTTACCCAGTCCAATCAAGGTCCCCAGCAATGCAAAAATGCAGAGGGTCGCTGGCGCGCCCCAGATCCTGATCAGGAAGTAATCTCGTGTGATGGTCTCGACGTCGGCGCTACCCTCCAGAAAAAGCAGCGCGAAATGCACCAGAGGTAACTGTAAGAACAAGAGACCAACACCCAAAACGACGCCTATCACCAGCGCGCGCCCAAGCGTTGCGCGTACTTCGGGTTCGTCCGCGGCGCCCATCGCCTGCGCCGTGAACCCGGTCGTTCCCATGCGCAGAAACCCGAAGCTCCAATAGATGAAGCTGAATATCATGGCACCAAAGGCGATGGCACCGAGCTGAGCGATATCGCCAAGGTTGCCAATAACCGCCGTATCGGCAAGTCCAAGCAAGGGTACGGCCGCGTTGGCCAAGATAATTGGCCAGGCTCGCCGCCAGATTTGGGCATGGCTCATTGTTCTGCCAGCAGTCATTGACCGTATACGTTATCGTCGCTGTTTCCATGTCGAAGGCGTTTGCTCCCCCGATCAGCATTGGCTACCCTACGCTGCTGTTAACGAGCCAGGCAACCCGCAAATGATTTTATTTAAGCGTCTAATCCTACTAGTCATCGCGTTATTGGTGCTGGCGATCGTGGTGTTTAACCTTTGGGGTTTTCTGACACTGGGAACATTGGAACCGGAGCAGGGGGAGCCCTACGACCCGCTCGCGAACAAAGTGGTGCTGGTTTCAGGAGCCAATGGTTCAGTAGGAGACGGGCTACTCAAGGCTGCCATGGATGCTCCTGAGGTTGAAAAAATCTACGCACTGACCAGGCGTACCTCGCCGCGTATCGATGCTGGCGTCGACTCTGGTCGCATCACTTTACTTATGCATGATGATTTTACCGACTACTCAGCGCTCGCCGAGCAGCTTGCTGAAGTCAATACCGTCCTGTGGGGTTTGGGCACATCATCACTAAATGTAGACGACGAGACCTTCACCTGGATTCATGTGGATTTTCCCGTTGCCTTTGTTAAAGAGTGGCTGGCAGCGCGCACTGATGGCCCCATGGCTTTTCACTACGTGACTGGCATGGGCACGGATGCAGATGGCGATGCCCACTGGGCTAGAGAAAAAGGGCGCGCAGAAATTGAGGTTGCTGAGTTGGCCGAAGGTACAGGACTGCGTACTTTCGGCTATCGCTCAGGTTACATTAAGCCGCCTGCAGACGTGGCTAATATGGCCATGGACATCGTGGCTGCGCTGCTGCGTCCTGGAGGGTTGGTCATTGATTCGCAAGATTTGGCGGGTGCGATGTTTGAGATTAGCGCGCGAACTGAAGAGCTACCCAATGGTACATTGATCGACAACGTTGACAGCATCCGCTACGGCGACGCCTACCGCAATCGTAAGTCGCCCTAGACCGTTTTCGCGATACCGTCCCGATCACCCGCAAACAGACCGGCGAGTTCCTCTCTGCTGTAAAGCGTATGGTCGATTAATGCATCCATGTCATCTTCAAGCTCCAGGGAGGCTTCCAAGGTTTGCGCGTCGTGTCGCTCGAATACGTGCACCATGGATGCTGCCTCGGATTCGGAAAAACCATACTGCTGCAAAATGCTCTCGGCTGCGGTGAGCGAACTGCCCATTAGCTCTCTGACTGTGGCCTTCACACCCAGTTGATGAAACAGCCGCACGCTGAATCGATTGTGCGCTCTGGCCACCACCTTCACCCGCGGGTAGTGTTCATGCAACAGCTCGGCGACTCGCAGGCTCTGCTCCTCGTCGTCCAATGCCAGGAGCATCACCTTCGCGTGATCGATACCCGCCGTGCGCAACAAATCAAGCCGCGCCGCGTCTCCATAGAATACTTTGTTACCAAACTTTTTGACGAACTCTATATGTTCGGCGTTGTTATCCAAGGCGGTAAACGGAATACCGTTTGCGGTCAGAATGCGCCCGGTAATCTGCCCAAAGCGACCAAAACCCGCGATGATCACAGCGGGCTCATCGAGCTCAGAGGTGTCGTCGTAAACCTTCGGGCAATTGCTACTGCTAAAAAACTGGCTGTGCAATATAACCAGGGGCGCCGTTAGTGCCATGGAGATGCCGACAATGAGATTGATTTGACCCGCGAGCAGTGGCTCAACGAGGCCGTTACCTGTGGCTTGGGTCATAACAACAAACGCAAACTCACCCCCCTGAGACAGCATCAAACCGACGCGCCAGCCATCCCGGGAAGCTTGTTTCGCCAAACGCAGCAGCAACCAGATTATGATGGTCTTGACGATAACCAGCGCGAGTGCACCGCCGATAATGAGGCCGGGGTATTGTGCGAGCAGGCTGAGATCGAGGTACATACCGATTGAAATGAAAAAGAGGCCGAGCAACAGGCCTTTAAAAGGTTCTATCTCAGTTTCCAGCTGGTGGCGAAACGTGGAATTAGCGAGCAAAATACCTGCGATAAACGCACCCATACCCATGGACAGACCGGCAGCCTCCATGCCGACGGCGGTAGCTGCCACGATGAGAAGAGCAGAGGCGGTCATTACCTCAGCGCTACCATAGCGAGACATCAACCGCAAAAACGGATTGAGTAAATACCGTCCAATGATCAGCACCAGTGCAATCGCAACAATACTGTAGTACCAGGCTGGCGCGTCAGACCCCTGCGCACTAGCTAAGGCATCAACAAGTAGCAGAATCGGTATAACGGCCAGGTCTTGCATTAGCAGGATGCCAAAACCCTGTTGTCCAGGAGAGGTTTTCAGAATGCGGTGTTCCGTTAGCAGCTGAATCGCAAAGGCCGTGGACGATAGAGCGAGGGCTAGAGCAACCACCAGAGCCACTGAGAAGGTAGTCGATAGCAACAGTAGGGCACCGCCTACCACCAACGCCGTCAGCAGCAGCTGTCCGCCACCCGTAACCAACACCGCGTTGCGCATGCGCCAGAGCTTCTCCGGCGCCAGCTCAATACCAATCAAAAATAACAGCAGCACAACGCCAAATTCAGCAAGGTGCATAATTGTGTTGGCATCACTGACCAAATTCAACACTGAAGGACCGATGATTACGCCCGCTACCAGATAACCCAGGATCGCTCCGAGCTTAAACTTCTTGAAAACGGGAACGGCAATCACAGCAGCACCCAAAAAGACGACCGCCGTACCTAATGCACTCATAGCCTTATCTATGCCTCGGATTTTTCAGTAAACATTTCAAGTTGATCAACAAGCTGTTTTTAGAAGCTAGAGCCGCTCTTCCAGCTGACTTCGAGCGAACAGTAAGAGACAGCCAACAATCACCTCCACCGCAACAGCACTGGCGACAAAATCCGCTCCATGTACCAGCCAGGCGAGGGTACGAAAGGCCGCCGCGCCCAGCAGCATGAGAGCGGGAATCAAAAACCAATGCGATCTCAGCTTGATGGCGCTCAACAAAATCATGATACCGACTGCAAAAAAGAACACTGCCATATCCGCTACCTGCGTGCTGCGTCCGGCACCCTCCAATAGCGGCATACCCAGGGAAGCTGCCGCTCTGGCAGGCTGCACAAGCCAAACTACACCCGTCAGCGTAAAAAACAGTCCAGGCAAAACGACGATGACTCTTAGTATGGGCTTCATAAGATTCCTTCATTGCGTACTGCGAAAGTAGACTAGCAAGATACTAACATGGCGCCGTTTCGCGCAATGCACCGTCCTGTTGTGGAAAAGGCGGGCCACTATCCTGTGCAAGCATGAGAATATTTTTATCTGCACATGACGCCCGAGGCGTAATTGGCTTCCAGGATTGATCAGCTGTAGATACCATCAGACTCATATTATGCCTGTGCGACTGAGCGAACGGGTTCGCTTAACGAATACTGCTCGAAATTGATGAAGGAGCGCAGCTTATAAGGTTAAGAGGAATAGCGGATATGTCAGACAAGCTGAGCGCGCGCGAGGTCTATATTTCTCGTGAACCGATCGAGTTGTACAAAGTGCTCAAATTTGAGGGCTTGGTGAATAGCGGAGGAGAGGCCAAGGTGGTCATTTCTGCAGGCGCTGTGCAGGTCAACGGCACAGTAGAGACGCGCAAACGCCGACAAATCAGTAACGGCGATACCATCGAGTTTGCAGGCGAAGAATTGAGAATTCACCTTCGGCAGCGCGAACAGGAATGAGCACGAAAGCACCTGCGCCAACGCTCATTGGCCACGATCAGACTGTCACGGCCGGCGTCGCTACGATTAGCTTGCTCATACACCGATCACCGACAGCAGCTTCATCACACCCAGCGCTACTGTGACCAACACAACCACTGTACCCACCACATTTGCCCACGGCTTGTTTACAAACTCACGCAATACGTCGCGGCGATTCATAATCAAAATTAAAAAGATTGCGCAAAACGGCAGCAAGAAGCCATTAGCTGCTTGCGCGAACAGTATGACGAGCAGCGGCTTGAGGCCGATAACAGAAAACACCACGCCGCACAGCAGCACAGCAACCCAAATCTGCCTGAAACGCCTGCCGCGCAAGTCTTGCGGCCAACCCATGACGCCACATACTGCATAGGCGGCCGCCAACGGTGCAGCCACTGCGCTGCTCAACCCCGCTGCAAACAGTCCCAGCGCGAAAAAGTGGCTGGCAAAGTCGCCCAATAACGGCTCTAGCTGTTTGGACATATTTGCCGCGGTAAACGCCTCACTACTGCCAAAGAAAGCGGCTGCCGACGTGCTTAGGACTGCTAGTGTTACCACGCCACCCAATATCACAGAGGCGCTGGTATCGATGCGAGATTCACGCAGGGCCGAATCGATATCGACCTGGCTAGACCATTTTTCTTGAACAGCGCTGGCGTGAAGAAACAGATTATATGGCACCACTGTAGTGCCAATCAGCGCCATCACGGTTAACCAGGAGCCTGGCGGCACGGAAGGAAGCAGCAGACCACCGGCGATCGCACCGATCGACGGCTTGACCATTATCAACGTCACCAGAAATACCAGGCTCATCAGCAGAACCAGGCAGACAAGCAGACGCTCTATAAGCTTGTAGGTACCAGTGGCCAACAGTGCGCCTGCCATAGCGCCGACCAGTAGAGCCCACCAGTGCAGCCCAAATCCGGTCAAGTTTGTTAGTCCAAGCGCAGCGCCAGTGATATTGCCGGTCTGATAAGCTGCATTCCCTACCCCAACCGAAGCTATCACCAACAGCACAGCAGCAGTGCTTAACCAGCTTCCCTGATAGCTATCGCGCAGAGTTTCGGCCAGCCCTCGGCGCGTCACAAGCGCGAGACGAGTGGTCATTTCTTGCAGCGCTATCGTAGCGACTACCGAAAAAGCTAAGGCCCAGAGCAGGGTGAAACCAAAATTAGCACCGGCTATGCTGGCCGTGGTAATGGTGCCGGGCCCGATAAAAGCGGCTGCCACCAAAAAGCCTGGACCGAACTTACCCTGCCAAGCGCTCACCTCAGTTGGATCGTTGCCAGATCTGAAAATAGCCGATCACAGTAGCTGGTAGCCCTGCTTGGGAAAATGCACATGCACGAGCCCCAGATCCGCTGTTTCTCGAGCCAGTATCCAGCGTTTGTCATCAGCACCGACAAGCAAACCCCGAGTTTCATCCAGCGCATAGTCCTCGGGCGCTAGAGCGACCTGTTTGCCGACGTCTGGAGAAGCCATTTGCTCTTCGCTCAACGCTCGCGGTTGCGAGCCGCGGGCAGCATCAAAAGCATCCTGCGCGCTGGCTTCAACTTCCGTGCCGTGACCGAAGGCGGTCATACGCTCGTACCAGGCGGATACTGATGGAACGCCCGCCGGCATGGATAGGTCGCCAACGGCGACTGTGAACCAGAGCGTATGATAGGCCGCAAAGTCCAAATAACAGGGCGAGCCGCCACCAATAAATAGCTTATCGCCGCTGAGCATTTTATCGAGAGTCTTAAGGTGTTCGGCAAAGATTGCCGGTGCATGCTTCGGCGACACAAGATCGGTCTGTGCATGTTTTGCTACGCCCACCCTATCTCTAATGAACCGCAGGGCATGCAGAAAGGAGAGTTCTCCAAATAGGCGTCGCAGTATGGTTCGCGTTGGTATCGATGCCACAGCCGCCCAAAACACCTGGCCCTCAAATCGACTCGCGAGCTGCCTGCAGTCTTCCCCACAAGCATCAAGCCCCATCTGCGGTTTACCGCTCGCCTCGGCGAGCTCAGTACATATCAGACGAGAGTCGCAGACAATATCCGCTCCCAGCTGTGCAACTGGAATCCTTCGATAGCCCCCTGCAAGCGGCTCTACAATGGGGCGCGGTGGACTTTCAGGGGAGAGTACGGACTGCCAGCGCATGTCTAGAAAACCGAACATCAGTCTTATTTTTTCCGAGAAAGGTGACATCGGGTAGTGATGCAGAATCATCGGCCTGCGTGCCTCAATTACTTGCTCTGATTCAACAGTGGACTGTGCCGCCGAGCACGTCAAGTTTCGACGCATCACCTTTTCAAGACGCATGGCTAGTCCAAGACGCACGGCTAGCGTAAGCTTCTAGTATGCACGAGGTCTTCCCAAAGCACGGTGATAGCAGGTCTTCGCGCCGACTGACGTGAGATCCCTATACTTGTCCGCCGACACGACATCTAAGAGAGCAACGACTGCCCTATTGAGGCAGTTCTGGGCTCATATAGCCGTCGCGGCGCTGCTTATCTTGAGCGTATTCTACCTCGATCAGAGCTTGCCGTCAGAGCTGACTGCCTGGAGTCGAATTCTGGGTATCCTCTGGTGCGTTATCGTTGCGCTGGCACTCAGTCACATCGTGCACGAGTGGTTTCATTTCCTAGGCGCCTTAGTAGGGCGCGCAAGTGTCACCATCAAGCAGCGCGTTCACCCGCTGTTCTTCGATTTCGACTTTCCGTCAAACAACCACAGCCAGTTCCTATGGCTTAGCTTTGGAGGGCTGTTGGGGAATATCTTGCTTATTGCGTACTTTGCTCTGACCCACTTCCAAAGCGGGATAGTCGCAACTAGTCTGCTGGCAGCAGCCTTAGGACAGTTCGTTTTTGTGCTCATACTGGAGTTGCCCGTTTCCCTGCGCGTTATTGCAGGTCAAGGCCCGCTGACGGCACTGACAGAGCACTTTAGTCAGGGGGCACCGCTGTTCCTTAGAGCGTTACTGTTCGGTGTCATTACCGCTTCGATCGTGGCCGCGGCACTTTTTCTAATGTCGTAACTGACCTCGTCCCGAAAGGGGTGGAAGGTCCAACGGCGAAAGTATGCCCGCGCTCGCGGCGCAGACCGACGGAATAGCATTCACTACACGGCTGGCGGCGCTGGCATTACCGCCGCCCGCTGGGCCGGGCTCGACGCGATCATGACCATGCACGGTCACGACAAGATCGGGGCTGCCGGTAATGAGCACCTGGTGACAACCCTGACCTTGGGGCGGGTAGGGCCACTGTGGTGCGCAGTCATTGTCAATGCGCGTCACATGTTCTACTACAAGCCGTGGAGCTCCATTACAAATGCCTCGAACCTCAAACCGAAAAGCGCCCTGAGTGCCCTGCTCAAACACGCCCATCCCAGACACATCCACCGACTTTTCAAGGGCTAGACGCTGAACCTCTACCTCGACCTCATCCAGTGCGATACCGAGAGCTTCCGCTACAACACGCAGCATAGGTTCCCACACCATTCGCAGCGAAAACTCCTCTAACATAATCGGTAACGACGCCATGCTGCCCCCGAAACCGATTACGTCGCGCACGACGTCGGGCTGATCATAAAGACTGTAGTTAAACACCTCTTGAACACGGATTTCCTCAATATCAGACGAGAATCCACTTAGCAGAATGGGCAGGACATCCATGGCCCAGCCCGGATCGATGCCAGAAACGAATACCGAGCTATTACCCTTGAGACAGGCATCCTTCACCGGTTCGACCGCCTCCTTCATCCCACAGTCGGGATAAAGCAGCGGATAAAAGGCTGTAGACACCACGTTGATACCTGCCTCGAGAGCGGTAAGGAGTTCTACAAAGGCATCCGCTCCCCTGGTATCGGCAGTTGCCGTGTAGACCAGTGCATCCACGTCTTGAGAATCGAGCACAGCCTGCCAATCTGCGGTGGCGATAACGCCGATTGGATCTGTTCCAGCAAGCGTACCGGCATCGACCCCTACCTTCTCTGGATTGGCCACAATAACCGCAACCAACTCAAGTTCGCTGTGGCTTAGAACCGCTCTGATTGCCGGTCTGCCCACATTACCAGTACCCCAAACAGCCACACGTATTGCCATTGATACCCCTCCTGGATGTCGATTTACTCAATCGAGTAACACCATTGGAGACCGCCTATGCTGGTATCAACAGTAGACGACTCGGGTGGAAAGCCGCATTACATCCCAGGCAGCTTCCTGAACCATACAAACAGCTCATCGATTTAATTGTCTGGTATAGCAAATTCAACCACTGTCCAAGCCTTACGATTTTAGATGAATCACAACAGTATTTCGGCTTACCATTGACAACCTTGACCCTTGCCGATCCCGGCTTTAGCTCAATCTGAAGCCCTAGGGCCACGGTAGGCTCGGCACCAGCATAACTATAATGAGGTTGGGCATGCTTTACGCCGCAGGTCGTTACACCTTAGTTTGCGCTGCATTAGCTGCGACATCACTTAGCGGCTTGAGCCCACTGGTTTATGCAGACCAGGGAATTCTTGAAGAAATCATCGTGACGGCGCGAAAGCGGGAAGAAAGTCTGCAGGAGACCCCCGTTGCGGTAACTGCGCTAAGCGCGTCGGCCCTGCGTGACGCCGGCGTCCGCAACCTGGCCGATCTTAACGAAATCGTACCTAACATAGAGGTTTCCTCTGCCAACGGCACGGCACCGCTGGCCAATATTTATATCCGAGGAATCGGTCAGCGTAACACGGGCCCGAATATCGACTCGGGGGTGGGTATTTATATCGACGATGTGTATATCAGTCGCCCGGACGGCGCGCTCCTCGATATATACGACATGCAGTCGGTGCAGGTTTTGCGCGGACCGCAGGGCACACTGTTTGGCAAAAACACCACCGGCGGCGCGGTAGTATTTACCACCAACCGCCCGGTTGACGAGTTTGAGGCCTCTCTTAGCGGTCGTCTGGGTAACTTTGATCGGCACGACGGCAGCTTTATGCTGAATCTGCCGGTAACACACAATCTTTGGACACGTTTTGCAGGCTCAACCATCAACAGTGACGGCTGGATCAAAAACGCCTTTGATGGCGAAAAATACATGAACGAGGACCGGCAAAATCTGATGTGGCAAACACGCTACACGGCGACGGACGATCTCACGCTGGACTTAAATTTAAGCTGGGCTAAAACCAAGCAACGCATGCGCCCACAGAAGTGTCGCCCGGTGCCCGGTTACCTCGGCTGGCAGGCAGAACTGTTTAACACACTGGCAATTATTCCAGCGACCGGACGAACAGTAGATGATTTTTGCCAGGACTCAGCTGATATTGGCGATGAGACCACCATTATTTCTGACCTTGGAGGCGACTACTCTGCTGAGAACGCAGGCGCAAGCCTGATCGCGAACTGGCAACTCAATGACTCAATGGCGCTAAAGAGTATTACTGCCTGGCGCTATACAGATGCTTTCCAGGACGACGAGATCGACCATACTGGTATTCCTTTTCTACATCGCACGCAAAGCGTTCACCCATTTGGTAACCCACGTAAAACAGACCAGTACAGCCAGGAATTCCAGCTCATAGGCGACGCATTTGATGCCCGCCTGAGCTACGTCGCTGGCATTTATCTATTCGATGAGAAAACAACTGGAGAGACCGCGGTCAACCTCTTGGGGCCCTACGATCCCGCTCTAAATGATTGGTTGTTTATCAACACCTCAGCAACAACCCTAGACGCCGACAACGACGCGGCCGCCGTGTTTACTAAGCTCGAATGGAGCTGGAGTGAATCATGGCGGACCAGCATAGGCTTGCGCTACACAGATGAGACCCGCCGACTGCGCAGAAATCGCTTTGTGGCCGTGCCCGATAGCCTTGACGCAAACGGAGGTGCAGTATCAGAGGTGATACCCGACTCGGGGCTGTACCAAACGGAGCCGGGGTTCGTATACAACCCGCGCTTTGATTTTGCGCCTGAGGACGAGACACGTGCCAAGACGACCGACGACGACATTACACCTATGGCGAGCGTCCAGTACGTATTCAACGATGTGCACGGTATTGACGCTGGCACCATTTATCTGACCTATAGCGAGGGGTTTCTATCGGGCGGCCTGTCAGAAGCGCCTTCAGGTGATCTTGAGACGTTTGAGCCGGAAGAGGTGGAAAATTGGGAACTGGGTTTCAAGTTTGATCTGCTGAACAGCCGCCTGCGAGTCAACGGTGCATTTTATTACTCGGACTATACTAATCGCCAGTTGACGTCACTGGTGATCAATCCAGAAACAAACTCACCTGCGCCTGCGACTATCAACGCCGCTAAATCTCGCATCAAGGGGTTCGAACTCGAAACCCAATGGTACCCTACTGAACAGCTGCAGCTACTGTTCAATCTGACCCTCAACGACGGCAGTATCCAAGAGTTTGTCGACACTCAGATCACCGTCGCCGATCCACTGGTTCCACCTGCAGCAGACTGCACGCGGGCTGACCTGGTGTTCTTGCAAGTTGACTCCTGCCAGAACGATCGCTCAGACGAAAATCTGCCACGGCTACCAGAGCAGACCTTCTTTGTCGCTGCAGAGTACACATTTGAAACTCAACTAGGCGCTATTCTGCCTCGTATCCAGTACAGCTATAAGTCAGACATCGATTATTGCTTTGATGCAGCGAGTTGTGACTCAGGACTGTGGTTCGAGGGCGATCAGCGCGACCTTAGTGCTCGTGTCACATGGGTATCACCTAATGAAAAATGGTTGGGGGCCCTTTACGGTAAAAACCTCACAGACGAAGATTACATTGTTGGTGGCACTGCTCTGGTCGAATCCCAGGGTGTAGGCGGCTACTCGGTGGCCACGCCAACAACCTATGGTGTCGAGCTCAAATACAGCTTCTGACAGCGCAGCAAATAACGCTAGACTACACTCGAAGAGCAGCTTGTTAACCGGGCTGCGGAACCTGAAGTCGTGGATCGAGGGCGTTGTATCTATATCGGTTCATCGGTTTAATACCCAGCGCGGCAGACATTGCAAGCCATAGGCGCAAGAAGCGATATCCCAGGGAGCTTGACTCATGCTGTTTCATCAAATTGCAACAGAGCGCGGCTGCCAGTCCTATCTGCTGGCCTGCGAGACAGCCTGTACAGCCATCGTTATCGACCCCGAAGAAAGTCTTATCGATCGGTACATGGGTCTGGCAGCGCAAGATGGCGTGCGGATTCAATACGTTCTCGATACTCATACGCATGCGGATCATTTCTCTGGCACTATCGAAATGGCCAGGTCCCTTGATGTGCCCGTCATCATGCATCGGAACAGCCCGGCACCCTACGTTGATTTAAGAGTCGACGATGGGGAGAAAATCAATCTTGGAAAACTGTCTCTGAACATTCTGCACACACCTGGTCACACCGCAGACTCTATTTGTGTTCAGGTAGAAAACAAGTTGTTTACCGGAGACACCCTGCTGATTGGTGGCTGTGGTCGATCTGACCTACCCACCGGAGATCCTGAGGCACTGTACGACAGTTTGTTCAACAAGCTTTTGTTGCTCGACCCGGCGACGGTGATACATCCTGGGCATATTTATATTAATCGAACTCACACAACACTAGCTGAAGAGCTAGACAAAAACCCGCGACTACAGCTCAAAGAGCGAGATCAGTTCATTGCCAAGATGCGGCAACTCAATTTGCGTGAGCCGGACCACCTGTCCGAGGCTTTGCGCACCAACCTCAGTGGTGGCAAAACGGTAGCACAGCTGATCTCAGAGGCAGCCCAGAGTATCGCCTTCATGTCATTGGAAGAGGTGCAACGACGGGTGGCTGCGGGGGATACCGAGTTGGTGATACTCGATGTTCGAGAGCGCGATGCATTTGACCGTGGTCATATCCCCGGCGCAATCCACATTCCACGAGGCCAGCTTGAATTACGCGTGAACGAAGCACTGCCGGATCCGACACGTCGTATCGTCGTGTACTGTGAATTCGGTCGGGTTTCGACACTGGCAACGGCAACGCTCAGGACCATGGGTTTTGAGCGCGCCGTCGCCCTGGATAGAGGTATGCAGGAGTGGCGGGAGCTCGGCTTCCCGATCTCAGCTGTATCAAATTAGGTGGTGCGCGGCGCGCCATTGGTGCGTATCGCGGCGCTCTCAAACCTTATTGCGATGTTCGCTTCAGCTCTGTTCGACGTCGAAAGTGAGTCCAGCATGAGCAACGAGCCGCTCCACCAACGGCATACCCAGGGCAGCGGCCGGGGTCCAAATGCCGCCGGATGCCAAATCGGGATTCAGTAACAGACAAACAGCGCTCTCCGCGATCATTTTTGACGTGGAGCCATAACCGGGATCCATATCACCCGTTACGCTCACGCGCAGTGTTTTCCCATCGCTGTTCTGACCGACAAACAGCAGGTCGTAGAATCCATTCTCTCTTTGTTCACGTGTTGGACCCTCACCTGGCTGCGTGGGATCGGTGGCCATGGATGTATCCTCAGCCACCGCTTTTGCGGCCGCCTCACCTTCATCACCTGGGCCAGTGAGGAACATTTCGTCGTATACGAAGTCCTCGCCATAGGGAAAGCCAGAAAGCCAATTGGAACGATGTACATTCTTGGTGTTAATCGTTGCCATCACAAAGGGCGCTACCCAGCTCTCCATGACTTCATCGAATTCTGGCTTCATACCGGGGGGTTGCTCTGCGCCAGTGAATCCGGGTGTTAAGGCAAACGGGTTCATTAAGGTTGCGACCAGTTCAGGGTTTTCCGCTGCCGCCGCCATGGTTGCTTTAAAGCTTGCAAGCGTACCGCCTGACCAGGCGCCGCTGAAAGCACAAACCCGACCCCTGACGCGCGCCACCGCCGCTCCGAATTCCCGTTTCGCTTCGTCCTGCAAAAACAGTACCCCAAGATCAAAGGGTATCGAATCAAACCCGCACGAAAAGACAATCCTCGCCCCGCTCTCCTTCGCGCTGGCATCATGCGCCTCAATCATCTGCGCCATCCACGTTGGCTCTCCGCATAGATCAACATAGTCTGTGCCCGCGGCGGCGCAGGCAGCGAGTAATTCTGATCCGTAGAGTTGATAGGGCCCTACGGTGGTGATCACCACAGATGCGCGTTCAACCATGTTCTTCACCGAATCCGGGTCGCTGGCGTCAGCCACCAGCAACGGTACCGAAGAGGAAATTGACAGCTCATCCCGCACCGACTCAAGCTTTTCCTGACTGCGACCAGCCATGGCCCAGGACACGTCTCCGTCGACGCCATATTGCGTATTCAAATACTCGGCGATCAACTTACCGGTGTAACCTGTGGCACCGTAAACAACAATGCCTATCTCTCTGTTGGATTTCATGCTTTTATGTTTTCCTTGCTTGTGGGTGGACGTCCACCGGACTCTTATCTGGAATCGACAGCATCGTGACTCTCTATAAGAAAAAAGCGCAGCTGCCTAATGTAAACGTCGCGCCAGCGAGAAAATAACCAGACTAGGATCCAGTTGTGTCGATGAACTTGGCGAACAAAATCATCGTCAACGGCGCCTTTCGACGCCACCGGTTGTCCCTGCTTGACGCTTGATCATGATAGTCCAAATGATCGAATGTCGCAGGATGATTTCAAAAAAACTGTGCACTCGGGGTGAGGCAATCCGACTCCCAGACGCGCCGTTGCGCCTTCATCGGACTCCGTTTAATACTGGTCGGTCCCGTAGATCTGTTCCTCATAGCCGTCGCAGGTTTCTGCGAGAAAGCGAACTGCGTAGGAGAGCTGTTCGTGGCCAGCGTCATGAGTCAGAACGGTTTCTGTCATGGCCAGGTCGTCACCCAGCGCCGTCAATGCGCCAAAGGCGAGGCTGGAGTTTCTGCTCAGCAGCGCGCTTCGCTGAGTGTCAGACAGTTTCGACATCGGTCCCACCAAGGTCACGAGCCTTATCATTTCCTGACCCTCGTAAAGAAAAACTTCTGCGCGCACAAACTGTTTCCGACCACCGGCAATGGATACGGTGATCTGATTACCATCAAGCTGCCACTTCTGCCGCATACAGACTTCGCTGATCAACTTGAGTGAGTCCATGCGCCTCTATCTCGCTCTTAACCCTCTAACACAGTATACATGCTGGCTAATACTTCGCTGCAATAGAACGCTTTGCGGTGATTAGAGCTTAGCGTCGATTACTCTTTGGTGCCTGTGGTACCGACCCAGCGGGATGAGCAATAGTCTTTTTTCGGCTTCATTCTGAAAGCAGCGTCTGTTTTTTTGACGCAGCAAGTTTTGCAGTCTTCGGAAAGTTGGCCTAGCCTCTAGAGTACCTTGTGTAAGAGGAGGCAGGGAATGAGCATACTATCGTGGATAATTCTCGGCTTAATCGCCGGCGCCCTTGCCAAATGGATCATGCCAGGCCCCGATGGTGGCGGCTGGATTGTCACCATTTTGCTGGGTGTGGCTGGGGCTTTTGTCGGTGGCTACCTGGGTTCGTTGATGGGTATTCAAACAGCAAGCGATGGTATCAATCTCCCCAGTATTGCGACAGCGACCGTCGGCGCGTTTGTACTGCTATTCGTCTATAGAGCGATAAAAAAGTGAAGGCCGCCTGACACGTAGTCAGCGCTTTCGCGCTCTTTAAGCCATCGTACTAGTCACCGACATTCCGGCAGGTTTTTACAAGCAAAATAGTTGCGCAGCCTACTGCCAGCAGCGCCGCGGTCGATAGTCGCAAGATGTTACTGTCTAAAGCAAAGATGATAGAAGCACCGCCGACGGCGAGCATGGAGACTATCGCGACAATTTTGCTTCGACAGGACACACAGCGATTTTGCTCCCAGTTGCGAATCATGGGTCCAAATAGTTCACTTGCGAGCAGGTGCTGATGCCAACGCTCGGAGGAGCGAGCGAAAAACCATGCAGCTAATAGTACAAAGGGCGTAGTAGGCAGCAGTGGCAGCGCAATCCCTAGCACGCCCAGCGCTAAAAATAGAAAGCCCAGAGGTTTATAAAGAGATGTTTTCAATCGACCCCCACGCCGTGAACCTGATCCCTTGTGTCGCGCGATACTGTCGACACAAATAGAAGCGCAAAGGCTAAGCGCTTTCAAGCTTTTCCACGACCGCCCCTCTGCGACGCATAAAGCAGCATTAGCCACTGCAAAGACTGGCATCCGCGATCACGCTACAATGCGTCGACTACGCAGCCTGGACGCAAGTAGGGTCAGATCGAATGAATACAAGTGCGTTTAAACAAAGAAGTGAACAGCCAACGGTTAGCATTGTAACGCCTTTCTACAACGAGGAAGCCAGTTCACAGCGATTTTTCCAAGAAGTATTCGCCGCGACGGATCGTCTAGAGACACCCCTAGAACTTATCTGTGTGGATGATGGCAGCCAGGATAATACCTTGCAGAAGTTATTAAGCGCTGCCCGCGAGGAACCGCGTATCAAAATCCTGGCCTTGTCGCGCAACTTTGGCAAAGAATCCGCTCTTACAGCCGGCATTGAAGCCGCGACCGGAGACGTCGTAGTCATTATCGATGCGGACCTTCAGGATCCGCCAGAGCTCATTGGTGAAATGCTGGAAAAGTGGCGCGAAGGTCATGATGTGGTCTACGGTGTTAGACAATCTCGCGGCGAAGATAGCTGGATGAAGAGGATCACCGCTGGCGGCTTTTACACTATTTTCAATTCACTGACCTCCGTTCCCGTTCCGGCAAACACCGGGGATTTTCGCTTGCTAGACAGGCGTGTTGCCGATCGACTGCGCGAAATGCCCGAGCGCACTCGCTTCGCAAAGGGTATGTTTGCTTGGCTGGGTTTTAAATCTACCGCTGTCTACTACGACAGGCCGAAGCGAGAGCAAGGGCAGACCTCCTGGAGTTACTGGAAGCTCTGGAATTTCGCGCTGGACGGCGTCACCTCATTCTCTACCGTACCGCTTCGAGTTTGGACATATATCGGCCTTGCCGTGTCCGTGCTCTCATTCGCCTATGCGAGCTTTCTAGTACTGCGTACGCTTATCATGGGAGTTGATCTACCCGGCTATGCTTCTCTCATGGTTGTAATTTTGTTTTTAGGAGGCATCCAACTCATCAGCCTAGGCGTACTTGGCGAATATATTGGTCGCGTGTTTATAGAAGTTAAGCAGCGACCGATTTATCTCGTTGACCGGGTCTACCATTTTCCAGCCGATGGCACGGAACCCCAGCAGTGAGGTTTCTCCCACCCGTCTACGTAGGCATGGCGTGCCAGCGATAACTGGAGAGCTGGTTCGCTTTGCTTTGGTTGGTATCGCGGCGACGGCGACACACTATTTTGTTGCATTGGTCGCCTCACTGTTACTGAGCGTATATTTTTCCAATATTTTGGGTTATTTGGCGGCGGTAATGATTTCATATTTTGGCCACCAGCGATATTCATTTGGACTTTCAGGGGCGGCAGTTTCCCACAAGTCGCAAGCGCCGAAGTTTATCTTCGGCTCGCTGGGCGGTCTCTTGCTTAGCTATGTTGTGCTGCTGATTGCTGAAAAATTTCTCCATGCTCCAAATTGGCTCGCACTTGCCGCGGCGGTCTGTCTGGTCCCGCTCTATAATTTTTTCATCAACAAGCTATACGTGTTCCGAAAATTACCGGAGGCCTAGTTAGATGAGGCGGAATTCGCTGCAAGGCGACTTCGTTAGCATGAGTGTTGCCTCGTGACACAGCATGAATACATTTTTATCGCCGTTTCGATCATTCTAGGTCTGGCCATTACACGGCTCCTACACGCAGTAGCACTTCTAATCAGATCGCAACGGCAACTGGTGTTTCATTGGTCCACTTCGCTGTGGGCACTGAGCATCATGGCTTATATCCTGCAGTTGTGGTGGGTGGGTT
>JBCCNJ010000044.1:0-31597 GCA_039025905.1 Pseudomonadota bacterium | reverse complement strand
CTCCCAACGCAGCAGAAATATCCGAAAAAATATCACCATCGAGATTTTGAGCAGGGTAGAGCGCATTGCGAGGTGGATCCGTAATCATCTTTTTTAGCTGACTGGACGGTCGCATGATCATAAACGAGGGCGGGCGAATACCAGACTGAGTGAGCTGATGTCTGACGTTATTGATCGCAGTGCTGAAGACATCATCGTATTCCATGTACTCCCGCTTGAGCCCAAAGTACACCTCCTTACCCTTGTGGGAGGCGTCGCGAAACACTTGATTCACCCAATCGGTAATGGCCTGAAGATCGTTTGACATAAGCAAAACCGGATCATCTTTCTTCACTCTACGCGCATGTTTCTCGTCGCCATCGATCACCACCTTCAGAATTCCGTCTTCCGCCATCGGCATATTGAAACTACCGTACTGATCGCCACCCCCTGCGCTCATGCGTGAGATAGACACATGGTACTTACGCTGGGGAATACCGAACTTTTTCAGCTCTTCGACAAGCTTGAACAGCTTCCGACCAGTATTGTTGTCAGGTACTCCCCATAGGGCGCGCTCGGGTGGATTCGCCACGATGCGTGCCGCCTGTGCATCGATTAATTCGTAGTGGTAGGCAATCCCCTCCTGCTCGAACCGACCTTTGTAGTCGGCGGCGAATACCGCCTCTACAGTAGCGCGCATAACGCCGTCGTAGCCGGCGATCACCGTGTCTTTTAAGCCCAGATACGCATCGCGCTTTTCTTCGAGTGCGCGCTGAAAAAACGCATGGGCCCACGCTTGTACTTTCGCAATGTCGTTGGATGCAAGCAGCCAAGGGTCTCCTTTATTCAGCGTTCGTCGGTGCAGCTCGATAGGGTCGCCGCTGGCCCCGACGAACATCAGTTTGAGCACCCCGGTGGCCTTGCTCAGTTCGTTATGACTGTCTTTGATACCGCCATCGTCCATGGTCATGACATCGATATCACGCCCAACCCATTGCGGAGGCGTGTTGCGCAAGTTTCTGAACTCAATATCCTCGCGGGTGATATTGCCCCCTATACCTTTGCGTATAGCGCCGTTGGGTGATTTGGTTGCCAGCCGATCCAGTTCTGACTCTACAATCGATGGATGCTTCTTTAACAAATCATCGAGCTGCTTACGGTTGACCGTCATGCCCGCGTTTTTGATCCCTACACCGTGATTATTGAGTGCGTCGATAGCATCGCGCACAGCCTGGCCATTGGTGATAAGGCGATTCTCTGCCGTCAGATCGATCTCGACGAGTTGAATATTCAGCCGCGAATGGACGAATTGATCCAGTATGCGCTCGAAGGCGATTTGTGCCATCTCGTCGCCGTGCATGATAACCAGTGGCTGTCCCACACTAATCTTGTCGCCCATGACTCCTACCCCGCTTTGGTGACTGCCCCACATTGGTAAACGAACAGCGATCTGTCGAAGCGCAGAATTCTGAGCTTTAACAGTATTGCTTATGACAAGTGAAGGCACTGACAGACGGTGCGTCTGTCGATCCTGGACCTCGCGCCTGCAGTAGAGTGTCTCATCAAAGCGCGCTGGTTGGGAGAGCTTGAGCGTACATTTTGTGGGGTGGGCGTGATGGAGCGCGCCATGAGGATCAAAAAAAGGGCCTTGAGAGGCCCTTTCGTGATTCTGCTGTTGGCTATTGGTTGCCGCCGGGATAAGACAGCTGTTCCATGACCTGATCGAGAGAGAAGCTCGCGGCTTTCTGCCTGGGTGGAAATTCCTTGAATGTTGCCAGGAACTGAGCCACGTAATCTTGTGCTGGCACTAACAAGAAGGCGTGATCAATCAACCAGTCGTAGTAGGTGTTAGAGGTTTCTTCCGCACGTTCGTAGGGGTCTCTGCGCAAGTTGAACATCAGCGGTACTCGCAGTGGCACAAAGGGCTCCATCCATACTCGGAAAGTACCCTGGGTTTTCTGCTCCATAAAGATCAGCTTCCAATCGTTATAGCGCAGCGCCGTGAGGTCGCCGTCATCGGAGAAGTAAAAAATTTCCCTGCGCGGACCTTCATTGGTTTCACCGGTCAGCAACGGTAAAAAGTTGTAACCATCCAGGTGGACCTTATAGTTGCGCCCAATCGCCCGATAACCTTTCAGCAGCTTCTCTTTAATATCGGGTTCGCCGGCAGCAGCGAGGAAAGTTGGCGTCCAGTCCATGTGATGCATGATCTCATTGGATACGGAGCCCGCTTCGATATTGCCCGGCCAGCGAACCATTGACGGCACACGCCAGCCGCCTTCCCAGTTGGTGTTCTTCTCACCTCTGAACGGTGTAGACGCTGCATCTGGCCAGGTGTTGTAGTGGGGTCCGTTATCTGTGGAGTAAAAGACGATGGTGTTGTCGGCGATACCCAGGTCGTCGAGCTTGTCCAGGAACAGGCCGATGTGGTCGTCGTGCTCTAACATACCCGCGGTGTACTCATCTGCACGCGGGTACTCTTTGAGTACTTCGGCCATTTTGGCGTCACTGACGTGGGTGCGAAAATGCATGCGGGTACCGCTCCACCAGACGAAGAACGGCTTGTCGTCTTGCACGGCTTTTTCAATAAACTTGATCGCCGCTGCGGAGGTTTCGTCGTCGACGACCTCCATACGCGCCTTTGTCAGCGGTCCAGTGTCTTCAATTTTGCCATCGGCGGAGGACTTGATCACACCTCGGGGGCCGTATTTCTCACGAAACGCCGGGTCTTTGGGGTAGTCTGGATTCTCTGGCTCCTCTTCTGCATTGAGGTGATAGAGGTTGCCGAAGAACTCGTCAAAGCCATGGTTGGTGGGCAAGTGTTCATCCTTATCGCCCAGATGGTTTTTGCCAAACTGGCCGGTAACGTAACCTTGGGCCTTGAGCAAGCCTGCAATCGTTGGGTCTTCTTCTTTCATTCCCAATGCAGCCCCGGGCATGCCGACTTTGCTAAGGCCGGTTCTGAAAACCGACTGGCCCATAATGAATGAGGAGCGCCCGGCCGTGCAGCTTTGCTCCCCGTAGTAGTCGGTGAAAATCATCCCCTCTTGGCGATGCGATCGATGTTGGGTGTGGTGTAACCCATCATGCCCATGGTGTAGGCGCTGATGTTGGACCGACCCACGTCGTCGCCCCATATCACCAAAATATTGGGCTTATCGGCGCCATGGGCGATGCTGGACGCGAGCAGCACCAAGCCTGATAAGAAGCGGAGCTTGATCCCAAAACGCTCGAATGCAATGCCTGTGCAGCGCCAGGTGACGCTCTTAAGGGTAAAGTTCATCAATGGGTTACCTCTGATTGGAGTGATTTTCGCTGCTGTTTCGCAGTCATGTTATGGCCACAGACTTTAGGCGATCAGCGCTATAATTCCAATGCAATATTAGTTAATTATTGATGAGAAAAAGTTATGAAGGTTAGCTTTCGGCAACTTTCCCATGCCATAGCTCTGGCAAACCGAGCAAACTTCCGGCTGGCAGCCGCTGATTTGCATATCAGTCAACCTGCACTGACGCGAAGCATCAAGGCGTTAGAAGAGTCCTTATCTGTTGAACTGTTTGATCGGCTGTCATCCGGCGTTGAGTTGACGCCTGCCGGTAAGGTATTCCTGGAGCGAGGGCGCCGGGTTCTGCAGGAAGGGGAGGATATGGAGCGCGCTCTGTCGGACTTCCTTGGCCTTGCTACTGGCTCCTTGGTGGTATCGACCGGTCCCTATCCGGGGGATGCATTAGTGCCTGATGCAATGGCCGCTCTAATGAGGCTCGCCCCCGATCTCTCCTGCAGAATCTGGGAGACCGACTGGAAGGATGTACCGGAACAGTTACTGAGCCGAGAATCCGATTTGGCGATCGCTGAGCTCAGCGATTTGCAAGGTGATGAGCGTTTTCAAACTGAAGTGTTAGTCAGTGATCGCCTGTATTTTGTGTGCCGTCGCGATCATCCCCTTGCAGCGAAAGCGCAGATCAAGTCCGGTGACTTCGGTGAGTACCCGCTGGTGGGCAATCGCGTACCGGATCGTGTGATGCGAACCATCGGTATCGCAAATGCACAACCAGGAGGCGTTTCATCCTCGATGCTGTTTCGTTGCAAGATCGACGTATCGACTTTTGCAGCGACCAAGCGGATAGTATTAGCAAGTGATGGCATTACGTTGGCGCCATTAGTGCAGGTAGCGCAGGAGTTGCGCAAAAACACCATGACGGTACTGAAGGCTGAAGTACCAGCGATACATCTGCACTCTGGACTGATCCACCTCAAGGCGCGCAGTTTGAGCCCGGTTGCAAACCAATTTGTAAAGGAACTGCGGCGCACCAAGCAGCAGATGGATGAACAGAGCGCTGCACTAAAGCGCCGATATGAAGTAGTGCAGTGAGCTTGCTCGGGCCTTAAAACAAGCGCCTCCATTTGCGAGTGCTAACAGCCAGGGGACTGCTTGCATACAGGAACCTGATCTCTATATGCTTGCAGTGCCGCCGTATTAGGACGAGTGGAGCACAATAATATGTCCGCATCAGCAGCCGTTCGCAGCTACCCGACGACAAAGCAGTGCATTGGGTCTGTGCCGCATTTTCAAGATGCGCCGCAGTGGATATACGAGTTGGACAACCCGTATTTACATGGCTTTTGCGCGCCGGTCTTAAATGAGGTGGTGGTGGATGACCTTACGGTCGATGGTGAACTTCCTTCCGACCTTGTGGGTGCTTACTTTCGCAATGGCCCAAACCCGGTGTATCAACCTAAAAACCGCTACCACCCCTTTGACGGCGACGGCATGGTGCACGGCGTCTACTTTCACGGTGAGAGTGTGGGCTATCGAAATCGCCTGGTAGCAACGCAGGCTCTGCAGGCGGAGCACAAAATGGGTAAATCGATTTCGCCAGGTGTGATAGGTCCTTTTGACTACTCGGTTTCACGCTTCGGAATTAAGGATACCTCCAACACCGACCTGTTTTGGTACAATGGTGACTTGGTGACAATGTGGTACAACGCCGGCGACCCCTATTGTTTAGACAGCTTGACGCTGCAGACCAAGGGCCCGTTTGAGTTACGCTGCAGAGCGAACAGACGACTGTCTGCCCACTCTAAAGTGGACGCCAGTACAGGCGAGTTACTATTTTTCGATTACGGTGATGAACCGCCCTACATGACTTACGGAGTTGGGAGTGTCAGCGGTGAGCTTCTGCATGAAGTTGCTATCGATCTTCCCGGCCCCCGCTTACCACACGATATTGGCTTCACTACCCACCATGCGATACTCCATGACTTACCATTCTTCCATGATATGGATGTCTTACGTCGGTATCAGCGCCGTGTCCTGACCTTTCATCGAAATATTCCGACGCGCTTTGGTGTGATACCGCGCCGTGGCGAAACAAAAGATGTACGGTGGTTTGAATGTGAGCCCTGTTACATTCTTCATGTCACAAACTGTTGGGAGGAGGGCGATTGGATTGTGATGGACGGCTGTCGCTCAACCAACCCAATGCCCGATGTGAACGCGGGGGAGGGTGAACTAGCGTCAATGCTGGCCTACATGCGCCTTGAGGCTAATGCTTATCGATGGCGATTCAATTTGAAAACGGGTGAGGTACGTGAAGGCGATATCGACAATCTCAATACCGAATTCAATAAGGCTAACCCGATCTTTCACGGAGTGAAAAGCCAGTATTCTTATCACCAGCGCATTCCCCTGTTGCACGAAGGCGGTCATACACTGCGCTTTACCGCGCTAGTAAAATACGACAATGATAGCGGTCAGCGCACACAATGGGACTATGGCCCCGGCGTATTTGGAAGTGAAGCGGTTTTCGCGCCAAAGCCAGGCGCCAGCCGAAAGGCTGCTGAAGATGATGGCTACGTCATTACCATAGTGACCGACAGCGAGGACTGGCGCTCGGCTTGCCTGGTCTTCGATGCAACGGATATCGCTCAAGGCCCTATAGCGCGAGTAGCGCTGCCTCAACGCATACCCTTTGGGTTCCACGCCACGTGGGCTGGTGATAGCCTGTTTGCCCAGTTCGATCGCGGAGCCTAATACCAAACACCGCCATCTAGTTTAATCGCGGCCGAAGGTGCAGCGCGGTTGATTATTTTTGGACGTTGAGCGTTTATCGGTTGGTTGCAGTATGGCAGTCGAAAATCTTACCGGCGACGATCCAGGGAGTGAGATCGCTAGGCCTGGGCGATGGAGTATCACCGTTTAGGGTAGTGCGGCGTCTCTTCAGTAATTGACTGCAGCAGTCTGGTCTGAAGCGAAATTTCGTAGCAATAATCCCGGTCAGATTGAATGAAATGAGGTATCGGAACATGAAAGAAAATGGCGATTTGAGATTCGCGCGCAATTTGCCTGTCAGGGTTTTGCTTTTGGTTATCCTCGGTGCATTTGTTCTGCGTGTGCCTGTCTTACTTGCCGAGCAGCTGGGCGACACAGAGAATTTGTCTCAGGTATCGACTACGGCACAAGAATCTGATGAGGCCATGTCTACTCATGAAGAATGGAACGGTGTCTTCAAGACCGTACATAACGATATAGACGATGAGTATTTGGCCGAAGAAGCGCTCTACCTCAGCTTCGACGCAAGTGGCGTTGTTGAGGGAGGGTCGTCCGCAGAGCTGATCGATGGTGGCAATGCCTGGTCACATTCCGGATACCTTGCTGGCGATACTTTAGCGATGGCGTATAAATCCGATGGCGGAGAGCAAGGCGTTGGAGTCTATATTCTCCGCTATCAGCAACCAAGTGTGTATTTGGGGCACTGGGAGGGAAAGGCAAGACGAAATACCGCTGTGGTCAAATGTCCTTATGTGTTGGCGAAATCGCCTGTCGAATCAATACGGGCTCAATGGGGCGATTTTCTCGATACGCCTTGCCATTATCTGAGCGTCCAGACGGGTGGGATGAGACCCGTCCTTTCGAATACAAACTGACCTGGCTATGTCTCTTCTGACGCTGGGGACGATTACTCGTACACGGCGTCTTGACTACCTTTGGCGGATTTGATCCTGCATTTTAGGTAGCCATGTTCACTGGTCGTCTATCCGGCATGATCGCGGCGCAGGCGCGATCCACTGCGAGCGACAGGTGGCGAGTGTGTTGGTCGCTGAGCTCCCACCTGCTAGTGTGATCAACGCGTTAGTTGGCGGGCGGAAAGACCGTTTTCCAGTCATTCTTCATATCGATAACCGTCCAACCTTTTGCTTCTGCCTCGTCCAGTGCTTCGTTCAGATGGCCGATGGCGGAATCCCTGTCATAGGCCCACTCGCGCTTGGCGTCGGTGTGGTGCACTAGTACGGCAAGACGTTCACCATCACCGGCCATCGTCCATTGCAGCATTTGCAGGTCACCATCGGAATTACCGAAAGCCGCGATGGGTCTGCGCCCAATATGCGTATTGATGCCAACGGGTTTCCCTGCTTTATCGTCTATGAAGTTAATCTCAGGCAGGCTGACCAGGACAGGCCCATCCTCTCGCATCTCAAATTGGGTTTTGATGCTACTGCCAATCACATGCTCGGGTGGAATCCCATAGACGCGCTCAGTCCACGCACGCATGAATTCAATGCCTCCGCCAGAGACGATGTACGGTGTGAATCCGTTGGCTCGCAGGTAGTCCAGCAACTCCAACATAGGCTGATAGACCATCTCTGTGTAGGGTCGGCCGGTGTCAGGATGTACTGCGCTCGCCAACCACTGGCTCACCTCTGCCTCAAAATCGGTGATCGTCATATTGGCATGGGTGACCATGATCAATTCCAGTATGGCGCGTTCGCCACCTGCGAAAATGGCGCTGAAATCACCCTTGAGTAGTGAGGCATAAGGCTCCTCTGTTTGCCACTCAGGATGTTCGGGCGCTAATGCTTTCACGCGATCCATAGCAAAATACAGCTGAAAGTACATAGGCTGCTCGGCCCAAAGGGTGCCATCGTTGTCAAAGGTGGCGATACGCTGTGCCTCAGGTACAAAGTCGGCTGACCCCGGGTTGGTAACGCGACTCACAAACTCCATGATTGACTGTTTTGTGGCTCCCGCGTTCCAGGATGGCAGCATGTCCTCTGCCGACGCTGTCAACGTCCATAACATGCTGAGCACGGCTGCAGCGATCAGCTTTGACACCTTTGTTGTTGCCGTCATATGTGTCTTCCCTATTGGTCTATTGGTCTATTGGTCTATTGGTCTATTGGTCTATTGGTCTATTGGTCTATTGGTCTATTGGTCCAGCTATCTGCTATTTGAATTGTTATTAGTATAACGTCGCAGTGATCTCACGATTGGCGCTAGAATTGCTGCCAAGAGTCAGTGACTCTTTATAGCAGCGAATCACAATAACGCGAATATGAAATGGATGTTGGCGCGGTGCATAGAACGCCAGCGCCTTGCTTGCAGGGGCGCCTGGGCCTGCTTGAAGCTAGCCGGGGGCGTCGCGAATAATCTCGATAGCTGTAACTCTAGCGAGCTTTCCAGAGGGATTGAGCTTTCGCATCTCCGGAATCAGTGCAGCCAGTGCTGCCTCTCTATTCTCCGGTGCGGGATGGGTGCTCAGAAACTGGGGTGGCCTGGATTCACTCAGCGAGCCCATCTTCTGCCATAAGCTGATTGCCGCGTCCGGGTCATATCCGGCCCTTACCGCCAATTCCATACCGATCTCATCCGCTTCAGACTCCGCAGTGCGGCTGTTCGGCAGTTCCAGCGCAACCTTGGCCGCGAGGGCCCCGCCCGCCATCGTAGCCGCGGGTCGATCCGATGCCACACCCAGGGCAACGATGCCGATAGACGTAGCCATGGCGCGTGACATGCGTTCAGCAGTGTGGTTTGCCAGTGCATGAGAAATCTCATGGCCCATGATCTGCGCAAATTCTGCATCGGTGAGTTTCAGTTGCTCAAACAGACCGGTGTAAACCGCCATTCGTCCCCCCGCCATGCACCAGGCGTTAACGGTTTCCGGATCATCGATGATAGCCACACTCCACTCCCAGTTCGCCGACTCCGGATAGAGCGCTACTGCTTCAGTAACCAGGCGTCCGGTTATCGTGGCGACACGATCGGCTAACTTCGGATCGTCCAATAGTTTGTTCTGTTTATCCAGGTCGCTAACTGTGCTCAGGTAGGCCTGGCGCGATTGCACGATAGCGGCATCAGGGGAAATCAACATTAATTGTTTGCGGCCGGTAGGGCTGGTCGCACAGGCAGCGAGGAAACCTATCGCGGTAAACACCACAACAATTCGTTTTATGCCTTGCATTATCAGCCCTCCAGCTCCCGGGGTTTTTCAGTTTGACGGGCTATTTTACAAAAAAGTTCGACGATAAAGCTGATTGAGTATAGATGACCTCTCTATCGGTAGCGCTTTTTTCAAAGCCGGTTGTGCGGTGACTCCTGGGCCTAAGCAGACTCGAAAGTGGGTTTTACTTGCGCATCAATCTTTGCAAGGGAGGAACATCGTACTACCCGTTCAAGTCTGACTCTGGCTGTTACAAAAGCGGATAACAGGTAGGGCAGAAACCGTACTAGCGGTTAGCTCAGATCGGTAAACCTTCGTCGATATTATGGTTTGCGTCTTCAGGTGTGGCCACGTTGAGCGTGTGGTGTACGCCGTTGACTTCCATACGCGTCGCGCTTGCCCCCTCGGGCGTATCATAGAATTGAGAGTACCATTTACGCCCGGTGCTGAAAGGGCCATCGGTCTTCAGCTGCATAATTTTTAGAGCTGGTCTTTTAAACTTCCAGACGTTGAAGTCGGCACCAAAAGCTTCTAGCGCCCCTGCCTGAATGGCTTTTTGCGCTTCTCGATCAGCCTCTGTTGCGGGATTGTTTTCGCCCTTGTAAAGACAGCCGTGCCAGCAGCGAACTTTCCCGTCCTCTACTGGCGTATTGGCGATAAGCTCAAAAACTTCGTTGCCTGCAAAGACTTGCTTTGATAGCAAAATCCCCGGGCCGGTATACCAGGTCGTTGTATAGAGATAGGTGTTGTAGAGCTGCATAGGTCCGCCCTGACGCTGAATGCAGATATGGTCGCGCAGCTCGTTTTCGAAATATTCGCTGGGTGCGCCATGGGTCGGGCCCAGATGGTGCACATCCGCCATATTGTCCAAAATTTCTTGTGGGTGAATCTCTAACTCACCGAGATGATCTAGTTTCCATGTTACCCATTGCGGGTCATCCCACTGGGACAGCGTTGGGGCCTCGTAATCTGGCTCGCGCCCATCAGGATCGAACCAGGCCATAATGCAACCCATATTGTCGACCACAGGATAGGAGCGTATCGATGCGGATTTTGGGCAGGGCCCATCAAAGTAGGGTATGTCGTCTACGTGACCCTGTGGGTTATAGCGCCAACCGTGGTAGGGGCAGCGAATGGAGTCACCTTCGATCTGTTCCCCATTTTTCACAATCATGGCGCTGGTGCTGGCGGTTATGTGGGTGCCCATATGCGCGCAATAGGCATCTAGCATGACCGGTTTGCCGCTTTCCCCACGATAAAGGGCGAAATCCTGACCAAAATAATGCAGGGCCATAGGGCCGGCGTCGAGCTCGCAACTTTCGGCAACGATGAACCAACCTCGAGGAAAGGTATTCGGACCCAGCCCATAGTCGGCGGCTTTGGCCATAGTGGAAGATCTCTTTTGCTGTGCGGTGCTCAAGTATAAACCGCCAGAAGCCGGGGTGAATTGACTTACGAATAAGTACGGTAAAGGAGTGCCTGGCGGCTTAATTATTTAGTTCGACTGCTGCATCTGAGGGGTTTTGCGCAGGCTTCATCTGGTTAAATTGCCGGCCGAGGTAGACCCCAATAGACGCCCATATGATAGCGACACCTGCGCCGACCGAGGCCACCGCTCCGAGGCCCAAACCAAGTCCTTGGGTCAACGCGGTAAAAGCCCAGGCGTTTATCATGTCGCCACCGCGATAAATCACGATATCGATTACCGGTTTGGCTTTGAAGCGCGTTTCCTGGCTCACGGCGGTGAAGAGCATTTCGCGGGCGGGACGGGTAATGGCGTAGTTGCCTATGCGTCTCACCACCTGGAGGAGTACTGCAATGGCAGCAACCGGGGTTGCTGCCAAAACCAGCATGCCGATACACATCAGTGCGGGCACGCAGGCCAACGTGAAGGGGAGACCCAGGCGCGATGCGATGCGACCAGTGACCAGCGTTCCGACGACAACGGTGAATGTATTCACTACAAGGTCCATGAGAGACCAAATGCGAGTGCGCTCCTCGATAGTGAAATCAGCGAGTAAATTTTTGAGCTCGAAATAGACAAAGGAGCTTAAGAACGTGAAGCAGAAAATGAACAGGCCAATCATCAACAGGTAGCGGCTTTTCAGGAATTCGCTAAAGCCTCCCAGCGCACCGCCCCCTATGCTGTCGAAAGTACTGACGCTCGCCGTGACCCCTTCGTTATGCAGATCGGAAAATTTCAGCTTTTGCAACCAGATGATGAGCGGCATCGCCAACACCAGCATCCCTGCTGCCACGAGCAGCAGATGATCCGTGCCGAGATCGCCCACCAGCAGCGCAGCAAAGGTAGGGCCCCCAATAGCACCGACACTCGCCCCAGCGCCAATAAATCCAAAAAGCCTCGTCGCCTGCGGTCTGGCGAAAGTATCCGACATAAAACTCCAGAATACGGAGATATGAAAGAGTGCGAACAGGCTTACCCAGACATAAAAAGCCTTATCCACCAGCTCGGCATCTGCGCTGCTCTGTGTGCCTGTATAAAAAATGATAAAACTGAGAGCAAAAAATCCGTAAACGCAGGGCACTAATACCCTGACGCTGAGCCTGGCCACTGCAGCGCCATAAAGGAAAACTGCTGCTGTGCTGAAGAAAAAGGTAAATGTCCAAAGCCAGGACACCTCGGCATCGGTCCAATCACTTGCCATAGCGTCTCGAACAGGTCGCAGAATATAGTAAGAGCCCATCAGGATAAGCACCAACCCGAAGGAAGCCAGGGTGGCTCTCAGTTCATTGGCGCGAATATCGAAGGTGTTTGATAAGAGACGTTGTAGTGGATTGGTCACCCTGCGAATGCCTTACTAAGTCGTGAGAATAAGAGAATGTTACAGGTTCTCAAAAATATTGATCATTTCCTTGCGCTGCTGTGCGTCCGGCACGCGACCGAAGTTAGCGTGCATATTATCGCTCATGTGCGACACTTTGCTGGTCGCCGGTATGATATTCGTAACGGCTGGATGGCTCAGAATGAACTTCAGGTAAAACTGTCCCCAGGTAGTGACATCGATATCCGCAGCCATGGCGGGTAGGTCTTTGCCACGAGATCGATTGAACAGCGAACCGCGCTGGTAAGGACGATTTATCATCGTCGCAATACCGCGATCCGCCGCCAGTGGCAGCAGCTTCTGCTCCGCGGTTCTATCCTCTATGTTGTAGCTGAACTGAACAAAATCAAGCGGTTCATTGCGCATGACGTCCATAAAGGTTTCGTGATCGCGACCGTGAGAAGTAGTAATACCGATGTAGCGGACTTTACCTTCTGATTTCCACTGCTTCAGTGTGTCCATGTGAGTAGGCCAATCCTGCAGATTGTGGATCGCGATCAGATCGAAGCGCTCAACGTCCATGCGTCTAGCAGACTGCTCCATTTGCGCAATACCTTGCTCTCGCCCCGTGGTCCAGACCTTGGTTGCCGCAAAGACTTTCGGCGGTTTTGGCATGGCGCGCAGCACATCTCCGACTCGAGACTCGGCACTGCCATACATAGGCGATGAGTCTATAACCGTGCCCTCACCGCCGAAGAAGACATCCAGTACCGCACGCAGAGAGGCTAGTGACTCGTCACTGGCATCGACATCAAAAGTGCGCGATGTGCCCATGCCGATGACGGGCAGCAGTTCGCTGGAGCTGGGTATCGGACGTTGTATCAAAGGCAGTTTTGCAGGCGATGCCTGGGCCTCAGCGGCCGATAGAGGAAGGGATGAGCTGGCCAGTAGCCCGGCGCTGAGTTGAATCAACCTTCGTCGCTTAATCATGGGTGCATTACCAAAAGCAATTTGAGTGGGCAGTGTTTCAGTCCCTTAACCCATGGTCAAGGTAAACCGTTTGCGCTAGAGCCGAAACGGGAGTGATGTGATGCTCGGCGGTTATACGCCGAATTTATGCAGGGAGATCGCTGTGCCCGCTGTAGGTGTCACCTTGACATGACTCGCTCAGCTGTTGGCGAGCATCCACTTGCGTAAGCGGTTTGAGTCACCGTAGGGTGTGAGCTTACCGAAGGAGTTGAGCAGCACGATCGATATCGGTTCACCTTCGATCCGAGCCTGCATGACAAGACACCGCCCCGCCTCGTTGATATAGCCTGTTTTACCCAACTGTATATCCCATTTGGCGTTTTTTAACAGTCGGTTGGTGTTGACGTAATTTAGTGGACCCAAACTTGTATAGGGCCTGACCTGTTCCTGTAGGGTGGTAGTAGCTTCAGTAATTAGCGGGTAGGACCTTGCGGCATTTAGCATGATGGCCAGGTCGCTCGCGGTCGACAGATTTTCGGTGCGTAATCCGGCGGGATCAGCGAACTGCGTATGGTGCATACCCAGTGATTCTGCCTTTTGGTTCATGTGCGCAATGAATACCTCCATACCACCGGGATAAGTGCGACCCAAGGCTGTGGCCGCCCGATTTTCGGAAGACATCAGGGCCAATAGCAAGAGCTCTCGGCGCGTAAGCTTAGCCCCTTCCTTTAGTCGGGAGCCCGTCAGACGAATTAAGTCGCGATCCGCCTTGGTGATTGTCAGCTTCTGTTGCAAATCGAGGCCGGCATCAAGCGTGACCATGGCGGTCATCAGCTTAGTAATCGATGCGATAGATCGTATGCTGTTTGCATCTTTACCGAAGATGATATTGCCTTTAGCGTCGAGTACGATCGCAGAGGCAGATCGCAGACCCGGGTCACCCTTCAAGTCCAGAAAGCGCGAACCATCGGCTTTTGCCACAGAGCAGCAAGTAGAAAAAAGTGCGAGTGAAAGCAGTAATGCCCCTGAGATACGCATGCCCCGATAAATCCCCTGTGTTTTTTTTGATGCCCCGGGCGTGCCAAGCCCTCCGATAGTGTGCACGACTCGGAGCCGATGTGCCAGGCGAGCAATTTGACCATGGTGCGCAGTGGTGAGTAGCCTTTCAGTTCGGGCAATCAGCTCGAACAATAAGCCATTCCAATTCAAGCATAAGGTAGGGACGTACCTACTCTGCATCAGAACGCTGTCTAGTTCGAAGCTATCCGATCTTCTTTCGTGAGACCGGTGACATGCTGACCGGTAACTTGACGTTTCAACACAGCGTGCTTGATACGCTGCTTAGCGTCGATTTAGCAAGTGTTTCAGCCGGGTTCACATTCTGCGCCAGCAGAAACGCGCAACAGTCCCCGAAAAGCACGGCTGGCAGTGTCGTCTCCAGAGACTACTCTGTAAACGTCGTGCGCTATGGGCATTTCGACATTGTACTGCTCTGCCAATGCCATGACCGCCGGGGCACTTTTCGCCCCTTCAGCCACCATGACCATCTCATCAATGATCTCCGGCATATTCCTGCCCTTGCCTAACTCGACACCCACATGTCGATTGCGGCTTTGTGGACTGGTGCAGGTGGCGATCATATCCCCCATGCCAGCCAGGCCCGCGAAGGTCTCGGCTTTGCCGCCCATCGCAACGCCCAATCGGGTGACCTCGGCCAGTCCTCTGGTGATAAGAGCAGAACGGGTATTGTCGCCAGCACCCTGACCGTCGCCCATGCCTACAGCGATCGCAATAATATTTTTCAGCACGCCACCCAGTTCGCAGCCGATCACATCATTGTTGGTGTAGACCCGAAAAAGGCCGCTTTTAAAAACCGTTGAAAGCTCTTTCACAATGATGTCATCTTCCATTGCCAGCACGCTCGCCGCCGCCTGCCCGGCCATAATTTCCCGTGCGAGATTGGGTCCTGTTAAGACGCCGACAGGGTGACCCGGCAGAACGTCGTTAATAATCTGCGTCATACGCATACGTGTGTCCAATTCCAGGCCTTTGGTTAGGCTAATAACCGGCACCCAGGCGCGAATATGTTTTTTGACTTCTTGCAGCACCGCGCGGAAGTTTTGTGAGGGAATGCCCATCACCACCACATCTGCGCCACCGACGGTTTCGGCGATATCGTTGCTGGCTCGCAGTTTGTCCGGCAAGGACGCATCGGGGAGATAGGTGCTATTTGTATGGCGTGTGTTGATCTCGTCAACGGTTTTAGGATTGCGCGCCCAGAGCGTAACAGGTGCGTTGCGGGTGACCAGCGCCGCAACTGTTGTGCCCCAGGAGCCGCCGCCTAACAAGCCAACATTTAGATGATTGATCATGAGCTCTCTCCTGTTGAATTGCGAATGGATACTCCCAGCGCCCTTATAAGTTCTATCCTGCGCAAAACATCACGCAGCTCGGCAGCGAAGGCTTTACGATCTTGGCCTATTTTTGGCGAGCCGCCGGTGGTTAGTTTGCGGTGCTGAGCAAGTCTAAAACCGTTTTTGAATACGAGTTTACCGATTGAAGCAGGGCTGCTGATGCGCCGTTGCAGATACGCCTGCTGCCCCAACTTCAACGCCTTATTGATACAGTGCTGTTCTGTCAGTGATTCCTCGTCATGGGTCAAAGCAAGTAAATCTGCCACCACGGAGTAAGCCTCAGCATAGGTCAGCAGCGTAACGTGGGATACCAATAGAAGCATGCCGCTCTGGATTTTCAGGAAACCCTTCGCGCTTTGCTGGATATACTCTTCCCACTTATCGCTGTAACGTTCCACTTCCTCACGAATTTGTTGATGAAATTCCTCGGTCGGCGCATAGAAGAACTCGAACTTGAACAAGTCTCGCAACTTGTCGACTTCGCTCCAGAACACTTCCAGGGCGGCGGGTCCGTCTGTCTCACTTGCTTTCAGCAGGGCTAGTTCAACAATAGCTTTGTTGACGAAAAAGTGAATGATGGTGTTGCGATAATAGCTGGCGACGGGGTGCTGCTCTTGCTCAATAGCGTAAACGACGTCCGGACCTTCGTCGTAACGTGTCAACATGCCTTCGTCGATCATGATTTGCATCAATTCAGTGATTCGCCCCGCATAGGCCGGATCAAAGTCCGGTGAGATACGCAAGTGTCTAACCTCTGCCCATTTCAGTAGTACTTCCAGATCGCGCAAAACTTCTGCTTCGGTTAACGCTTTAGGGGCAGCGCCAAGCAGACTCAGTGTGATAAGCGACGGGAAGGTAATGGGCGTTACTTTGTTTGCCTCCACCGCCACCTCAAAGGCAATTTTCGAGAGTGCGAGTCTGTCATCTGGGTGAGGTGCCTCGGCCAATACGACGGGTTCGCCAATGTCCATGTATACTTTGCCCAGAGGGCGGGCAAGACTGCGAACATAACCTATAAACCAGCGTAGAGATTCCGCACCTTTGCCCCGACCGCGCTGCTCTGTCGCATACTCCTCGACGTCTCTTATCAAGTCGTAGCTTATCGATACGGGAACGATATGAATGTTGCGCGCATGAGTCGCATGGCACGCTTCCAAGACGTACTTGAGCAGACCAAATCGTGGTGGCATGAGCTTGCCCATGCGAGAGCGCGTCCCCTCGAATGCCCAGTTCATCGGAAAGCGCTTTTCCATCAGATAGCCGATGTAGTGGCGCAGGGTAATTTTGTAAAGTTCGTTGTCTTGGAAGCTACGCTTGATGAATATCGCGCCGGCGCGATGCAGTAGAAAGCCCAGCCCCGGGAAGTTCAGGTTGGCCCCGCCAAACATGTGTGGCATGGGAAAGTCGTTGTCGTACATCACTTTGGGAACGACCATACCGTCCAGGTAGGTTTTGTGGGTCCACAGCAGCATGGAAGGGCTATCACGCACAAACTGTCTCATTTGTTCTACCGATTCTCGGTCATAGACAATCTGCTGCTTATAGGCCAGCCCTAAACAAAACGCGTTGAACTTCGCGTAGACGTCCAGCCAGAATGTACTGGGCCTTGAGACCATCTCGCCCATATACCCTTCTGCTTCTTCCAGTAGATCTGACTTGTCTTTACCTGTCTCTTGGGCAAGTTCCTCAACCGCTTCATTGAATGACGGGTTGTGCAGTAGAGTGGTTGCCACGTGGCGCGGCACTTTATAGCGTCCGCCCTGCAGCTTTCGCTCTGCCATATCGAGAACAAGTGCGGCTTGTCTGCCCACGAACTCGGAGAAATCGCGCTGTGCGTTGTCTTGCTCGATGCTGTATTGATCTTCGAAGCGTTTGCGCATATTGGCGACGGAATCTGGCGCGCCGGCCAACAGATGCATGCGTTGCGGTGATTCCTCCAGAATTTTTCTCGCGCGCTTGGCATTGGGGTGTCGCGGATCACCGAACAGCAGATGTCGTATCCTGGGGCCCGCTTCAATGTCCTCTTGTGCAGGTAGCCAGGTGATGCGAAGCGGTGCCACTAGCGTGTCCGCTGGCAACGCCAATGCGATTACCAGTTGATCACTGTCGATTTTCTTTCGGTCATCCTCTAAGGCGAGCGCCACCTGTGGTGCGTCAAAGTGCTCGCTGCCGCTGCTGCGATGATGGTGAATCCACTGACGCAGCAGGCTTTCTTCGAAGCTGTTCCTGCTATCAAGAATGAACAAGACGCGCGGGTCGGAGCGCGATGGCCAGGGGTTACTCTCTTGGTATTTGCCCGATATATCCATAGGGCTCAAATCCTTATTCTAATTTTTGGAGGCCTTGGGCTTTTGCTTGCGAATAGCAGTTGCTGAGTCGGTCTTTCCTTTCGGTTTAGTCGTCTTGCGCCTTGACACGTTGGGCACGCCAGACTTTCCTTTTGGCTTTGGCTTTGGCTTTGGCTTTGGCTTTGGCTTTGGCTTTGGCTTTGGCTTTGGCTTTGGCTTTGGCTTTGGCTTTGGCTTTGGCTTTGGCTTGGGCTTGGGCTTGGGCTTGCCTGCGGTAGAGGCGCGTTCCTCCGGCTGGCCCAGTGTGCGAGCGAACATATTGCGCACATCGCGCACATTTTTATTGATTTGTCTGATTGACCAATCCTCGGTATGCACAGGGGGCAATATCTCGACATCCACCGTCGCGGGTCGGAAAACAAAATCGCCCTTGGGTGCGACATCCCCGGCGTTGCGGATAACAATGGGGATTAAAGGTACCCGAGCCTGCATGGCCAGGTGGAATGCGCCTTTTTTAAATGGAGCTAGCTTGGGCGACACAGTTCGTGTCCCCTCAGGCGCTAGCACAACTGACTTGCCTTCCTTTTGCATGGCATCGACCAGGGGCGCCATGGCCTCGATGGCGTTTTTCGCATTGGCTCGATCGATAAAAATAGTGCCACCCCATTCCAACACCTTACCCAAGATGGGTGTTTCTGTTTTGATTTCCTGCTTGCCGATGCCTGCGATATCGCGGCGCAACAGCTTGGCAATGATCATGACGTCAACTTTGCTTTGATGGTTAAAAATGAACACAGCGGGTCTGTGCGACCACAGATGCTCTTCACCTGTCACGTTTAGATTCATACCAATCAATGCGCTGGCAGTATCTGCAAACAAGGAGATGGAGAAATTGCGCGAATCTCTGAGCGAGCCGGTTAGCCCGTAAATCGGCAGGCCGGCGATGAAAGATGTCACCAGAGAGCTGGTGGCAGCGACAGAACGCAAGTACTGAGACACGGTTGGTCGCCCGCGACTGCCGAAACGGACATCTGGCCAGTTTCTATCATGGGCAATGGTAGCGAGCTTGCTATTGGGGTTTAGTGCTCTGGGTTTGCCGACCCGCTCCAGCAGCAGTAAGTCATCGGTGCTGTCGGAGTAGAAGTAGCTGTTGTCGAGATCGGCTCCAGTCTCATCCGATAGCCGCAGCGCGGCATCGACCTTTCCCTGACCAAAACACAGAGGCTTTACGGCTGATCCCGTAAACTTGCCATCTTCTACCTCAAGGTGAGTACATAACACGTGTTTGATACCCAGATCTTCCGCCGCGGGAGACACCTGATAGGGCGTTGCAGAGGAAATGATGGCTACCGTGTGTCCCCGTGCAAGGTGTGCGTCCACCAGTGCCCGAGACTCAGGGTAGATCAGGCGCGCGATCTGTTTCTGGTACAGGTCTTTTGCGACCTGCTGATAAGTGCTTTCTGCGATGCCGCGCATAAACTGAGCGTTAACCGCCATCAGTCCCGAGAATCCTAAGTTGCCGAGCCCAAAGCTCGCCATTGCGGATACGACCTCGAGTAGCTGCTTGGGCGACAGATCGCCGCGTCTTACCTGTTCCCTAATGAAGGCAGTAGCGGAATAGCCTGCGATAATGGTGCCATCGAAATCAAAGATTGCGGCGACCTTTGGTCCCCGTGGCGAGGTGTTTATGTCATCCAGAAGCTGTTGCAGGTTGTTCATTAAATTTCCTTGGCGCCAATCCTGAGGATAACGCAAAACTTCATATCGGGTGAATTAATGGGTCGTGTCCCCGCTCATCCAAGCTTCACCTTGAGCGCTTGCAGGCCGGCCGTCGTCACCAGTCTGATCAGCGGGTACCTGCAGGGTATTCAGTCGCTAGATTGTGAAAACTAGATTGTCAAAGCCAGACTGTCAGAGAGAGTATAGGAGAAAGCGTCATGCGCAGCGCTTCGCTGATGGGTGGCCTAAGATTGGCCAGAGACTGTTTCCGAGCAGAAAAAAAGCCGTCAGTGTTGAGCTGACGGCTTGTTAGGGGTAAAGCTTTTTTCTATTCTGCCCAGGCATTGCTTCTCCGGCCCGCTACCGGAACACGTCCCCCTGGCCCCAAACATCTCTGACAAATGTTTGCTTGCCTCCCCTAAGGGTGGGCGGTGTGTGCTGATCCCCCACCATCTCATGGTTGGTGGGCACAGGGTACCGCCACACCTTCAGTATAGGGGTAGGCTCGCGATGCACAAGAAATTCTTACATGATATTTTATTATTTCATTCCATAACTAATAATTATTTCTTGCTTAGGGCTTTATCCTTGGCCCTCGACCGTTAAACTGCACTATCTCCGCCTCCCAAGAGAACAGCCTATGAAACTCAATCGCAGACAGCTTCTCGCTATGAGCGCGATCACTGCAGCACCGATGGTATCGGGCTGTAGCCGCAGCGATGTTGAGGTCAGCATAGACGCGCGTTATCCGCGCGGCCCATTTGGTGCCGAATCCACTGCCGAGCAAGTCACCGCTGATCTCGATCTGAGGGGCAAGACCGCGTTGGTTACAGGCTGTAACTCTGGCTTAGGCTACGAAACTATGCGCGTGCTGGCGCTGCGCGGCGCACACGTGATCGGCACCGGCCGTACAATGGAAAAAGCCCAAGCCGCATGTGAATCAGTGCCGGGCAGGGCGTCGCCGGTAGTACTCGAATTAGGTGATCATGACTCTATCGTCGCCTGCGCCGAAAGCGTGGCAGGGATGGGTGAGCTACTGGACATTGTCGTCTGCAATGCGGGAATCAATACTTTCGGTGATCTGGAATTAGTCGACGGCATTGAGAGAATTTTTGCCATTAATTACCTCGGACACGTCATTCTCGTGAGTCAACTCCTGCCAATGATGTTGCAGGAAGGCGGTGGAAGAATTGTTCACGTCAGCAGCCGCTCTGGTTATCGCAGTGCTCCGCCTGAAGGGATTGATTTTGATAACCTGCGCGGAGAAGGGGAATTCGATGCCTCGGCAGCCTACGGAAGGTCGAAACTCGCCAACGCGCTTTTTTCGCTGTCCTTGGCCGAGCGACTTGAGGGTACAGGGGTCACTTCAAACGCGCTGCATCCAGGCCTGGTACAAACGGATATTGCTCGCACAGCACCCGCGCCACTGCGAATGGGTTTCGAATTACTAGGCCCTCTGATCGCCAAGACGCCCGAGCAGGGTGCTGCGACGCAAGTCTATGTCGCTACCAGTCCTCTACTCTCAGAGGTCTCTGGCGCTTACTTTGAAGACTGCAACCCGGTACAGGTCAGTGGGGACCACCATATGTTCGATGCGGAGCTAGCCCAGCGTCTCTGGGAAGAAACATCCGCAATGGCGCCGGGATATGTCAGTTGGTCGTTTAGCTAGAAGCCTTTTTGCCTTAGCTAGAGGCCTTCTTGAAGAGCAGAGTCATGCGATCGGATTCCCCAATCGCCTGCATTTGCTCTCTGAGTTCGGGGTCGTCGCGGCTGGTCGCCAGGGACGGCGGTAGTCGCCAGACGATATCATCGGGGCCGGGTACATCGTTTGGGTTGGCATTGATTTCGGCGGTGGCCACAAGCTCGAAGCCGGCGTCCTCAAAAAACTCAATCACATCCGCTTCTTCCAGATAGCCTCGGCTGCCGTCTGTACCCGATTCAGCATCGGTGGGTACCGCGCGATGCTGCACCACACCTACCATGCCGTCATCCTTCAGCATGCTGCGGGTTGCCGCCAGTGCCTGCGTTCGACTCCCAATCTGATCATCGAAGCGATTGAGTCCGTGCAGCGCTCTCATAAATAGCACGCGATCTACCGTGCCCACCACGTTCGGCGGCACGGTGTTGAAGGTAAAACTCTCTGCCTTGATACCGTTGTCAGTCACTTCAGCGACCAGCTTAGGAAACTGCGCCGTGCTGGCGATGCGCTCGGCGCGCCACTCTTCAGTGCCGTTTGGATAAAGCGCCCACATCTGGTCGGGGTTGTTCACACCATACAGGGTGCCATCAGGCCCGAGATAATTCGCTAAAATCTCGGTGTACCAGCCACCACCGGGTGATGCCTCGGCTACCGTCATTCCCGGCTCTACTTTGAAAAACTCCAAAGTCTCATAGGGATTTCGGGCTTCGTCTCGGGCCTTGGCTTCAGCGCCACGCGCGTCTACGGCCTGGCGCAGTGCTTCATTCTCTGCGGAGCTTTCTTCTGCATGCAGCCCCGAGCACAGCAATAGGCTCAGTGCCAAGGCGGATACGCTTCGTGTAACGATCATTATGAGTCCTCCGAAAATGCGGGCCCCTTTTTTCCAAGATTGGCTTTGGCCATTCCAGGTCGGGCGGAGCGTCGATTGTACAAGTATTTTGAGGTGGCAACAGTGTCACACAACGTGCTTCTCGCGGCGATGTAAAAATTGCTAGGTGTACAATGTGCAACAGTTTCGACAGGACAGGGCATGCCCGCGAACGCATCTGACAGCACCTTACAACCATCGCTCGGGCGACGTGAACTGTTGTTCCTTGTGTTGATCTTTGTTTTGGCCCTGCTCCCGCGCTTTTACAGCGCTGTAACCCTGGGGTGGGATTGGGACTGGCCTGGCAGCTTTTCTCTCGTGAATTTCGACGAGGGTGGTTCCTGCAGGTCAGAACTCGAAGGCTTCAGCTATTCCACGTTTATTGGAAAACAGACTATAGCGATCGCGACAGCGGTGGGCTCTCCTCCACCTGAGGGTATCGCCGGTGATGCGCGTGCGGTGAAAGGCTATTGTCACAGCAGGGAACACATACGCGTCGCTCGCGTCTATTCAGCGGTGACGGGTGCGCTTACCTGTGTCGTGTTGGCCCTGATTGGATTATTGCTGGTGCCAGGTCAACCGGGTGTAGGTTGGAGCGCGGGTATCTTGCTAGCGCTTTCTGGTTTTCACATCAGTGAATCACACAGCGGAACCGTCGATGCCCCGTCTGTATTTTTCATCTACTGCTTTATCGCAGTGATGATTTGGTCTGTGAAACGTCATTCGGTGCCGGGACTGCTCACCAGCCCGCTGTTGCTGGTGCCCGCAATCTGGACCAAATACTGGGTTTTTGCTGTGTTTTCCTATCTTGC
Source organism: Pseudomonadota bacterium (assembly GCA_039025905.1). Classification (GTDB taxonomy): domain Bacteria; phylum Pseudomonadota; class Gammaproteobacteria; order Pseudomonadales; family Halieaceae; genus JARRPM01. The sequence continues at coordinate 8,848 of JBCCNJ010000044.1, read as the reverse complement.
CTGGTTACCGGCAAAACTGTGGAACTATGTCAGTCATGGTATGAGTGGTCGGCGCGTTGTGCTGGTGATGTTGGCAACCTGTATTCTCGGCGCATTGCTGACAAACCCAGATTTCAAGCAGGCCAAGCTCTACCCTGTGTTAGTGCTGTGGTATCTCGTGATTCCATGGCGCGCCGTTCACAAACCGATGGCTGGTGTCTGGCTGTTGCTGCCGCTTATCGCATGGTTGATATTTAATGTTGATCTTATCGCCAAATATACAACTGGAGGTGAATACGGCACGGCCTACGCTGCGATTGGCTCGCACAAGCTGCTGCGTAATTTGGTGAACATTCCTTTCGTACTGATAGTAGGCTTGGGTTTGCCAGCATTCCTTTTTATACCCTGGGGAATACGTGCCTTAACTCACACCGGTGTGAGTATTCGGGCATGGATATGCCTGAGCCCAGTGCTCATATTTCTCTTGTTTATGGCTTTTTTGGCACCTGTGACCTACTACAGACATTACCTGCCCCTGCTGCCGGCGGCTGCTTTGCTAAGTGCCCTGGGGCTATATGCGACTCGGTGGGCGCAGAAAAGATGGTTCAGAGCCCTTTTCTTTGCCTGGCCAGCGCTGCTGGCCTTCGACCTGCTCCTGGATTATCACCAGGATCCGCGCATTGAACTGCGCCAGTGGTACGTCGAAAACCCTGATGCCAGGGTGTTCGCCAGCTTTTATGTCAATCCACCTGCGGGTAACAACCACTTGTTCAGGCCGGAATACGCAGACGGTGATGCCGGGGTGTTGCGTCAAGCTACGCATTTGATATTGAGCGAAAATTGGTACGATACTGCATTTGCAAATGAGCTTAACGGTCCTTTAACACACGACTTGACGCGGTTGGTGAAAACTGAACCTAGCTATGCGCGCTTCTATCGTGATGCCTTGGCTGGCCGCCATCCGCATCTTGAAGTAGAGCGCACGATTGCGCTGCATAGCGTCATGCCGGAACTGCGAATCCATCGATGGCTCTACGGCAACTTCCCACTGTTTGTGGGAGACTTGGTCATTTTCCGAGTCAAAGATTGAGTTGGTTTGCCTGTTGCTCATGAGTCTCGCACAAGAAGAGGAGTGAAGTTGTCCAGCATTCGCGCTCAACTCAACCTCAATAATCTAATCATATTGATTGCGGCAGCTCTGCTTATCCTGTCATACAGCTTTACCGAAATGGCGGGCGGTGACCTGTGGTGGCATATCGCAGCAGGGCGCGAACTAGTGCAGACCGGCAGCCTCTGGATGGTGGATGACTGGTCCTTCACCGCACACGGGAAAGAATGGCTTAATCACGAATGGTTAGCTGGTTTACTCTACTATCTGTGGGTTAGCGCCTTCGGGGTTGAGAGTCTGGTTTATTGGAAGTGGCTGACGTTGTTAGCAACGTTTGGCGCTCTACTTTATGCTCTAACGCGGACATCGGATAGCCCGCTAGCCGCGCTCATCTGCACGGTAATTGCACTCGCTGTGGCTGCCCCCTTCCTAGACATTAGACCACACCTTTATTCACTGCTTGGCTTTACTTTGCTGCTGGTGCTAGCTCTGGAGAAGCGGCCGAATGTGTCGGCACTCGCACTATTATTCCTTGCCTGGGTGAACCTTCATGGTGGCGTATTCTTTGGGCTGATGGCGCTGGGCGTCCTGATGTTCCCCTGGCGAGAACCGACGGCAGCCGCCTTTCGATTTGCGATGGTGGCGTTTTTGATTTGTGTTGCTGCCGCCACCCTCAATCCATCAGGGTATAAGGTATTTCTGTATCCTCTGGCCTATGCTTTTGATTCGACGTCCCCCTTTCGCACGATTGGCGAGTGGATTACGCCCTTTAAATCGGGTGGGATTCGATCGCCCCTGTTTTTCTATCTGATGTGGTTGCCGCTTCTGGCGCCGCTGTATTTTGTACCCGTCATCAAGTCGCGCACAGGTATTCCCTGGGAGGGAATGGCGCTCACCGCACTCACGCTGGCAATGGCGCTAACCAGCCGGCGCTTCATTCCCTTATTTGCGATCTCAATGGCAGTTTTTCTAGCGCCCCTGGTCGCGCTGACTCTGCGCTCGCTGCGGCTAGAAAAATTCAGCCTGGGGTTTGGTTTGTTGGCGATGTTCTGGGGCGTGTATCGACTGTTGCCTTATCCGGTTCAATCTGGCCCGGCGTTTCACTACTTGACGGCGCACTACAGCTTTCCTGTAGAAACGCTTAATTTCATCACGCAGAACGGTATTAGCGGTAAGGTGTATGCACTGTGGAACTGGGGCGGTTACATCCATTGGCGAACAGATGGTGAGTTGAAGGTATTTGTCGATGGGCGAGCGGATACAATCTATGACGATGACACTTATCTAGATTATGTAGCGGTGCTAGGTTCACAACCGGATTGGATCGAACGTATTGAGGATACCGAGGCCGACTATATTCTCTGGTCCCACAGGCGCGGCAGTGGCAGGGAAAAACTCCGAGCACTGGTGGAAACAGGCCGCTGGCAACCAGTTTACAGCGATGCGGTAAGTTGGTTGCTGGTTCGCGGAGACAGCGCGAGCAAACCGGATTACCTGCCCTCGCAGCCTGGGCCATGGCGCGATTTGGCGATGGCGCGTAACGCCCAGCGCGCAGGAAATCCTGAAGTGGCTAATCAGTACGCTAGCCAGGTGCGCGAGCTGATGCCGTGGAACAGAGATGCATGTAGCGTACTGATCTGGAGTTATCGTGCCACCGACCAGCAATCCGAGGCAGAGGACGTGCTGATAGATTGCCTGCAGTACTTTCCGACTGCATTTTTACGATAAGTCGAACGAGTGACTAGAGCGGTAGATTAGATAGTTGATCTAGACAAATGGGCGATATATAAGCGTGTAGACCGGTCTCAGTTTTTCGATTTGAATGACGCACTGGGCACCTGCTTTCGCCACTTCAATGTAAGAGCGAAAAGCCCACGGGGCTGTTTACTGTCGTTTTATTCGGGCAATGGGCTATTCGTTGCTCTGCAACACGCACAGCCCAAAGACCTACGCTTAGTTGGGATTGTGCTGATTTAGGAAGAAGGTATTGTCAAATACTCGTGCACATTCTGTTGTCAGCCATCTACTGATTTTTACAGGTTTGTTGTTGCTGGTTCTGTCCTTCGGTTACACCGAAATGGCGTCTGGGGACTTGTGGTGGCAGATAGCAGCTGGACGTGAGTTGATCCAGACCCAGACGCTTCGATTGGTAGACGATTGGTCGTTCACGGCGATGGGCAATGACTGGCTGAACCACGAATGGCTAGCGGGCCTGACGTACTATGGCTGGACCACGTTGTGGGGTTTGGAAGCGCTGGTTTACTGGAAGTGGCTCGTCCTTTTGGTCACCTTCGGAGCGCTTCATATTGCACTGACGCGGCACTCTCAAAGCGCTATTGCGGCATTGATTACCACTGTGATCGCTATCGCAACGGCTGCCCCGTTTCTTGATATTCGGCCGCATCTGTATTCACTACTGGGCTACACGCTGCTGTTGTTGATGGCCTTGGGGCGCCGTCCCAACATCGCGCTTCTGATCCTGCTTTTTGTTGTATGGGTGAATTTGCATAGCGGTGTATTGTTCGGCTTGATGGTGCTCGCAGTGCTATTGTGTCCTTGGCGCGAGCCGTCAATGGCTACCTTTAGATTCGCAGCCACTGTTGTTTTGCTGTGCATTTTGGCATCGTTGATTAACCCCTATGGCTACGACGTGTTCCTATACCCACTAGGGTATGCGCTTGAAGCGTCATCACCATTTCGCACCATCGCTGAGTGGGCATCACCTTTTGAACCTGGCGGGATTCGGTCCCCCTTGTATTTCTACCTGATATGGTTGCCCATCTTGGCACTCCTTTACGCGTTTCGGAAGATCAGATCAGAAACGGGTATACCCTGGGAAGGAGTTGCGTTAACCGCGCTGACCCTCGCGATGTCCTTAACCAGCCGTCGCTTTATTCCGCTTTATGCGATTTCCCTGGCTGTACTTTTCGCCCCATTGTTGGCTCTAGGGCTGCGAAGATTGAGGATTGAAAAATACGGTTGGGGCTTTGGATTGCTGGCAATATTCTTGGGGCTCTATCGTCTGCAGCCGTATCCCCTGCATCCGGGACCGGCTTTTCACTACATGACCGCGCATTATATCTATCCAGTTGAGCTTGTTAATTTCGTAGAAGCAAACAATATCTCAGGTAATGTCTATGGCGCATGGCGCTGGGGAGGCTATCTTCACTACCGCACCGATGGGGCTCTAAGGGTGTTTGTCGATGGCCGTGCCGATACCGTTTTTGACGATGAAACCTATTTGCACTACGCCGATGTTCAGGGCTCACAGCCAGGTTGGCTTAAAATGATTGAGGAGACGGGCGCGGATTACGTGCTGTGGTCCTTTGCACGGGGTGAGGGCGTTGAGAAGCTGCAGGCTCTGGTCAAAACAGGACGCTGGCAATTGATCTATGTTGATGCGGTTGGCTGGCTGGTCGCCAGAAAAGGATTGCTCGATGGGCAACGATTCCGACCTTCCCAAGCCGGCCCGTGGAGGGAAGCTAGTAGAGCGCGTAATGCACTGCGCGCCAGGAAGTACGAAGACGCAATCCGTTACGCGCAGATCACACGCGAGACAATGCCCTGGCATAAAGAAGCGTGCAGTGTGCTCATCTCCAGTTTTGAAGCTACCAATCGCCCGCAAAAAGCGGAGGAAGTATTACAAGATTGCCTCCGATACTTTCCAACGAAATATCTCTAGCTGGTGAGTTTTTCGTCTGGCTCCGCTCTTAACCGAGCTCACTGAGCAGTCTTTCCGAGAGCGTCCGCGCTTGATGAGCGTAGCCTGAGCCGAACAGGTTGAAGTGATTGAGAATATGGTAGAGCTGATGCAAATCGCGACGCACCCTATAGCCTTCATCCAAAGGCCAGGCGGCGCCATAAGCGTCATAGAAAACCGTATTCAAGCCGCCGAATAACTCAGTCATTGCGATGTCGCCCTCGCGATCACCGAAGTAGACAGCGGGATCAAAAATAACGGGAACGCCTTCAAGCGTCATAGCGCAGTTGCCACTCCAAAGATCGCCGTGAAGCAATGAGGGTGCTGGTGTATAACTGCGGTAAAACACAGCCAGATTCTCTAGCAATCGATTAATCCGATCGATCGTGGATCCTGGCAACCCTGCTTGTTGAGCCATTGTTAGTTGATGCGCAATACGATGCTGGGAAAGAAAAGCAGTCCAGGATTCAGTCCAGTTGTTGATTTGCATTGTAGTGCCGATGTAATTATTACGGTGCCATCCAAACTCATTAGCTCGGCATCGATGCAGTGCTGCCATTGATTCACCTAGCTTCTCTTGCGCCGAGTGTGAACAGACTGACTCGAGCTGCAAATACTCAAGTGCTATCCAACTCTTTTGGTCGTCCGCACCTGAGGCGATAACTTCTGGCGTCCGTATAGTGTCGCTCGCACGAATCTCATCAAGGCCTTGTTGCTCTGCCGTAAACATATCCTGATATTGCGGCTGGTTTGTTTTCAGGAAAATAGAGCGGCGTCCTCCCCTCAAGCGAAAACTCTGGTTGATACAACCGCCTGCAACAACAGATGTATCGTGAATAGTAAAGTTCTCGCCTAGAGCCTGGGAGATAGTATTTTCGATCGATTGCCACATAATTGCTCACCTGATGGCCCGAAGTACGAGCCAATACAATGCTCTCATTCAATGGAGCTTGAGCCAATGCAGAGGGCCGCTTATAATTCGTCGCCCTTTAGGACCATAGCTCAGTTGGTTAGAGCGCTACCTTGACATGGTAGAGGTCGGCGGTTCGAATCCGCCTGGTCCTACCAATATAAAAAGCCACCCCAAGGGTGGCTTTTTATATTTGCATGATGAGGCACATGAGAACCGCACCCGGTTCGACAAATTGCATAGCAATTTGAAACAAGGCGCCCCGCGCCGCAGCCCGCAGGGTCACAACGGGTCAAAACCCGTTGTGATTCATCCGCCCCTTTAGTCTAAGCTTAATCCGGCACCACCCCCAGGGGTAGCTTTTTATTTGGTGCGACTTGGCACATGAGAACCGCCCCCGGTTAGACTGTGTGCGAGCAATTTGAAACAAGGCGCTTGCGCCGAAGCCCGCAGGGTCGCAACGAGCCAAAGCCCGTTGTGATTCATCCGCCTCTGTAGTCCAAGCGAAGTTCAGCACTACCCCTGCTGAGGCTTTCATATTGGTGCGACTTGGCACATGAGAACCGCCCCGGTTCGACTGTGCGCGAGCAATTTGAAACAAGGCGCCCGGCGCCGCAGTTGAGACTGCGAAAACAGAACCAAACCCCTCGCTTTTCATTTCTGCAGGGCGGTGCCCTTCAATGCTGTTTGGCATTACCTTTTTTGGGATTCATGTCCGCACGTTCGAGAGTAGCCAGCACTTCATCCGTGTGCTCGCCCAGCAGGGGAGGTGCGCTGCCATAGCTTACGGGTGTGCGCGAGAGCTTGATTGGGCTGCCGGGTAGCTTGAGTGAGGGGTTTAAGGGGTGATCGAGCTCTACCCAAAGACCACGCACCTCAGCCTGTTCTGATTCAAACACCTCGGCAACCGTATTAATGGGTCCTGCTGGCACATTCGCGGCTTCAAAGAGTGCTAGCCAGCGCTCTTTCGTTTTATCCAACATCGATCTTTGCAGAATGGGCACAAGCGCATCTCGATTTTCGACGCGATTTTCATTGCTGCAGTAGCGAGGGTCGTCTGCCAGCTCAGCTGCGCCCAGCACCTCAACGAATCGGCGAAACTGGCTGTCGTTCCCCACGGCAACCACAATGTGGCCATCGGCAACGACAAAGCTCTGGTAGGGCACGATATTGGGGTGAGCGTTACCGAGCCTGGTCGGGTTGATGCCGCCGACCAGGTAATTACTCGCCTGGTTGGCAAGGCTTGCTGCGGTTACATCAAAAAGCGCCATGTCGACATGTTGGCCAAGACCGGAACGCTCACGTTCGGCGAGTGCCGCCAGAATACCAATGGTGGCATAGAGGCCAGTCATAATATCTGTAAGCGCAACCCCGACCTTTTGCGGACCGCCACCTTCCTGTTCATCCGGCGCTCCGGTAATGCTCATCAGACCAGCCATGGCCTGTATCATAAAGTCGTAACCCGGGCGATGTTGCATGGGTCCATTCTGGCCGAAGCCAGTGATGGAACAATACACTAGCTCGGGATTGATTTTGGATAAGTCGCTGTGTCCGAGACCGTAGCGACTCGCATCCCCGACTTTGAAGTTTTCGATAACGACATCGCAGTCGCGCGCCAACGCTTGCAGCGCTCGCTGGCCCTCTGATGATTTTATGTCAACGCACACGGATTTTTTGCCGCGGTTGGTGCTGAGAAAGTAAGCAGACTCAGCGGTGGGTGAGCCGTCGGCGTCTGCCATAAAAGGAGGGCCCCAGGCGCGGGTATCATCGCCGACGCCTGGCCTCTCGATTTTGATCACTTCAGCACCGAGATCCGCAAGAATCTGCGAGGCCCAGGGGCCAGCAAGGACTCGAGAAAGATCGAGTACTTTTAGATGAGAGAGTGCCCCCATCTCTTGCTAGAAAGCGGGAATATCGGTTTGCGTACGACCCAGAATCAATGCGTGAACGTCGTGCGTGCCTTCGTAGGTGTTCACCACTTCCAGGTTCATCATGTGGCGCATGACAGGATACTCGTCGGATATGCCGTTGCCTCCCAGCATGTCTCTCGCCTGGCGCGCGATGGTCAGTGCTTTGCCACAAGAGTTGCGCTTGATCAGCGAGATCAGCTCCGGTGCAATCTGACCCGCATCCATCAATACGCCGGCGCGATGACAGCCCTGCAGGCCAAGGCTGATTTCGGTTTGCATATCGGCGAGCTTCAACTGAATGAGCTGGTTCGCAGCCAGCGGCCTGCCAAATTGTTTGCGCTCCATAGTGTAATCACGCGCCGCGTGCCAGCAGGTTTCTGCCGCGCCGAGAGCGCCCCAGGCTATGCCGTAGCGGGCATTGTTCAGGCAACCGAACGGACCTTTTAGCCCTTGGACGTTCGGCATCAACTGATCTTCCGATACAAAGACTTCGTCCATGACGATCTCGCCGGTAACGGACGCGCGCAGAGCAAGCTTGCCTTCTATCTTTGGCGCGGTTAGACCGTCCATGCCTTTCTCGAGGATGAAACCGCGGATTTTGTCATCGTCTGTTTTCGCCCACACCACAAAGACATCGGCGATGGGGCTGTTGGTGATCCACATTTTAGCGCCGCTGATACGATAGCCGCCCTCAACGCTGCGAGCACGAGTCACCATGCTGCCGGGATCGGAGCCGTGGTCGGGTTCAGTCAGCCCGAAGCAGCCAATCCATTCGCCGGTCGCCAGCTTAGGCAGGTATTTCTCTCGCTGCGCTTCGGTGCCATAGGCGTAAATCGGATACATCACTAAAGAAGACTGGACGCTCATCATGGAGCGATAGCCTGAATCGACTCGCTCCACCTCGCGCGCAGCGAGGCCGTAGGAGATATAGTCGACACCGGGGCAGCCATAGCCCTCAATGGTAGAGCCCAGTAGACCCAACTCGCCCATCTCTTTGAAAATGAAGCTATCGGTCTCTTCGCGTCGAAAGGCGTCTTGCACACGCGGCAGTAGGCGCTGCTGGGCATATTGCCGGGCCGTATCTCGCACCATGCGCTGTTCGTCGTTTAACTGCTGCTCCAATAGGAAAGGATCCTGCCAATTAAGTGCTTGCCAACTTTTTGTGCCCGCCATGGTTATGCCTCTCGTTTCTTGCAGTGTCGATTTTTAAAAAGTAGCAGCTTTTAGTATATTAATAAAAT